>JBGTBX010000339.1:0-4244 GCA_041749115.1 Gemmatimonadaceae bacterium
TCGATCGCCCACGGTGAACGCGAACGAGCGGAACGCGACGCCCATGATGCGCTCGCGCAAGCTGCCGAAATCGACGCGCAGGCGGGCGTGCCCGACATCCTCGAATGCCTCGCCGATATTGTCGGAGACACCGGCAGCCACCACGACGCAGCGCGACTCTACGGTGCCGCTGATGCCATCCGACAGCGCGTCGGCGTGGTCCGCTTCATGATTCACGAAGCCGGCTACCAGGCCTCGGTTACGGCGCTGCGAGATGCTATGGGCGAGAAGGAGCTCGAATCCGCATGGGAGGAGGTCACTGAGCTGTCCACCGAAGAAGCGATCGCCTACGCACAGCGCGGCCGTGGCGGCCGTAAGCGCGCCAGCAGCGGCTGGGAATCGCTGACCCCCGCCGAGCTCGAAGTCGTGCGACTCGTCAGCGAAGGCCTCGCGAACAAAGACATCGCCACAAGGCTTTTCATCTCACCGCGCACCGTACAAGCCCACCTCACCCACGTCTACACCAAACTCGACCTCACCTCCCGAGTGCAACTCGTCCAAGAAGCAGCCCGCCACGGATAACAGAAATCAGTTCCGGTCAAGTTGGGTCGACGCGGGCACTGATCCAATTTGGCGGTGAGTTGACCAGCCACCGTCAATCGTCACTTGGGTGCCGTTCTGGGTCACCACGCCGCGAAAAGTGAAGCGTCTGACAACGCCTGTCCGTCAGCAAGCAAGGCAGCACCACTCCCCTACGCCCCGCGGAAACAACTCGCACCTCCCGAGCACGCACCGTCACCAGTTACCATTGCGAGTTACGCTGTAGCACAGCGGATTTCATTACAAACCTCGCAGGTCTGCGAATAGTCAAGAGCCGTCCGGGTACCGCCGAGATCCGATAAGCGGTGAGTTTGCTATAGGTTGGCCCGGACCTCTACGAATCCGGCCGCCGCGAAGTCCTGGTCGAAGGCCAGGGCTTCGCGCAGCCGCCGGTCCCGCATGACGCGAAAACTCGTTGCGTCCACGTAGGAATACACCCGCTCGTCGTGTTTGCGGAGCCAGTCCCACGCTGCCGCTTCTTGGTCCTCTGCAACTCGGTGCACGACGAGGCGCTCGGCATTCCTCAGAGTGTCGAGCCGATCGAGAAAGGCCAGCGCAGTCCGGTGGCTGTCCTTGCGCCGCAGAAACGTCCAGGTCTCGCCTGCAACAAGATTAGTCGTCAGGATCTGCTCGGACCGTCCGAGAGCGCCCAGCATGCCCAGCGCGTCATCGTGCCGAGCATCCCTGGGCAGCGCCCACGCCACCCACCAACCCGTGTCGGCGAACTTCACTGGCCGTAGACGACGTCGTCGATCTCGCCCGGTTCCACCGAAACATGGTCCGACCCGAACCCCGCGAGCGAGCGCCACATGCCCTCATCGGACACATTAAGCGGTGGCGAAAGGACGGTGCCGAGCCCCAGGCGGATCAACTCGGACTTTGAGATGCCGCGACGGTGGGCTTCGGCGGCAGCCAGCACATCGAGCTCTTCGGGGATCGTGATCGTGATCGTTTTCACGGCTCCAGTATACATATCCACCGCTACAATGAATACATATGAATGTTCCCAGCGCGTCCAGTTGCAGTCAATTACGGTCACCGACGTGGCGAAAAGTCGCAACTCGCACCCCTTTAGCACGCACCGTTACCAGTCAACTGCGGCGAGTTGCACTTGATGAATGTGCTCGCACCAGTTGATTTCTGCCTCGTCAGCATCGCACCGTCGCCAGTAGACTAGACTGAATCACACTGTGCCGCAACGTATATTGTCACTTGTGTCATGCTGTCCGATCCGGGCTCAGCAACCCCTGGAGTAAACGACCTGGGCGTTGTCGTAGCACTTGGCCCAGTAGCGATACTCGGATGGCTTGTTCGCGCGCTGGGCGTCGCCCATCCGCATTCTGTTGTAACCCATCTCGTTCTCAAGTGCCACGCATTGCACCTCCGACATCGGCCTGGCGCTGGCGGTACTGGCGGTTAGTCCAACCAGCGACGCGGACAGGGCCGCGACGGCGGTGGCCTTAGCGAGTTTGTGCACGCTTGCTCGTGATGTTCTCCTGCGGGTTCGGGCTCGCCGGGGCGTCCGGCCGAGCGGTACTGAATCCGGGACCGATCAGTCGTTCCCCGACGCCAGGAACTTTGCCGGGTGGGGATTCGGTGATGGTTCGCGGACGATGAAATCCGCTGGTCAGACCGCTGATGCGGCCTGCCGGGGGGTGGGCGGCCGCCGAGGTGAGCCCTTAGGTGCCAGCGAGCTGAAGACCTGCTTTAGGCCGGTAGCGCGGCGGCCTGATCTGCCTGAGTCCTAGCGAAACGACGGTCTATTGAGACGAGCAGACTCCGCGATCGGTCAACTGGCTTGTCATCCCCAAAAGGCGCAGCCAACCAGGAACTCGCACCTCTTGAACACGCACCGTTGCCAGCTACCTACAGCGAGTTAGTTTGGCTGCAACCGAATTCACGTTCTGATGTCCCCCAATCGGGTTCTGATGTCCCACAATGTCGCGACCTCGGCGCAGCACTGCGCGCCCGACACCGGAGTCAGCTGCGACCGCAACCAATCGGGTGCTGGGGCTTGGTCCAAGGCATTTCATCACGTGACGCATTACCGATGATCCGGCTTCCCCACGTGAGATGGGCCGCCCGCCTTGTCGGCGGCTTCGGTAGCACGATAGGTAGGATACTTGGTATGGCGAAGGAGAAGATTTCTGTGACTGTAGACGCGGCCGTGCTCGCCGCGACCGACGCGGACGCTAAGGCCGCTGGCGTAAATCGGTCGGAGATGGTCGAGCAGGCCCTACGCAACGAGCATCTGCGTGCTGCCCTGCAGACTTACACGACCCGCACCGTCCCGGCGCTGGACATCGATGCCTACGCGCAGAAGGTCTACCAGGCGAACCAGACCGCGGGCTTGTGATCGCTCCCGGCGACATCGCGCCACGCAGCGACAGCGAGCATGAGCTCTACGTTGCCGTTCTGTCGAATGCGATCCATCTCGCCGCCGATACCGGACGTGTGATCACATGCCCATTCATTCCCGGCCGGCTGCCGGACGACGCCATGGCGATGGTCATCGCTGTCGAGCAACCCGAAGGCACGCTTCTACCGGAACTTGTGCAGTGGCTTCCCAGCGCTGCGCTCGACGAACCAATCGGCACCATCGGCGTCGCCGCCCTGCGCGAGACCACGGCGATCGTGACCGCCCTCATCTCTTAGTCCTGGCCCCGACTCCCCTGCCAACTCGCACCTCTTGAGGACGCACCGGTTACCATCGGAATCGATACGTCACAGTGACGAATCTATACGGGGAGGGAGTCTCCGCGGAAACTGCTGTGACACAGCTTTTTTCGAGCCACCTCATGATCGAACTGGGATGTGTGCGGCCAACACCCCCAAGAACGCAACATTGCGGCGAGAATGCGGCACAGTTGTGGCTATGACGAGCAATAGGGTTCCGAGCGCGACGGACGTCAAGGCCGCCGCGCAAGCCGCGGCGGAAGCGGCTCAAGCGGTCGCCAGCGGCGCCATGCGCCTCCCGCCCGCTTCGATACAGCTGGCGGCCCAGTTGCCCGACCTGGTTGAGAATTTGGCGGCCGCGACGGAACGCCTCAACCAGACGATCGATCGCGCGGAACGCTACTTCGCGCTCGCCGATCCGGCGATCCGGACGATGGACGCGTTACTGCCAAAACTCGAAGCGCTGGTCGCAACTGGCAACGACGTATTCTCGGCGGTGTCGTCGCTTCCCGGCGTCTCCACCTTCGGGCGGTTCGCCGCTCGCGGTTCAGATGCTCCGCCACGGAAGGCGTCTGGCGGCGGAACGGCTCACGAGAAGAAGTGACGGCGGGCCCAAGGCCGACGTCGCTTCACCTAGCACGTGCACAGCCGACATAGTGGTCATCCGTCGCGGCGATCGCGCTGCGCCGTGCGGGTTTGCTCGACGTGTTCGAGGGCCACGATGTTGCCGTCGAGGACGTCACGCTGCCCGCTCCGACGTAGGCGCGCGGAGCCGCGACGAGTCTGATCAACGAGCCGGCGCTATTGGCGATGACCGAGACCCTCAACGAGTGGGTTGGAGGATCAGTCGTTGCCGGCCGATTCCCGTTCGTCTATGGCGACGACTGCTCGATGCTGCTCGGCATCGTGACCGGTCTGCGTGATCACGTCGGCGACACCGGGCTGGTCTTCATCGATGGCCACGAGGACACCATGCCGCTGGACGCTTC
>JBGTBX010000340.1:0-2889 GCA_041749115.1 Gemmatimonadaceae bacterium
GCTAATGAGAGGGCAGCGGAATTTTGCGACACGTATCACCTGGCTGAAGCCAGGTGCTAATGAGAGGGTGGCGGAATTTTGTAACGCGTAGCACCTGGCTGAAGCCAGGTGCTAATGAGAGGGGCGAAGGATGAGGGGCGGAAGGATGATTAAGCCCCAGCTTGAACGTCGCTAGCAGCTACCGTACCGGAGCCCTCCCTCACGGTCGGGCTACTGCCCCGGCGCAGCCCCTTTTTGCCTTTTACCTTTTTCCTTTTTAATTTACTCTGCCGGTAGCCCAATGCCGTTTCAACAATCCCCGCCGAGGCTCGGCAACCAATACGACGACGACCGCGTGCTGCGCTCTTACCTGGCACGCGTGCTCCCAACAACAATGCTCGGCGAGATCCAACCCGAGCTGCGCGAGCTCGGCAGGCTGGCCGGCGACGAGCTCTACCACCTCCAATTGGAGGATCGACTGAGTGAACCCACCCTCACCCAGTGGGACGCCTGGGGTAATCGCATCGACAAAGTTGAAGTAACGGGTGTGTGGAATGTCGCAGCAAAAATCGCAGCGGAGTTTGGCGTCGTTGCCACCGCTTACGAGCAAAAGCACGGCAGCCTCTCGCGCGTGCACCAGTGCGCGCTCGCGTATCTCTTCACGCCCTCCACCGACATCTACAGTTGCCCGCTCGCCATGACTGACGGCGCCGCGCGCACGCTCCTGAACTCCGGCAACCAGGCCCTGATCGATCGCGCGGTGCCACATCTCATTAGCCGCAACCCGGCGCGCGCCTGGACCGCGGGCCAGTGGATGACCGAGATCACGGGCGGCTCCGACGTCGGTCTGTCACAAACCACCGCCGTTAAGGACTCCTCCAATCCCGAAACACAAATCGATAGCTGGCGGCTTCACGGAAATAAGTGGTTCGCTTCGGCAGTCAATTCGCAGATAGCTCTCACGCTTGCACGGCCAGTAGGGAATCCACCCGGTGGTCGCGGCCTCGCGCTCTTTTACGTAGAACTGCGTGACGAGGACGGCCGCCTGCGCAACATTCAGATCAACCGGCTCAAAGACAAGTTGGGCACACGCAAAGTGCCAACAGCAGAACTCACTCTGGACGGTACCCCTGCCCAGCTCGTCACGGATTCAACAGAGGGCATCAGGAATATTGCACCGCTGCTGAACATCACGCGTCTCTGGAACGGCATCAGCGCCGTGGCCCTCATGCGACGCGGAATTGCGCTCGCAACGGACTATGCGCAGAAGCGCACCGCCTTCGGCGCGCGTTTATCGGAGAAGCCGCTTCACGCACATACGCTCCTGGGCCTTGAAGCCGAGGCTGAGGCCGCCTTCCACCTCGCGTTTTATGTCGCTGAACTGACGGGGCAAACTGAATCGCCAGGGAAGTCGGGTGCTGAGCTGGACGACTACCGCGCCCTGCTGCGACTGCTCACGCCCATCATGAAGCTGACGACGGCGAAGCAGGCGGTCAACGTTCTGAGCGAAGTGATCGAATCCTTCGGCGGCGCAGGGTACGTCGAAGACACGGGCCTCCCGCAACTCCTGCGCGACGCGCAGGTGCTGCCGATCTGGGAAGGCACCACCAACGTGCTGTCGCTCGACACGCTGCGAGCGCTCGGGCTGGCGACGGGCTCGTCATCGTCATCGTCATCGTCATCGTCATCGCCGAATCAAACGCAGCCCTCGTCGCGACCTTTCGCGGCATACAAGGCAGTGGTGCTGGAGTGCCTGAACGAAGCGCGCAGTGCGGAGCTCTTAGCCGCAGCGCAAACCGCGCGGACATCGCTGGACCAGGCGGAAGGCTGGCTCGCGCAGACCACCGAGCCCGTGGCGTTGGAAACCGGGGCCCGGCGGCTCGCCCTCCGCCTGGGCCGGACGATGGAACTAGCGCTCCTCATTCGCCAGGCGCAATGGTCGGCGGATAAGGAATCGGACCTGCGTTCAACCGCCGCCGCGAATCTCTGTGCAACCTCCGTGTCCTTTGTGTCTCTGTGGTGAGTCTTACTGCCACAACCGCTCACCACAGAGACACAGAGAACGCAGAGGTTGCACAGAGAAATCATTGATTTCTCCCGTGTGAAGGTGTATCACTCCACCGTCAACAATCACCGCCAACCTCCGCATTCACCGCGGTGAGTCGCGTCAGCGACCAGCTACCATCGTTCAGCATTCAGCATTCAGCATTCAGCGTTCATTCGATCATCGTTCCCGTGAAAGGAGCCCCCAACCCATGAAGGCCATCGAAGTCCGAACCCCAACCGGCACTACCATGCTCATCGAAGTCGCCCGTATGCCCGCCACCGTCGCGCCCCCGAAAGGCGGCGGCGGCGGCATTGCCGGCGCAGACGACGTCGTCGAACGCACCTTCGATCAAGTGAAGAAGCTCGGCCAGGCCATCGCCGAAGTCTGCGACACCGTCCAAACCGAAATTGAAGCCACCCTCAAGAACGCCAAACCCTCCGAGCTCGCGCTGGAGTTCAGCATCACGCTCGCAGGCGAAGCCGGCATTCCTTTCGTCACCAAGGGCACCGCCGAAGGCACCTTCCAGGTAAGCGTGAAATGGGATTTTAGTCAGGAGGCCGCCAATGTGTGACACCATCGCCGGCGAACTTCTGGTCTCGTTTCGTAACGACGACCCGGCGGGCCACGATCTCATCAACCGGATTCGCGAGAAGCAAATCGAGCATGTCACTTTTGTTGATAGCCTGAGCGACCGCCTTGAGCACGCCAAACTGCCGATGCGGAAGATCGGCTACGACTTCTGCCGGCTGCGCGTGCCCCCCGGTGATGAGAACTACAAGATCGGAGTCCTCCACTTCTTATACAAACACGCAGTGCTCAATGCCCTGGACGACCCTTACCAATATGTGCCGGCCGACGTCATG
>JBGTBX010000341.1:0-2054 GCA_041749115.1 Gemmatimonadaceae bacterium
ATGGAAGGCGTAGAAGAAGTACATGCCCTCGGCGAATTCGTCCTCAGAGACTTCCTTCGTGCCAATGACAACTTCGGCTTCCGCGGCTTCTCCGCCAGCCGCCCGCGTGACTATTCCCATTTGGTCGGAATTATGGTTAATGGGAGTGTTGTTGAGAAATAGGTGGGGGTATGCAATAATTGTTTGCGCCTCGTTCGCGCACAACGTTCCTATACCACGCTTGAAAGAATCAAGGGTTTCCCCCGGCAGTGGCCAGATCAGTTCAATATAGGAGCTGATTCGCTTTTCGCGCAAATCTTCTTGGATCGCGGCGAAGGCGCTCAGTTTGATGTTCGAGCGGGAGATCAGTTCGAGACTTCTCGGCTCGAGGGTCTGTAGTGACACCGGCTGCGAAGAGATTAGATTCGCCTCCTGAAAGATGCTGGTGATTCGTGTGACCGCCTGCGGCTTGTTTTTCGCCGCAGAGAAGTATACGACGTTCGGCGCCCCATGGTCGCCTGCGCAGTTCGTTATGTGTCGAGAAATGTCGATATCCCGGCTCAACATCCCGAAATTCGCGTCGGCGATGAAGAGGAAGAGTATTTCGTTCTTGGCCACCCACTTGATTTCGTCACGGACTCGTTGCTCGTCGAATCGATGTACCCGATCGTTTGTGGCGGCACCCCAGAAGCAGAACCCGCAGTGATAGGGACAACCGCGATTCGTCTCTAGTATGGCGATGCTATAGCGATCGGAGTCGAAGATGCCTGTCAGAAAGGGCGAGGGGATCTCATCCAGGCTGCTGCTTCTTGGCTGCTTTGCAGTTGTGACCAATTCGCGGTCCCGGTAGAAGCTGAGACCATCGACTTCGTGGAGTCGCAGGCTGGGATCGGTAAGCGCGAGAAGGTACTGCGTAAAAGTACTCTCTCCTTCGCCGTTGCAGATTACAGTCCGTTCATCGGTCGTGTTGAGGTATCGATGAGCCTGTGACATCACCTGAGGGCCACCAAGAATAATCTGCGCGTGCGGAATTGCTTGCCCAATGGCGTCCACGGCGGACCTCACCAAGCGCATATTCCATACGTAGCAGCTGAACCCGTACACATCGGCATCTGCTCGGACCAAGTCCTGTATGACTTTAGTCCGGGGTGTTTTGGCGACAGCCGTATACCGCTCGAATCGATAGTCGCTGCGAATCATTGAATTCGCCAGGGCGTAGGCCTGCAGGTAGCCCGAGGCCAGAGGTGTCATCCGCTCGAAAACGGACAGTTCAACGAGGAGGACTTTTTTCAATTATCTCACTCCTTCAGGATTGGCGCTGGCCACAGCCGCTAAGTCATCGAGCCGATGGCCAGCTGAAAGCAGTACCGGCTCAAGGGGTAGTCACTCATCCGCCACATCAACTGATTGTGACCTCGATCCCGACCTGATGCGCCACCGCGCGCTCATGCAGTAGAAGGCCGGCTGCTACGTCGAGTGCGGCGAAGCCCAGGGACTCGAAGACAGTGATCTCAAGGGGGTTCCGCCGACCTGCGGTCTCGCCACGTAGTACCTGGCCGAGTTCGACCATGGGAAGCGGTGGCCCGTCGGCCGCGGCGAGGAGGAGATCGCCTGCCTCCTGCCGCGCGCTGTCCTCCACATCTACGAAGATCCGGCTTGCGCGCACGAGGTCCGCGTCCAACTCCCTCGACGTCGGGAAGCACGCTCCGACTGCGTTGACGTGTGTGCCGGGCCGGACATCGGCCAAGCGCAGCAGTGGCTCGGCGGCGCTGGTCACCGTGCAGATCACATCGGCCGTCGCAGTCGCCTCCCAGACGGATGGCCGCGCGACGACCGGGAAAGGCACCTCGCCCGTTGCCCACTCGACCAAGCGGTGCGCGGAGTCCAAGCTACGGCTCCACACCGTCGCCCGAGCAACGTCCATGACCTCCGCAAGAGCTTTGAGGTGGAGCCGGGCCTGTACACCCGCCCCGAGCACGGCGACCTCACCCGACTAGGTCGCCGCCAGTGCGCGGGTGGCCACCGCAGACGCTGCAGCCGTCCTCAACGCTGTCACCGACCCGGCGTCCATGACC
>JBGTBX010000342.1:0-2316 GCA_041749115.1 Gemmatimonadaceae bacterium
GGAGCAAGCTCGCGGGGCACTTGATCTAGACCACCATGTCACCCTCACAATTTCTTCCTGCGGCAAGAGCGGATCACTCTGCAACCGCCTCTTGGAGTGCGGCGAATTGGCGCCGCTTTCCGAAGGACGGCCTCGGCCTTCCGCATCGACGAACGCGATCACGCTCATAGAATCCAGAAGCAGTCCGTCGAGCCGGCCTGTCTACTGCGGTG
The DNA here is from genome assembly GCA_041749115.1 of Gemmatimonadaceae bacterium. Taxonomy (GTDB): domain Bacteria; phylum Gemmatimonadota; class Gemmatimonadetes; order Gemmatimonadales; family Gemmatimonadaceae; genus JBGTBX01. The sequence goes on from JBGTBX010000342.1 coordinate 213, forward strand.
CCGAGGCACCGCACTCGTGTGCCCGGCATGGGCATGAACTAAACATATGAAACGAAATGTTCGGAAACAGTGACAATAACCGTAGTGAAGGACAAGGCGGGTGCCGCGAGGTACTCAGCACGAAAGAAGTCCGGAGCGAAGGCACGACCGTAGGAACACAAACAGGCAGTGAGGCCGCGATGCGGGCGATGAGCGTGCGAGAGAACGCGAAATCCAACTGTCACCAAAAGACGCATCGGGTAGAGCCTGACGGCGCGGGCCGAAAGTTCATGCACCTTACCCGGGGAGATCTCCCGTGTGAGAGCAGGGGAGAAGTCAGCAAAGGCCGTAGTAGTGAAGACGCCCGCGTAACGGCGGGCCGAGCGAAGGGCCGAAGGAACAGGCAAGCGCGATCAACCGAGCGACTCCGACCATCAGGGCGAGCAGTCCTCCGAAACCAACGGGGCGTGGCAACTACGGCCGCTTCCTCGTCGGGCGCAAAGCAGGCTCTGGGGTGGATTCCTCGAAGCCGGCGGAGCGTGGGGGGCAAGCCACGGGCCGGGCGAACCACGGGAGGGATACGATGACAGCGATGCGCGAAACGGTGAACATGGAACCAGTCACGCTGGAAAGCGTGCTGGCGAAAGAAAACCTCAACACGGCTTGGTCGCAGGTGAAAGCCAACGACGGAGCCGCGGGCGTGGATGGATGGGATGTGGAGCGCAGTCTACCGCGCATCCGCCAGAGTTGGTCGAGGATCGAAGCGACGCTGCTCGTCGGGCATTACCAGCCCGCCGCCGTGCGCACCGTGACGATCCCTAAGCCCAACGGCGGCGAGCGCACGCTCGGCATCCCGACGGTGCTGGATCGACTGATCCAGCAAGCGATCCATCAGCAGCTCAGTCCGGTCTGGGAACCGGACTTCAGCGAACACAGCTATGGATTCCGGCCCGGCCGCAGCGCGCATGACGCGGTGCGAGCGGCGCAGGCGTTCATCAAGGTAGGCCAGAGTTGGGTGATCGATCTCGACTTGAAGAGTTTCTTCGACCGGATCGATCACGACAAGCTGATGAGCAGGGTAGCGAGTAAGGTGAGGGACAAACGGCTGCTCCGGTTGATCGGAGATTATCTCCGCGCCCCGATGCAGGCACCCGATGGCCGTCAGGAAAAGCGCACCCGAGGCACGCCGCAAGGCGGGCCGCTGTCGCCGCTCCTTGCGAACATCTACCTCGATCCGTTGGACAAGGAACTGGAACAGCGAGGGCTGTCGTTCGTGCGTTACGCCGACGACATCGCGATCTTCGTCTCCAGTGAGCGCTCCGCCGAGCGCGTCAAAGCCAGCGTGATCGCTTGGATTGAAAAGCACCTGAAAGTGGAAGTGAACCGGGCGAAAAGCGGGAGCGGACCGAGCGACCAAAGTGGTCTACTCGGATTCCGCCTCTACGCCGACGGTCGAATCGGGGTGGCCCCGAAAACGATCACGCGGCTGAAAGCCAAAATCCGGGAATTATGGGAAGCCCGCCAAAGCCTGACCAGCGAGCAACTGCGCGACCAATGGCGGCGCTTCATTCGGGGATGGTGGAACTACTTCCAATTAGCCGATTGGCGGCAGGAAGTGGAAAACCTCACTGGGTGGACGCGCCGACATATGCGAAAGTGCTTCTGGTTGCGCTGGCATCACCCGCGAGGCCGATTAAACGCGCTCAAGCGATTGGGCGTGCGCGGTCGAGCCTTGGGGAACGCCTACTGCGCCAAAGGTGCATGGGCGATGGCGCGGCATCCGACCCTGCAACAAGCCCTCAGCAATGTGACGCTGCAACGCCATGGGTTTATGATACCGTGGATACCGACACCGGCACGTAGGTGACCGGTGCCTGTTTCAACCGCCGGATGCGGAAAACCGCACGTCCGGTGGTGTGGAAGGGTCACGGGGCGAAATCCCCGTGACCCCATCCGATCAGAGCAACCCAAGCGGGCAGTGCCTCGAGCGCTGAACATCGAGCGTGAGCGAAGTCGAAAGGCTCCGTTTGAATGTGGCGTTAGCCGTGAGGCCAACGATCCGCCAGCTCACGACAGCGGCCACATTCGGCATACCACCATGGGAGGCCTTGATCTCGTTGTGCTG
>JBGTBX010000343.1:0-11636 GCA_041749115.1 Gemmatimonadaceae bacterium
GTATCGTTCCGAGGATGGCGGTGTGACGTGGACCAAGACTAATAGCGACAACACGCGTCCGTTTTATTACTCGCAGGTGCGCGTGCATCCGCGCAATCCTGACCGCGTCTACTATTCATCCACGCCTGTGAAAGTGTCCGACGATGGCGGCAAGACCGGTCGCAACGCAACGGTTGGTATTCATGTTGACCATCACGCGATGTGGATTGATCCCAACGATCCGGATCGCATGATCGTGGGTAACGATGGCGGTATCGGCATCTCGTACGATCAAGGGGGGAGCTACCTCTTTCCCGCCACATTCGCACTCGCACAGCCATATAACGTGTCGTTTGACATGGCGATTCCATATCGTGTGTGCGCCGGCTTGCAGGACAACGGGTCGTGGTGCGGGCCAAGCCGGAGAAAGAGCGGCACCATAACCAACGCCATGTGGTTTGTGGTTGGTGGTGGCGACGGATTTGTCACTGCGCAGGACCCGGTCAACCCGAACATCATCTACGCCGAATCACAGGGTGGCAACGTCGGCCGTATGGACTACGCCACAGGTGAACGCACAGCGTTTGCCAAGCCGAGCTGGAACAAGCAGTACGCCCAGTGGGAAGACTCCATTATGGCCGTGCGGGGTGACACAACGATCGCTGAGACGCGGGCTATGCGCTCGCGCATCGCAGCGCTTCGCACGCAGCAGCGCGCCGATTCCATCGCGCTCGACCTGCGCTGGAACTGGAATACACCGTTCTTCATTTCGCCACACAACAACACGACGATTTATCTGGCAGCGAACCGCGTACTCAAGTCCACCAAGCAGGGGGACGAGATGTATCCGATTTCACCGGATCTCTCGTACGCAGACACGGCGAAGCTGAGGGTGGCTCTGCGCGAATCCGGCGGCATTACACCGGATCTTACCGGCGCCGAGACTTATGGCACCATCGTGTCATTGGCCGAATCGCCGCGAAGAGGCGGCATCCTGTACGCCGGGACCGATGACGGGCGTGTCTGGTCAACGATGAACGACGGCGGGGCATGGACCGAACATACCAAAGCATTCATTGGGTTACCGGCGAACGCTTATGTCAGCGAAATCGAGGCATCGCCGCACGACACGCTGACGTGGTTCGTGACATTCGACCACCACCGCACCGGTGACTTTGCTCCGTATGTGTACATGACGGTGGACGGTGGAAAGAGCTTTCGGTCGATTGCTGCCAATCTCCCCACCGGTGGTCCGGACTTCGTTCACGTTATCAAGCAAGATCCTGTTAACCCGAACCTGCTGTTTGTCGGCACCGACGTCGGCGTGTACATGTCATTGAACCGCGGGAGCAGCTGGCAACGTTTTATGTCGGGACTGCCCACAGTTCCGGTCAACGACTTGAAAATTCATCCGCGCGACGGTGAACTCATCGCTGCGACCCACGGCCGGGCGGTGTGGATTGTTGATATTCGTCCGCTGCAGCAGCTGAACCAAACCGTGGCGCGCGCCGATGTACATCTGTTCGAACCCGGCACCGCATACCAGTGGGGAGAGCCGCCGGTCGAGGGCCAGGGCCCAGGCGGCGCCACGCCAGGGCACATGGTTTTTTCTGTCCCGTCCGCGCCGTACGGCGCTGCCATCACGTATCGGATCACGAGGGGCAGCGACCAACAGGCCCGCGTTGTGATTCAGGATGCCATGGGTGACACGCTGCGTGTGCTCACTGGACCGTCGACCCCCGGTCTCCATACTGTGCGCTGGGATTTCCGCGGCAAAGCCCCGGCGCCCGAGACGCTGTCACCCTCGCAGAAACGCGACTCTATAGTCTCGTCGCGGCGGCGCGCCTTTGTATTTGATTCATTGGGCAAATCGGGAATGGATACACTCGCACTTGCGCGCTTCCGTCGCATGCTCGAAGGCGGCGATATCGGGCAGATGATGCAGATGTTCGGCGGCGGTGGTGGTGCAGGTGCTCCGACACCGTCTTCATCGGCCGATCGCTTTAATCCACGGCCAGGTGAACAAGCGGCTCCGGCAGGCGGCAGCACCGGCGCCCCGGCAGCAGCTGCCAATATCGATCAGAGTAAAGCGTTCGAGATCATGCGACTCGTTTCGCCGCCGGGTGCAAATTTCTTCCAATTGCTGAGCGGACGCCCGCAGGCTCCCATCGTCGACACCGGCGACTATCTGGTGACACTGACAGTCTCCGGGAATATGTTGAAGCAGCGACTGCGTGTTGTCCGCGCGAGTGGAAGCGGGTCGACGGGATCGCCGTTCGAATCGGAGGACGTCAGGCGCTAGCAAGCGATCAGTGACGAATCCCATGCCAATGAGCAAAGCCACATTGAGTCCCGCGCAACGACTGATCGTCGCGCTCGACTTCGAAACCGCGCAGGACGCCAATCGATTGATCCATTCGCTCGACGGCGTCGTGTCGTACTACAAAGTTGGTCTCCAACTGTTTGTCGCTGCCGGAATGCCCTTCGTTCAGAGCCTCATCGACCGCGGGCATCGCGTGTTTCTTGATCTCAAGATGGACGACGTGGAAGAGACCATCGCGAGCGCCGTACGCGAAATCGCCCGTTATCCCATCGACCTCATCACCCTCAACGGCGGTGCGGCCACAATCCGTTCAGCTGTGAAAGGCAGGGGCGCGGCCGCGACGCCCCACATCCTGTCCGTAACGCTCCTCTCGAGCCTCAACGCTCAGGATTTGAGCGATCTCAGCCTCGTCGGCGACGGCGCTCGCTTTGCGTCCCTCGAGGATTACATCCGCTGGCGGGTGGATCTCGCCCGCGAGGCCGGTTGTGATGGATTCATTGCTTCGGGCGACAGCGTAAAAGTGGTGAGAAGCCACGTCGGCGCCGACGCGCTCATCATCCCGCCTGGGATCCGGCCGTCGGGCACCTCAACCGACGAGCACAAACGACCGGCAACTCCGTCGAGCGCTATCGCCGCAGGGGCGGACTATCTCGTGGTCGGCCGGCCGATTCGAAACGCCAGCGACCCGCGACGCGTCGCCGAAGGTATCGTCGGAGAGATAGCTTCCGCATAACCGTCTAATTGGCTCATAGGGGTTACTCTCCCGGGGGTAAGAGCAAACCTTCACACGCGGGATTCTTCCGAAGATGGGATCGGGCCACCCCGAACGGGGGACGCGGCGCTGTTCTCATGGTACGCATCTCTCCGCCACCGGCATCACCGCGGTTCCGGGTCAAAAGGCACTCCACATCGAACGTCGCGTTTCCAGATATGGCGATTGCGAGAGCGCCCCGTCCCGATCCCCTTGGACCGCCACGCCCCGTCGCACCATATTGAAGGAGTGACATTCGCGTAGCGTGGCGGGCACCCCGCCGCTCCCTGCGTGTACGTCAAGTTCCTCGGGGCTGCCCCTCGCCGTTCGAGACCCGACCTGCTTCCGCTTTTTCCCCGACCATCGTGCGTTTTCGCCTGAGTTCGATCGTACTGGGCGCGACTCTGATCGCTCCAACACTGGTGGCCCAGACGCCACCGGTTCGGCGACCTCCGCCGCCCCCCGCCGACAGCGCAGCTGATTCAACGCAACGGCTTGCCGCACCGGCCGTGCGTCCGGCATCACTCTTCGGCTTCGTCTTTGACAGCGTGCACATGGCGCCCCTCGGCGACGCCACCGTGAGTCTGGTCGGCACGACACGCACCACACTCACCACCGATCGCGGCGTCTTCAAGCTCGACAGCATTCCCGCAGGCTCCTATCGCGTTCGCGTCGACCACGTGCTCCTCGATTCCATCGGCGTGCAAATGGTGACCCAGGAATTCGAATTGGCCGACGGTCAGTCCGAGACCATTCAGCTCGCCATACCCAGCGCCGCATCACTGGTCGAAGTCAGTTGTCCCGCCGCACGACGCGCACTCGGCCCAAGTGCATTAATCGGCAGATTGCTCGACGCCGATACCGAACAACCGGTCAAGGGAGCACGCGTATCAGTTGCGTGGGAAGAAATGTCACTGAACGCTAATCTGCGGCGGGTTCCACGCGTGCGTGACGCACTGAGCGCCGACGACGGCGTATTTCGTATTTGCGGCCTGCCCAATAATCTCGAGGGAACACTGCAGGCTCAACTTGGCAAAGCACTGACCGCCGAAGTCCGCATTCGTTTTGAGGGCGCACCGCTGGTCGTGCAGGGACTGAAGATCGGCTTCGACAACGTCATTGCCATCGGGGGCGACAGCGCCGAACGACGGCAGCGCGAAGCTGCGGTCGGCAAGTCATTCTCTGCGGCCACCATGATGACTGGTGAAGCATCGCTGACCGGTCGCGTCACCAATGCAGCGGGTGGCCCGGTCGTTGGCGCACGCGTTGACGTTGTTGGTACACCGGGAGCAACGCTGACAGGATCCGGCGGTGAGTTCAAGCTCGATTCGCTGCCGTCGGGCACACAAACAGTCGTGGTCCGGCAGTTGGGATTTGCCCCCGTCGAACAAGCTGTTGAACTGTCCACACGCGAGGTTGCCCGGACAGCGGTGGTCCTGAGCAAGCAGGCCACGGTGCTCGCGACGGTTAATGTCGAGGCCGAAGCTGATGCCGGGCTCGACAAGGTCGGGTACAACTCGCGTAAGCGATCCGGTTTCGGGACGTTCATCACTGGCGAGGATGTAATGAAGCGTGCTCCGAATCAACTCACGGACGTGTTTCGCACAGTGCCCGGCTTAACGGTGGTGCCATCCGGAGTGGACTACGTGGTGCAGAGCAGTCGCAACGCGACCGGGGGATGTGTGAAGTTCTGGGTGGATGGCTCGCCGTTTGAGGCCGTGTTCCCGGGCGACGTTGATCGCTTGCTCCCGCCGTGGGAGGTCGCTGCGATTGAGGTCTACAACGGCGGGGCCAGCGCACCTGCGCAGTTCCAGTCTCCCGGACAATCCTCGTGCGCGTCGGTCGTCATCTGGTCCAAGACTCGTGTCAACGTCCCCAGCGGGCGTCCGCGCCGCTAAGCAAGCGGGAGTGCCAGTTTAGCACGAGAGGTGTGTGGTCCAGCTCAGCACGACATGTGCATGGCAGAAAAAGCGGGGAGCGCATTATGCGCTCCCCGCTTTGCTCTTCTGCCACAGTCACGTGAACAGCGACTGATATTGCCAGGAGGTAAAACTACGGGCGCCAACCAATGAGGATCGGAATGGTGGTGAATCCATTGATGTCCAGCACGCGCGCTTCGAGTACCAGGTTGCTGCCGAGACGAATTCCGCCACCTGCCGAGAGGCCAACGTCGGTGTTGGAATCGTTGAAATCAACCGTCGGAATGTTCGAGTCGATGCTGAACCGGCTGTAGTAGAAGCCGAGCCCGCCAAAGATGTACGGCGTGTTCGCTGAGCCGGCCGTTTCGAAATCGTACTGCAAGGCCGCGCCGGCACCAAGGATAAGCAAATTGCCGTCCACGACTCCGGCCAAATAGCCGTCGCCGAGTCCGTACCGGGCAACGATCGGATCTACGCGAAAACCAAGCGGCAGATCGCTGATCGGCCACGTGAACGTTGCCGCGGCGACGATGCCGAAGTCAGTGTTGTCACCGGTGGCGATACCGCCAAGAATGGTAACCTTGGGGCCCTGTGAGATTTCCTGCTGGGCGATGCCGGCTACGGTCTGACGTGAACGCTGCGCCTCAACAACCGATGCCGATACCAGCAGTGACACGCCAATCAACGCGATGATTTTTTTCATACGGTAAACTCCCGAAGTAATTGTGTTCGCAAAACGACAGCTCTGGCTGCCTGCTAAAAATTACTACGCCTACCGCTGAGTGCGCAACGTAGCCCTGAGGGGTACGTGTTAGGCGAAGTGCCTAACCGGTCCAGGCGAAATAGCGGGCAAAAAGTCGTTTGGCAAACGGAGTAAGTTTTGTTCGCCGGTGCAGATCAGCAGTGCGCCTGATCGCGTCACTCTGTGTGGGATAAGGATGGATCGCAGCTCCAATTCGCGAGAGACCGAGCTTGTTTACCATCGCTATGGTGAATTCGCTGATCATCTCGCCGGCGTGTTCGGCCACAACCGTAGCACCAAGGATTTCGTCGGTCCCCTTCTTCAGGTGTACACGGACGAAACCCTCCGATTCTCCATCGAGCAGTGCCCGATCATTCTCCTCCAGCGGGAGATCGATAGTGTCGATCGCGATGTCCTTCTCCGCCGCATCGCGTGCGTACATGCCGACATGCGCCACTTCGGGGCTGGTGTAAGTGCACCATGGAATAAGCAGTGAGCTGGCTTTTCCGCGTCCGAAGAACAGCGCGTTCTGCACCACCATACGCGCCTGAAAATCGGCGGCGTGGGTAAACTGGTACTTCGAGGCCACATCGCCGACCGCGAAGATCTTCGTGTTCGACGTGCGCATTCGATCGTCGACCGCAACTCCTTTTTTATCGAACGAAACGCCAGCTGCCTCGAGCCCCATCCCATCAACGTTAGGCGCGCGACCAACCGCGACGAGGATTTCATCAGCCTCTACTCGCGATGCACTACCGTCGCGCTCGATCGTCAGAATCCGATCTCCACCCTCGCGGGCGACCTTCGCAACCTTCACGCCAAGCCGGAGCGTAACGCCGTCAGCCAGCAGCTGCCGCTGCACAAGCTCCGCAGCATCGGGGTCCTCTCGGCTCAGAACGTGCTCCGCTGCATCTATCAGTGTCACGTGCGACCCGAAGCGGGCAAACGCTTGCGCCAACTCGCACCCGATCGGGCCGGCACCGATAATCGCCAGCCTCGCAGGCAGTTCGGTAAGCCAGAAGATGTCTTCGTTGGTCCTGTACCCCGCTTCAGCGAGCCCGGGAATTGGCGGCACCGCTGCTCTGGCTCCGGTCGCGATCACCGCTTTCTTGAACCGGAGGGTCGCTCCGGCAACGGTCACAGTCTCCGGTCCGGTGAACGCGCCGTCTCCGATGAATACATCCACACCTAACGACGTGAAGCGCGCGGCGCCGTCCACCTTCGAGATCTCGGCACGAATCCGACGCATGCGTTCCATGACTGCAGCAAAGTCTCCATCACCCGTCGCCGCAGGTCCGCCGAACATCTCGTGCGCGTGACGCGCCGCATGCCAGGCGCGTGCCGGTCTGAGAAGGCCTTTGGACGGTACGCAGCCCACGTTCAGACAGTCGCCCCCCATCAAGTGTCTCTCAATGAGTGCAACCTTGGCGCCGAGTCCGGCAGCAATCGCCGCTGTCACGAGCCCCCCTGTGCCAGCCCCGATAACCACCAGGTGATAACGATCCTTTGGCGCCGGATTGCTCCATTCCGGAGGGTGCACATTCGCAAGCAACGCCCGATTGTGCTCATCCAGTGGTTCAATCAAGGCGTGCTGATCGTGCTGCGGTTGGGGGGCGACCTGGGGCATGAGCGCGGCGGGGGGCAAAAGAAAAGGCCCGCGCGCCAACAGAACGACCCTCGGCGCACGGCAGTGACATCACCATACGCCGTAACAAGCAGACTCAGCGCGGCTGAGTTCCCGCCGGGTCGCCACCGCGCGTCACCCGCGCGGAGGCGCGCCCCCTACTGCGCCATCACGCGCTTTACAAGCGTTCTGGCGGGAATGGTGGCCGAAGGCCCGGCGAATCCATTGATCAGGGCCAACTTGTCGATCGGTATCGTCGACGGATATCTGGCATTGAACTGCTCAATCGTCATCGCCGACGGCGTCTCGACCAGACGTATCAGATCGGGCTTCACATTGAGTGCAGCGGGATCTGTCAGACGTTGAAACGATCCGAGCGCGCGCCGGAATACCTGATCGTAACTATTGAACTGCTGCTGCCCGGTGTAGGCGAGCATGCGATAGGTGCTTCCGTCCAACTCAATGAACACGACGTGCCCCATCAATACGCCCTGCTGCGTTTGCGCCGCGAACTGTGCGCTCGATGCGGTAAGTCCATTGATACGTGTGTTGCTGGCACCGTTCGACTGCAATCCCTGCTGCGAAAGGAACTGCTGCATCGCCTGCGATGCACTCCCTTTCCCAGCGGAGATAGCCAACATGGCATCCTGGGCACTGCTGACACCAAGGACCTGAGACGCCTGATTCGCTGTGCGCCACCCACTCGGAAAATCAACACGGAACTTGAGCGTGGGATGCAGAAAAACGTTTTGCTTGAAGTAACCCGCGCGTGGGTCTTCCCCGAACACGACGCCGTCGAGTCGGCGCAAATACGAGTCACGCTCAACCTTGAGCCGACCGGCTCCGTGCGTCCACGCGCTGATTCGGTCGCGCGTCATGGCCACGCGATTGCCGGGATCAGGATGTGTGGAGAGCCACTCCGGCGTGCCCTGACTGCCCCCACCCAAACGTTCGAGCGTCTTGAACATCTCGGCCATTTCACTCGGATCGTAATTCAGATTGGTCATATACTTGAAGCCAAGTTCATCTGCCTGCGTTTCGTCGTCACGGCCGAACTTCATGAACAGAACGCCGAGTGCCGAACTCCCAAGCTCACCGAATTGCTGGAGTTCCGGTTTGATGATCATCGCGCCAATTAATCCAATCTGTGCAAATTGGGATTTGGACATCTGGCTGACCGAGTGCTTAGCTGTAACATGGCCGATTTCGTGACCGAGCACCGACATCAGCTGCGCTTCGGAATTCATATGGGCAAGGATGCCGCGCGTGAAGAAGATCGGCCCACCCGGGAGTGCGAACGCGTTCACGACGGGATCGTCGATTACCGTGAAGGACCAGGGCAGATTTGGTCGCTCACTTTGCCTGGCGATGGATTGCCCCAGGCCATCCAGGTACCGTTGAAGTCCAGCATCCGGGTATACCCCCATCTGAGCGCCGACCTGCTGGGCCGCCTCCTGCCCCATCTGGATTTCCTGAGACTCACTCACCAGCGACAGCTCGCGATTACCAGTGACCGGATTGACCGCGCACGCGGCGAGGACGGATATAAGGAAGAAACGAGCGACGTGTCTCATTGGGAAAGGCAGTTGCGGGAAAGGCAATTACATGCAATCAGTAGTCGTATTGTAACCCGAAATCGATCGACCGGACCATTCCTCTCTGGGGGGAATCTCCATGCTCTACCTGCGGGATGGTTGCGTTGCCTGCGCCTTCCGCGCGCGCCCTGCGCGCTCTACGTTGGTTCAGCCAGCCCGACTCCCCGCCCCCCTTTGCCGCGCAGGTATCCTGACATGGCAGCAAGCTGGATTGGTCTTTCCACGCGTCATTGCATCCGCCCCCTTGTGCTGCTCGCAGTGCTCGTGGCCTGCGCCGCACAAACGCCCCCTCCGGACAGCAACTGGCAGGTCCTGTTCGACGGCACATCAACGACGGGGTGGCGTGGCTATCGCAGTGACTCGTTGCGCGGATGGAGCAATGTCGATGGCGCGCTCACCCGTACGGGCACGGGCGGTGACATCGTTTATGGAGCTGCGGCATTCGATGACTTTGAACTGGAGCTGGAGTGGAAGCTGCGGCCAGCGGGCAACAGCGGGATCTTTTACCGCGCCACTGAATCCACTGATCGGATCTTCGAGAATGCCCCCGAATATCAGATTCTAGACAACGAACTCCATCCAGACAACAAAACAGAGCTGACAGTTGCCGGGGCCAACTACGGTCTCGATCCCGCACCACGCGATGCCCCACTCCCCGTGGGAGAGTGGAATCAGACGCGAATCATTGCGCGGGGTGCCAATGTTGAACACTGGTTGAACGGCAAAAAGGTGGCTGAGTACACCTTGTGGAGCCCGGCGTGGGAAGAGAAGGTCAAAGCATCCAAGTTTGTTCAGTGGCCATCGTACGGCCGCTCCAGCTCGGGGTTTATCGGGCTGCAGGATCACGGTGACTGGGTAGCCTATCGCAACATCAGAGTGCGACCTCTCAAGTAGCACGCGCGAAGGACAAGGGACCTCACGCCGACCCTCACTACATGACTTCGCAGCTGCGACTCTCGATCATGATGTTTCTCCAGTACTTCATCTGGGGAAGCTGGTTCGTCACCATGGGCACGTACCTCGGGCAAAGCCTGCGCTTCAGTGACAGTCAGATCGGTCTTGCCTACGGTGCAACAGCCATCGCTGCACTTGTCTCTCCTTTTTTTGTGGGGATGGTGGCTGATCGTTTCTTCGACTCGGAGAAGTTGCTGGGTGCGCTGCACCTTATCGGCGCCGGCGTGATGTATATCGTGTCGCTGCAAACGGATTTTTCGACGTTCTTTCCCTGGCTCATCGGGTATGCGTTGTGCTACATGCCAACGCTGAGCCTCACCAACTCAATTTCATTTCATCACGTCAAGAATCCCGCTCGCGAGTTCCCGATCATTCGGGTACTCGGCACCATCGGCTGGATTGTCGCCGGTGTGATTGTCGGTAAGGTGCTGAAGGCCGATGCGCTCAACACTCCAATGCAGCTCGCCGCACTCGGCTCCGTGGCGCTTGGGCTCTTCTCCTTCATGCTGCCGCATACACCACCCAAAGCGGCCGGCACCCGATTCAGCGCTCGTGATGCGCTGGGACTCGACGCCCTGCAGCTGTTCAAGGACCGGAGTTTTGTTGTCTTCGCACTCGGCTCCTTTCTGTTGTGCATTCCACTGCAATTTTATTACACGTTTGCCAATCCTTTCCTCAACGAGATCGGGGCGCCTGACCCTGCATTCATTCAGACGTTTGGTCAGATCTCGGAGATCGGATTTATGCTGCTCCTGCCCGTGGCACTCGCCCGCTACGGCATCAAACGTATCATGCTGGTCGGTATGGCCGCCTGGTCGTTCCGGTATGTGGCGTTCAGCTACGGTGATGCGGGGAGCGGCATGTGGCTGATCTACGCCGGTATTCTGTTGCACGGCGTTTGCTACGACTTCTTCTTTGTGGCCGGGCAGATCTACACCGACGAACGAGCCGGACCGCGCATCAGGGCCGCCGCGCAAGGACTGATCAACTTCATCACCAACGGACTGGGCTACTTTGTGGGCGCCCTCGTCTCGGGACGTGTGGTGGGGCGCTACACGATCGATGGCGGCGCTCTTCCGCATGACTGGTCCGCCATCTGGCTTGTGCCTGCGGCAATGGCCGCCGGCGTGTTTGTACTGTTTCTGCTCTTGTTTCGCCCGGCGCGTACCACAGTTTAGTCAATTCATTCTCTCCCGGAGTTCGTGATGGCGAACAACCCAACAACACGACGCGACTTTGTGGCTGATCTTGCCAAGGCCGGTGCAGCCGCTGGCGTGTTCACCATTGTCCCTCGCCACGTACTCGGCAAAGGGTATCGTGCGCCCAGCGACACACTGACCGTGGCGTGCATCGGCATCGGGGGAATGGGGTTCAACGACGTCACCGGCATGGCGTCAGAGAACATCGCTGCCTTGTGTGACATCGATTCAAAATTTGCAGGTCGAGCGTTCGATGCCTGGCCGAACGCAAAGCGATACGCGGATTTTCGGGAGATGTTCGCGAAGGAACCTGGGATAGACGCGGTGACGATCTCGACTCCCGATCACTCGCACGCCGCCGCCGCAATGATGGCGTTGCGCGCAGGTAAACATGTGTACGTGCAAAAGCCCCTCGCACGAACTGTGGGTGAAGTGCGCGCTTTGATGACAGAGGCCAGAGGTCGGCCGAAACAATCAACGCAGATGGGCAATCAGGGACACGCGGCCGTCGGCTGCCGAGTGATCCGCGAATGGGTCGACGCCGGGGTGA
>JBGTBX010000344.1:0-7745 GCA_041749115.1 Gemmatimonadaceae bacterium
TCCGCCGGAAACGGACCGCTGAGGCCAAGGCGCCTCGCCACAGGAGCAAGCACCGTGTCATCCTCGTCGCCGAATCGACCGTTATCACCTGCGTGCGGATTCAGGGCGCACAGCGCGATGCGAGGATGTTCGATTCCATAAAGCCGCGTCAGTTCGCTGCGGACCAATTCCGCCGTGTGTGAAATCACGTCCGCTGTCAGCGCGTCGGGCACGTCGCGCAGGGGAATGTGAGTGGTCGCCAACACCACGCGCAGTCGAGGCGAAGCGAGCATCATCGCGGTGTCACAACCGGTCAGCCGTGCGAGCATTTCGGTGTGCCCGGGATCCGTAAAACCACCGGCCAGGAGCGCCGCTTTGTCGATGGGGGCGGTGACGAGACCATCAGCGACACCGCGCGTTACGAGGTGCACAGCCGCGACGATGGCATCACCAGCTAAACGACCAGCAGCCGCTGCCCCGGCGTCAGAAGGGATCCACGTACCAACGGACACGTCAACATCGATGTCCGTGCCGGCGGGGCCAATAATTGTGTAAGCTGCCGACCGCGCCAGGCGCTCATCCTGCAACGCCTTGCGCACGATCTCAGGCCCTATCCCACGAGGATCGCCGAGTGTGATGGCAAGGCGCGGTAACCGGGAGTCAGCCACCGACTACAAGGATCCTGCGCCCTTCTTATCGGACTGGTCGAGCATGATCGCAACGAAGGTCTCCTTGCGGAGTCCGTCCAGCAGCCGGCGCATCGACTTCTCTTCGGCGAGCTGATCACGAATCTGGTTGCGAAGATCCTGAACAGTGTATTCGCCTTCATCCGCCGCTTCGATAAGCTGTGCGACCACAAACTTCGGCACGCCGCGCGATCGATCCTCAATGACAAACGGGCCGATGAAGTCACCATTCGACTTCCCGTCGAATGCCTCCTGATATGACTCAGGCAGCTTACTGCGTTCGAAAGGTTCGAGGACGCCACGCGCCTCGTCCGACACCGTGTCGTGATACCGTGCGACCAGCGTGTCGAAGGATGTGCCACGTTTCCACTGCGCCAACGCCGAGTCGGCGAGCGTGCGCGTACGTTCGATATCAAGCGAGTCGTAGGTGGGCTTGATCAGGATGTGTCGAGCCTTGCGCTCCGACGGCTGCACACGATCGACCCGGATGATGTGAAAGCCGAATGGTGTCTCCACAATCGGGCTCACCTGCCCCGGGGGCAGGAAGAACATCATCGCATCAAAGGCAGGAACCATGACACCGCGGCGATTCCAGCCCAGATCACCGCCCTGCACCGCACTACCCGAATCCTCAGAAACGCGCTTGGCAATTTTTTCGAAGTCCCCGCCGTCGCGCAATTCCTTCAGGATCGAATCCGTCTTTATGTACGCGAGGCGTTTCGCTGTATCAGAAGCCGTCGTCGGAATCACAAGCTGGCGAAAGGTGACGGTGGCCGGGCGCTTCGGCAGGCGTTCCTTCTCGCGGTTGAACGCGTCTGTGATCTCAGCTTCAGAGACGGTCGCCTTGATGACTCGACCCGCCTGACGAAGCGTCTGGACGTATTTCTGCTGCAGCGAATTGCGACGCGCCTGATCGGTGATCCATCGGCGGTACTCCTCGACGGTGCCGAAGCCATCAGCACGAAGCGCCTGGGCCATCTCCTGATCACTGCCAAACTGCGCACGCACTTGCTTGAGGCGAGCGTCGACGGTCTGCTGGAGATCCACGTCCTCAACCACGACCGTCGTGTCCAAGAGCGCACGCTGAACGAGCACTTCGGCGTCGACCATTTCGTTCAGGACACCTCTGGCCAGCGCGACCTGTGCCGCCGGGTCCTCGGGAATCTGCAATCCCTGAGCCCGCCGGACATTCAGCTGCTCCAGGACTTCGCTCCAGAGAATGGGGGTGCGTCCAACCTGAGCGACAATGCGATCGACCGGGATCGTCACACTCTGCGAGTCCTGCGCCCTCACGGGGTGTGAGAGCACAGAGAGTGCGGTGAACGCAAGTACGATGAGTCTCTTCATAGCTGGTTGGTACCCTCGGCAGTCGCTTTGGGTTGCCGTTTAATTACCGAGTGGTGTCTTTGGGAGCACCGGGCATGGGTACGGCAGACGTTGGTGCGGCAGCAGACGCGGCGGAATCGGCCTTTGCCCGGATCGCCGTAGCCTGTTCAACAGCGCGGTCGAGACCAGCCGGGTTGATCTTCCAGCTGTATTTCTGCCGTACGGCGGACGCGAGGGGAGGCGGAACTTCAACAAACTGTTCCTGACCCTGCACCAGCGCGTTCAAGTACGCATCGATGCGTGCCGGAATGACTCTCTTCTTTTCTTCGGGCGTTTTGGCGCTGTCGCCGAGCGCTGCGGGTGCAATACGTAACCCGGCAGAGGCGTTGTTGTAGAGCATGCCGAAGGTGCGATAGATGTCGGCCTTTTCCGTGGAATCCACTGCGACGCCTGCGCTGTCAGCTGCGGCAAGGATGAGCTCATTGCGCAGTAGACTCTGGACGAAGAGTCCGAGAACCGAATCAGGCGCCTGTGCAATCTGCCCGCGAATCTGATCCGGGTTCGGGAATCCCATCAGCCATTTCGAGACTTTAGCTGCGGTAAAGTTTCCGAGGCGCGACGTCGCAACGGCGGTGCGATCCTTCAAATAAGCATCGGGATCCTCAGCAATCGCCTTCACCGTCTTCGCAAGCGTGGGCTTCATTTCGATGTTCGCGCCTTCCTCGAGCCTGGCGATGAACGTGCTCTCAGCAGCCGCGCGCGAGACCTGGAGATACTGCTGCGCGAACTGCTCCCGCACCTCATCAAAGGTTGAGCGGCGGACGACGTGAAAGCCGAAGTCGGTCTGGACGAGCGGACCAATCTCTCCCGGCTTGATGGCGCGGATACCGGCCTCGAAGGCCGGGACCATTGCGCCCGGACCGAACACGCCGAGATCCCCGCCCTGATCCTTGGTGCCGTCGGAACCGTACTGCTTGGCAAGCGCGGCGAAGTTGGCCGTGGTTGCGCGCGCGCGCACGGCTTCGGCGCGCTGTTGAACTGCAGCGCGGTCGTCATCCTGACCCGCCTGAACCGGAAACAGAATGTGCCGGGCGGCGAGGAGCTCACCGCGGTCGAAGGCAGCCTGCATGTTGCTGGTATCTGCGACCCACGTCTCAGAGACCTGCTGGTAGTATTTCTGCGTCTTCGCGGCGGTGAACACCGGCCACATGACATCATCAATAAGCTTGGGGGCGTTCAGGGAATCGCCTTCGGCGACGGCCTTTCCGATTAAGTGATAATTCACCCATGCGTCGGCGATGCTGCGAGCGACCTCGCGCCTCACCGGTACCTGGGAGCCGCCCATGAGGTCAGCGAGGTGCTGGACGGACAACTCCTGTCCGCCGGCCTCGGCGACAACATCGACATGCGCAGAGAGAGCTTCTTTGAGACCGTCGCAAGCGAGGAGCGGGAGGAGCGCGGCGATGCCGAGAACGCGATAACGAGACATGGGTCGGATCAGGAGGTCGGGGAAAGCGATGAACATGCCACCGGTGGGCTGCTTAACGCGAAGAATCGGATCTGAGCAATTGCAGTGCCCGAACCAGCCCTTCGAGAATGCCCGCCCCACCCAATCGCAGCAGCTTGATTGAGAGGGGGTGAGCGCGGCGCACGTCGGCACGAAACTGTACCTCGCCGAACGCCGCCGAGAGCGACTTCAGCTTGGGAACAACCGAATCACGAAAGGTAACACGGGCCTCGTCGCCGTGCACGTTGATCCCCTCGATTCCCAGTTCGCCACCTGTCAGACGTAAGGTGGTGACGGAGAGGAGATTGGATGCTGCCGCAGGAAGTCTCCCGAAACGATCCCGCATCTCCTCTCTGAGGGCGTCGACCCCGGCGGGGTCCCTCAGCAGGGTCAACCGTCGATAGATGTCCAACTTGGCCTCTTCGGAGACCGCGTATTCGTCGGGGATGAAGGCCGGAGCGTCGATGGACACATCGGCCGGTTCGAACCGCACGGCGACGTCTCCGGTCCGGACGCGGTGCACCGCCTCTTCGAGCATTCGCAGATACAGATCGAAACCGACCGATTGCACGTGACCAGACTGCTCGGAACCCAGGAGATTACCCGCCCCGCGCAACTCCATGTCCTTGAGCGCAATGCGATACCCGGCGCCAAGTTCGGTGTGGTGCTCAAGCACCTTGAGTCGTTTTTCGGCGTCTTCGTCTATCAGGTCGGGGACGAGCAGGTAACAGTACGCCCGCCGGTGCGAGCGGCCCACACGCCCCCTCAATTGATACAATTGGGCGAGTCCGAAATAGTCGGCACGGTTGATGTACATCGTGTTCGCGTTAGGCACGTCAAGTCCTGACTCGACGATAAGCGTCGACACGAGCACGTCCACTTCGCCGGCAACAAAGCGGCGCATCACGTCTTCCAGATCCTTCTCACGCATCTGGCCATGCCCCACGGCGATGCGTGCACGCGGTATCACCCGCTGCAGATGATCGGCAACGCCCTGAATGGTTTCAATGCGATTGTGAACAAAGAACACCTGGCCACCACGGTCGAGTTCGCGCGAGATCCCTTCATCGATGATGCCGTCGTCCCACGGCTCAAGGAACGTGAGGACCGGCGATCGGTCGCGCGGCGGCGTTTGCATAAGTGTCATGTCGCGCAAACCCGCGAGCGACATGTGCAACGTTCTCGGAATCGGTGTCGCTGTGAGCGTCAGCACATCGGTCTCGAGCTTCAGCTGTTTCAGGCGCTCCTTGTGCTTGACGCCGAAGCGATGCTCCTCGTCAACAACAATCAGGCCCAGATTATTGAACTTGACGTCCGGCGAAAGCAGGCGATGCGTCCCGATGACGATGTCCACTTTCCGTTCAGCCAGTTCAACCAGCACCGCCGCCTGTTGTTTTGCCGTCTGAAAGCGACTCATGGATGCGATGCGAATCGGAAAGTCGGCCATGCGATCAGTAAAGGTCCGCAGGTGCTGTTCCGCGAGAATCGTCGTAGGGACGAGCACCGCCACCTGCCGATCACTTTGCACCGCTTTGAACGCCGCGCGGATCGCGATCTCCGTTTTGCCGTAGCCGACGTCGCCCACGAGCAACCGATCCATAGGTCGTCCGCCTTCCATGTCGGCCTTGACGTCGGCGGTCGCGGTGCGCTGATCACGCGTGTCCTCGAACAGAAATGACGACTCGAGCTGACGCTGCCACGCCGTGTCCGGAAGGTGCGCAGGCCGCGCGGCCACTTTCCGTCGGGCGTACAGCTCCAGCAGCTCTTGCGTCATCGTTTCGATCGCCAGCCGTGTGCGATCCCGCTGTTGCGCCCAGCGGCGTCCGCCGAGTTTGTGCAGGCGCGGTGGGGGAGCGTCGTCGCCTACGTCTACGCCCGAACGATAGCGCTCCACCTGGTCGATACGGTACAGCGGGACATTCAGCCGGTCGCCTCCTTCGTACTCAATCACCGCAACCTCGATCGTACTCTCTCGCACGAACAGCTGCTGAATGCCGCGGTAGATCCCCACGCCGTGCTCCAGATGCACCACAAAATCGCCGGGCCGCAGCGCCGTGATCGTCTCAAGCGCCGACGCGGTGGCGTAGCGGCGCGCGCGGCGAAGTCGCCGGTCGCGACGGAAAATCTCGTGATCCGTCAGCACGCGCAGTCCGCGCGCAGGACCTTCCCCGTCTCCGCGTCGTGTTCCGGGTGGTACGATAAAGCCGCCATGCAACACACCAATCGTCAGCCCGGCGGGTGAGGGCGCGTAGTCTCCTTCATTCAACAGTTCGTCGAGACGCTCCAACTGCCCCGAATTGTCGCAAAGAATGATCGTTGGAGTGCCGTCGCGCACGATGCGTCGCAGCAACTTCACATCGCGCGAAATGTTGTCGGGGGGACGAATCGGAAACGTGATTGACGCCCCACCCTGTGCGTTCCCTGCCTCCACCATGGCTATTCGCGCAAAGCGATCAATATCCCGGAGGAGCTGATCAGGATGCAAAAACAACTCGCTGCGAGGGACGGCATCCTCACCGCGGCGCGCGAGCACTTCAACGTGGTGCTGTGCCTCGTCCCAGGTTCGGACGAGTTCAGGCTGCATGTGAGACTCGTCGGGGAGCACCACAATGCTGTCAGGTGGCAGCAGGTCAACAATTGATGCGCGCACCCCGCGGCTCGATCCGTCGTCCTGATGGCCCCCGCCGTCATTGGACGGAAGAATGAGCGCGACAGTTCCTTCGCGCGTGGTCCGCTGCGTGCTGAGGTCGAAGTGCCGCAAGCTCGTGATTTCGTCGCCCCAGAACTCGAGGCGCACCGCCTCCGCCATCCCGTAGCCATACACGTCGACAATACCGCCACGGACGGCGAACTGTGCAACGTCGTCCAGTTCATTCACCCGGTCGAATCCCATGGCCGTCAACTGCTCAACAAGCAGCGACAGGGAATACTCCTGCCCGGTTTTCAGTTCAATGCGTGCCGACTCAAGGGACGAGGGGAGCCCTGTTCTTTCCAGCAGCGCCCGTGCCGTTGTCAGGAGGATGCGCGCCTTGCCACGCAGCAACCGCTCTGCCGTTTCCACACGCTCGCCGGCGATCTCGGCGTGTGGTTCATCGATCGTGTAGCCCTCGCGTGCCGGATACAGGGCCACCGATTCGGCGTCGAACAGGATCTCCAGATCAGCGAGCCACCGCTCCGCTTCCGTAACCGAGCCCGCCACAACGGCAAAAAACCGTTGCGGAAACTGGCGTGCGAGGCCGGCGATCAGCACCGCATCGCTCGAACCAGGCAACCCGCTGACCGCCACGCGCTGCCCCGGAGCGGGTATCTCACTGACCAGGCGCCCGAACGGAGCAAGTCGTTCGACTGCGTCCAGCACCGACGGAAGGGGCATCAGGCCGCGGCGGGCACGTGTTCGTGTCGACGAACGACCATCGTTTCGGCGGCGAGCAGCGCGAGCGCCAACAGGATAAGCGGCACCTGCAGCGGACGTCTCGTTCCCGCATTAAACAACGAGCCATCCCACGTCGACGCGTTACCCGTCGCAAGGACGTTGTCACCGGAAAGCCGCTCCGAAAGCGTTTCTGCCGACAACCGGCGCAGATCCGACTCCTGCGGTTCAACGTTTACCACAAGTGCGCCAGCGGTGTCGGCGCCACGTTGCATCAGGTACACCCCCGGCCGCGTGGGCGCCGCCGTTGTTAACCCGGCCGGCAACCGCACCGTCTGTCCCGATGCATCAATCAGCGCGGTCGTTCCCGTCGGGAGTCGCACCGCCGCACCCGGCGACGTATGCAGCGTGACCGAGGCATCGCCGGCCAACCGTTGACCAAACATGTCACCCAGCCACGGCACAAACTCCGCGCGAATCGGCAGATCCGTCGCGTCGGGATCCAGCGGAGAACCGAGCATGACGTACTGCGGCCCAGCCACAATCCACGGGTCGCCACCCGCGGTCGCCAGAGTGTCAGAGATGGCTCCTGGCTGTTCATTCAGCTGAAAGCGGCGATTCACCTGCGCGCCATCAACGTACGGACTCCTCACGGTCACCACATCGCCCCGCTCGGTACCGTAGCGCCAGGGCACGCCGAGTCGCTCCAATGCGCGATTCGCTGCACCGATACGCACCCGATCGTTCGGAGGCAGAATCAGCGCCGGCAGTGACGTCACGCGGTCCGCCTCGGCGACAACAACCGCCGTGCCGCTGGTGACTCGCTGTGTGGTGCGCAGCGCTTCGACGGCCGTGCGGGCGAACGCACCCGCGGCGG
>JBGTBX010000345.1:0-2221 GCA_041749115.1 Gemmatimonadaceae bacterium
CCGCATGGCATGCCTTCTGCTTAGCTAGTTTCTGTGTCGAAATACCTGAAAACGTTGATTCTCCAGGGCTAGCGAGGCCTTGATCGGGCGCATTTTATCACTGGGGCGTCGCCTGCGCAGCGCTTGAGGGGGACAAGAGTAGTTCGGGACAGCGCACGAATCGGGCGGAGGACGAGCATCTCCCGCTTCCCGCCTGGGCAGCAAAGTGAACGAGGGCCGCGACCGCAACCTTACGCGGCCAACTTGTGACGACGCTTGCCGTCGAGGTGACGGCCGATGACCAGCAGGTTGTTGGCGAGAACCACCAGGCCGATGAAAAGCTCGAAGCGCTCTGTTCCTTTCAGCCGGCAGCGTTTCATCCCGCGGCCGCGGACCAGCACGCTGATGCGTCCCTCGATGCCGGCGCGAAACTTCTGCCCCTGCTTGAATCGCCGGCTCTTCTCGTAAGCGGCGCGTTCAGCGGTCTTCCTCCCGCCTCGCTGCGGGAGGCATTCCAGGCCGACACCACCGGCACGTAGCGCCTCGATGTTTGTCGCACTGTAGAAGCCGCGATCGCCGGCCGCGACATCCGGTGCGACGCCAAAACGCTCGCGGTGCCGAGCGAGCCACGGCGCGACGTTCACATCGTCGGTCGGGTTCCCCTCCAGTACCCAGTAGTCGAGAACGAGCCCACGGCGCGTCTCGGCCAGAAAGACCTTGTGCCCGAACTCCACCGGCTTCTGGGTCTTACCGCGCTTGATCAGATCGGTGTGCGGCTCGAAGATCGAGTACAGCTTTTCGCCAGCAGGCACACTCTCCCCCCCGAGCACCCGCCGCCGTGCTTGCGCGATCACCCGTTCGCCCAGCTCGGCGTAGTGCCGGATCTCACCGCATAGCGCTTCCACCCGCAACCCCACCTCGAACTCCAGCTGCGGAACCACAGCGCCTGCCGCCTTGGCGACGGCGCGCACATTGTCGAGCACCTGGTTGGTGACGGTGATCAGCTCGCGGTACTTTGGCACCTGCAGGTACTGGCGCTGGCTGCGGGTCAGGCGGTGGATTTCCTGCATGCGACGGCGCGCCGAGCGCGTGCGGTTGAACAGTCGCTCGGGCAGCTCGGGAATCTCCTCCAGAATGCGTGCGGCACAACGAGTGAGAACCCGAACCGAATCCCAGAGCAGACCCGAGTCGGTTGGGAAGTGGATGTCGGTCTCGCTCACCGTCGTGTCCATGCGTATCTTACGAGCGTCCTCGACGCCGAGTGCGATGGCCAGAT
Organism: Gemmatimonadaceae bacterium; assembly: GCA_041749115.1. Classification (GTDB taxonomy): domain Bacteria; phylum Gemmatimonadota; class Gemmatimonadetes; order Gemmatimonadales; family Gemmatimonadaceae; genus JBGTBX01. Next base: position 1,256 of record JBGTBX010000345.1, read on the forward strand.
CGACCACCGCCGCGTTGACCGCCCGCAGGGTCTCGGGCTTGAGTCTCGTGCTCGCCCGGTGAAACGCCTTGTGCTTGGGTACGGCCGCCGCGCCAAAGCGGGTGAACTCGCGCAGCGTAATGCCGTCGGCAATCCGCTCGCGCAGCTCGCGGAAGCTCCAGTTCTTGATCTGCTTGAGGACCAGGGAGCGCAGCGCCTGCTCGGCGCTCATGCCATCGCGCCCCCTGTCGGGTTTCATCAGGCCGTGGCGCAGATCGCGTGCCACGGCCTCGAGCAGAGGACTGCTTCGATCGAGCAGCCGACTGATCGCTGCCAGCTCTGCCTCCAAGCGAATGCCCTGACTTTCCAGCTCGAGATCGGCAAAGCTGCGTTGCTGCCGTTTGATCCGCTGCATCCACCACCTCCGGTACCTCACCTGTAGCATGTCTTTTGTACCGGCTCCAGGAAAGACAGCCCTCACCCACTACGCTACAGTGCGTCGCATGTCTGCAGATCCGGGCGCCGCCCTTCAGCAACGCATCGAGGAGATCAAAGCAAAGATCGCCGTGCTTGGCCCGTTGCGACCCGGCACGCTCTCGCGCCAGTACAACGTGTGCGGAACACCGGGTTGCAGATGCAAGGACGACCCTGATCAACGCCACGGACCGTACCATCAGCTGAGCTACACCTGGCACGGTAGGAGCCGCAGTGAGTTCGTTCGCGAGCCGGAGATCGCTCGGGTGCAGGAGCAGGTGCGCAACTACGCCCGCCTTCGCGACCTCGTCGATCAGTGGGTCGATGCCTCCATCGAGCTGGCGCGCCTGGACCGTCAGCTACTGCGCAATCCACAGGCGAATTCCCGACCGAAATCGCGAACTTCCCAGAAAAACCGCGCCGCCCGACGATAATTCGAACTCTCGCAAATCCATCAAACCCTTGCAGCACAAGGCCTCAATGCATATCGACACAGAAACTAACTAACGCCTG
>JBGTBX010000346.1:0-3357 GCA_041749115.1 Gemmatimonadaceae bacterium
CGCACGCTCCGGACCACACAGTTGCTCGGCCTCACCAGCGCCACTGGTTGGTTCGATCTCGCCGCTCCCCGACGCCATTCTGACCCACGCCGATTTTCATCGGCCTTCACGGGCCGCAGGCCCATCGGCACCAGTTGCGGAAATCGTCCAGTGCGGCGAGCCAGCCTTCGCGCTGTGAAATCCCAAGACACAGGTGATTCGTTCAGCTCTCCGCTCTAGGCTCAGCAGCCTGAATCGGAGGGATCATGACCAAAGGGGAGCAAGCCCGCCTCACAGCCTGGCGATGGAAGGTTCTGCTTCTGCCCCGTCACCACCACGCCGACGCCCGGCGCTCGAATCGAGAATCCGGTGTCTAATTCCCGGGAAGTACTGACGATGACCATGACCTTCCTGAAGAGGAGTCCGACATGGGGATGTGCAGACGCGCGCTGGTGGTCGCAGCGCTACTGGTAATCGCAGCCCCCGAGGCGCGCGGTCAGAGTGCGGCGCGGCTGCACACGGCGGACGCCAGGCTTTTCCTCGGCGTGTGGGTCATCGAGATGACCGAGCCGTCAGTGTTCAAGGGGACACACACGATTAGAGTCTGGGACAACAGTGGAACCGTCGCCGCGAGCCTGCAAACGAACCCGAACTTCCCGGCCATCGAAGCCACGGGCATCTACAGGGACGGCAACATGTTGGTCTTGACGATCAGCCATCACGCTAAGCCGCACCCGATGCAGGAGAACGGCCTGCCCATTTGGGCAGTCGTGTCCGCCGTGGTGGATGGCGACACGATGAAAGTCGCTCAGCTGCTGGAACGGAGTCAGACCGTCAAGCGAGGCGCGGGGAATCGCCAGAACTGATCGACTCGCGATGGACGATTCGGCCGAGCGCAGGCAGGGATGCGTCCAAGTTTGTCTCGGATATTCACACTTTGGCGGTAATCGTCTGACCAGTAACATCGTTCCATTATAGTTCCTAAAATCATTCCAAAGATAGTTTCACTTTGTGCATGTTAGTGCTGTTTTAGGCCTATCGGTCTAATTTATATGATGATATTATCATTCCATGAATCGCCTCAGTCAGGAGCTTGCTAGAGGGGTAATCTCCGCATCGGAGCTTCGAGAGCGACTGAGTGTTTCTCCTCAGACCCTCATGCGTCTTGTGCGGAATGCCGGTCCCGACGTTGTCCAAATCGGCAGGGCTCGCGCAACCCGGTACGGTCTCCGCCACACGTGGCCTCCCCTCGACACTTCGCGATTCCCGGCATTTCGAATTGACGAAAGCGGACGTGCTCAGCGTGAAGGCGAGTTGGTAACTCTGGTAGCGCGTCAAACGGTTTGGCAGCCGGATGGTGTCGTGGCAGACGGACTTCCGACAGAAGTCGCCGATGCACGCCCGGCAGGTTTCTTGGGTCGCATATTCGCGGCTGGCCATCGAGATCTGCCAGTTCCGCTCCGCTTGGAGGACTGGTCTGACCATCACATTCTTGTCGCGGTTTCTCGCCGTGGGGAAGACTTGCCAGGGAACTTGGTTATTGGTGACGAGTCATTCGCAAGGTGGCAAGGCCTCACACCAACGGAACGGACACGCGACGACTACCCGCAGTTAGCCATGGCAACCCTGGCTGGGGATCCACCCGGATCATCCGCCGGCGGTGACAGACCTAAATTTGGTGCAGTGGTAGATGGCCGCCATCGGTTGGTGAAATTCGCGGCGCGAGGAACTGGCGATCCTGTCGCCACCCGTTGGAGCGATCTGCTGATGCTCGAAGGATTGGCTTTAGGCGTTGTCGCTGCGCGCAATGTGCCTGCGGCTCGAACCAAGACGATTGAGTCAGATTCACATGTGTTCTTGGAGAGCGAGCGCTTTGATCGAGTAGGAGCGCGAGGCCGTGTGGCGGTCATGAGCCTGGCAGCTGCGCACGAAGATCCCGCCGACTCATGGGCCAGGGCGGGCGCTCGTCTTCTGGAGGCTGGACGTTTGGGCGACGAAGACGCAAGGCACGTTCGCTGGCTGGACGCATTCGGATCGTTGATCGCCAATACTGATCGACATCATTACAATATCGTTTTCTTTACGGCTGGTACCAATCTCCGGCTGGCTCCAGCATTCGATCAGGCCTCCATGCTGTACGCTCCAAGTGCAGACGGTCAAGTTTTAGAGCGGGCATTCGCCATGCCTCTTGCTACTGCGGATACGCTTGATGTTTGGGATGATGCTCGGGCCGCAGCTCGCGAGTATTGGCTCAGGGGAGCCGACGACAGTCGATTGTCGGATGATATTCGCGAAATCGCTGCTCAGAATGCCCGACTGCTGCAATCGAACCGTTCGGGCCTCTAAGGTACGACGTCGAAGATACGGGTAAAGTGTGCCGGCGAGGCGGCCGGCCGCCCGCAACTGCGCCGCCGAGGTGTTCAGCCGCTAACGCGGCGGAGGCCTCCGGACGCTCGCATCGCGCGCAGCCGCTCTCGGCTTCAGACGGTGCACCGCATGCCGTGATCAGGGCGCGAGGATCGGCGGCGCCGCTGAGGGGATCGCGTTCTGAGCGATGATCTGTAATGGAAGGTCCGCCTCGACGGGTTCGACTTCGCGTCAACGCATCATCGTTTCACGAGGCTCGTGCGGCCGTTCAGCGGGTGGACGAAGCAAGACGGGTGCTCGCGGTTCACCGGACCAGCCAGCTTTCATGATCCGCCAGGCGAGTCGTCGAATCTGAATCCGTTTCCCGGCTGAAGTCGAGGCACGGTCCTCGATGCTGACGAAATAGTGGCGAAACGTGCGTATTTACGCTGCTTCCCGGATCAACCAGTTGCGGAAATCGTCCAGTGCGGCGAGCCACTCACTCGACTTCGTCTCGAAGACCACTTCGGGCGCACCTTCTGCCATCGCAAACCGCATCGATGTTCATTCGACGCCGCGCTAGCCTTACTTCGGATTGGCGGTCAGATATCCGGCGCGCGTGCGAACGCGGTGGTCCGGATGTCTCGTCGTGACCCTCACGCGGTGATACGTGTTGTCGCCGGCGTTCTGCGGATAGAACCCCAAGGTGTACTGCTGGCGCAGTTCTTCGGCCACCCGCTGCGCCGCCGCTTCCACCTCACGAACGGTCGACGCAATGATGACGGACCCACCCGTGGGTTCGGCGAGTCGTTGCAGCGACGGCACGTGCACGGCGCCTGCTCGCCCCGCCACCCTGATGCCGAGCGCGTAGAGCAGCACTTCGCCTTCGCGCAGCGCGGTCTGCGCCCTGGCGGAGGCTTCGATTGGGCCGGGAGCTTCGAAGGGATCGCGTAGGCCGTCGCGGCTGGCTGAAATGATCGAGTTGTCGATGCCGTCCGTCATCAGCAGCATCGCCCGCTTGCGATGCGGCGT
>JBGTBX010000347.1:0-4773 GCA_041749115.1 Gemmatimonadaceae bacterium
GGGCGAGGGTAAACGTGAGCCTAACGCTGGTTGTTGTATGTGTTCATTGCCGCCAAAACGCCATCCCGCACCCACACGTCGGTGAGGTCAGCCATGGTCGGAAGCAATTCGTCTATTCGTACCCGTTCCGACTTGCCGAACGGGCTGGTGACAAAATCGGCGAGCGGCCCTGTCGGACGAGGAGTCTCGTCAGGCAGAATACCGACCCGGAGGCGTGCGTAGTTCGAGGAACCTAGTGCTGCTTCAATCGACTTCAAGCCGTTGTGACCTCCTGCACTCCCTGCTGCTCGCAGCCTGAATCGACCCAGCGGCAAGGCCACTTCGTCGACGATCACCAACAGGTCGCGTGCCGCCTCCCAGCCCTCGCGGCGCATCCACGGCCTCAGCTGACTGCCGCTGAGATTCATGTACGTGGTGGGCTTCATCAGTCGCACGCGCGTGGATCCCAAGCGCGCATCGGTAACCAAAGCATCACCATCCCGCCGCCACGTATCGCATGACCAAACGTCGGCCAGATGGTCCACGACCATCCAGCCGACGTTGTGTCGTGTTCGCTCGTACGCACGACCGGGGTTGCCGAGTCCCACAACGAGCTTCACGACATGGCCTCCAGCTACTTCTTGTCCTTCTCCTCTTCGTCCTCGTCTGCCTTGGCCTTACGAATAACCTCGGGCTCGTCTGACGTCGGCTCTTCTTCAACCGCGACTTTCTCTTCCTTGGGCGCCGCGATGATCATGATCGTCTCTTCGGGCGACGTCAGCAGCTCGATGCCTTCAGGCAGCGTGAGGTCGCTGACGTGGAGGGAATGTCCCACGCCCACGTCGGTGACGTCGGCGTCAACACGGTTCGGGATGTCGGCGGGATCGCAGCGCACCGAGAGTTCATTCAGTGTCTGCGACATAATGCCACCGGCCAGACGAACGCCCACCGGCGTACCGACGAGCACGATCGGAATGTTGACGATCACTTTCTCGCCGGCCACCAATTCCTGAAAGTCCACGTGCAGGACATTGCGTTGAATGGGATGGCGCTGGATTTCGCGGATCAGTGTTCTCGACGACTTGCCATCAATGTCGAGTTCGATCACCGTGGTCTCGGCGTTGATGTGATCGAGCAAACGCCCGAGCTCGCGAGCCGACACGCTGAGTGCCAGCGATTCGCGCTTGTGCCCATAAATGACGGCGGGGACGTGTCCTTCGCGGCGCAATGTGCGTGCGACGCCTTTGCCGGTGTCCGCGCGAGACGTCGCGGAAAGTGATGCGGAAGCCATTGGGAAAACGGGAAAAAGAGAGCTAAAAAAGTCACGCGGTCAGTCCGCGCGAGGTGCAGCATTGAACTACTAGTCAAACAATGAGCTGACGCTCTGCTCGCTGTGGGTAAAGCGGATCGCCTTCGCCAGCAACTCACCTACAGAAAGTATTGTCAATCCCTGAAAATGTTTCTCGGGAGCCACCGCAACGGAATCGGTAACCACCACTTCGGTAATCGGAGCATTCGAGAGTCGCTCCACGGCTGGTCCTGAGAACAGCGCATGGGTCGCACAGACGTACACATCCTTGCTGCCCAATCTCTTCAGCGCATGCGCGGCTTCGGAAACCGTGCCCGCCGTGTCGATCATGTCGTCGGGAATGATGCAGTTTTTCCCCTCAACATCCCCAACCACGTTCACTACTTCTGAGACATTGTGCGCCGGGCGGCGCTTATCGATGATCGCAAACGTCGCGTTCAGTCTGCGTGCGTATCCTCGTGCCATCTTGGCTGATCCGACGTCGGGAGCGACGATGACCAGATCAGTAAGCTGTTTTTTCTTGAAGTGATTCACCAACACCGGCAGCGCATATAAATGATCAACCGGTCCATCAAAAAATCCCTGCAGTTGGTGTTGGTGAAAATCGAGCCCGAGCACACGATCAGCACCCGCACGCTCGATCATGTTCGCCACCAACTTCGCACCGATTGCCACGCGCGGCTGATCTTTGCGATCCTGCCGCGAGTAGCCGTAATACGGCATGACACACGTGATGCGCGCCGCCGACGCACGCCGAGCCGCGTCGATGAGGAGCAACAGCTCCAGCATGTTCTCGGCCGGTGGGTTGGTCGGCTGCACGATAAAAATATCCGCACCGCGGACGTTTTCATCGATGCGCACGAAGATTTCACCATCAGCAAAACGTGTCGACGTAACCTTACATAGCTCGACGCCCAATGATCTGGCGATTTCCTCGGCCAACCCCCTGTTAGCGTTCCCCGAAATCAACTTGAACCCGCGGAGAACGCCAGGCAGATGGTCCATGCCGTATAGCCTCTAAAGCTAGGAGAAAAAGTGGTCGTTCGGAAGTCTCTTACCCACCGGGATTTGGCCGCGGTCGGACCGCGCTCGATTCCCAGCATACAAATTGCCCCCGGTGGATTCGAACCACCATTCTCAGAGTCAAAGTCTGATGTCCTGCCATTGGACGAGGGGGCAATAGCCTTGAAAGCTAGCCCACGTGAGAGTGCGACTCAACTGCGCCGGCGGAGGCGTCCCATCCTCACGCGAGAATTTCTACCCGTGACACCGCTTCGCTGGTTGCCGTCGGGACCGGCACGAGCTCGGCCGGATCGTCAGTCTCCAGAGCCAGAAGCCGTGCCGGGAGGTGCGCCTGTGGTGGGCCAAGCATAAAAAGTGTCGAGCCGGACCCCGTGAGCCGCGGCTTCGCACCGGTACCCGCGGCCTTCGACAGCTGATCGAGCGCGCTTTGTAATTGGGGAAAGCGTGGTACCACAACGGCTTCAAAGTCGTTCACGGCTATCTGGTCGACCCCCTCCCAATAGGACAGGTCCGCCGGCGAGAAGACCTGCACCGCGGCCGGAGGGAGTGCGCTTACGGCGATCCACGAATACGCCTCCCCGGTGTTCACACCGAACGGGAAGGTGAACAACACGCATCCGCGGGTTGGAAGGGGCGGAAGGGCCAGGAGACGATCCCCGCGTCCCCACCCGATGGCGAACGTGGATTGATCCTGCGTCAGAAAGGGAACGTCGGCCCCGAGGGAGCCGGCGAGCTCGAGGAGTCGTGCGGAGTCGAGAGGTTCGGGAGCGAGGGTGTTCAAAAGCCTGAGCACGGCCCCGGCGTCGGCGCTGCCGCCGCCAAGTCCGCCGCCGACCGGGATGTGCTTCTCAATTGAAATGCGGAACGCCGCGGGCCAGCCCACGGTGCCTTGATAAGCTACAGCGGCGCGCCATGCCAGATTTTGCTCAGCTGGCCCGAGTCCGGCGTCCGGGAGTGCGGGGCCGGTGACTGTCAGCGCGTTTTCGTCGGCGTCTGTCGTCAGTGTCACGCGGTCTGCGAGGTCGATGCGGCAGAGGAGCGTTTCGAGCTGATGGAACCCTGATGCTTCGCGCGCCAGAATGCGCAGGAACAGATTAATCTTGGCTTGCGCCAGGACGGTGGCTGTCCGTGGGGTCATGTCGCGTGCGCCTGCGAGCCCTCCCGGGGAGGGGCTGTTCCCATATCCTGAAACCGCAGGCCGAGTTTGCTGAAGTAGTAGAGACCAATCAGTGTAATTGGCAGGAACGTCGCGATGTGATAACCCAGAGCCCAGCTTACTGCCAGACCGGGCGGAACGCCGTACAATGCGAGACCCTGCGTGCCCACGAATTCAAAGATGCCGAAAAACCCGGGCGAGGATGGCGCGGCGACTCCAAGGGCAATCAGTGACTGAACCAGCAACGCCGCTGCGAACGGGACATCAATGCCCACCGCCTTGAATCCAATCCAGAATGAGAGGCCGGCTACAGACCACATGAGTACCGCCCAGGCGAGAATCCGAACGAAACGCCATGGGCTGCGCAGCGCTTTTAGCCCGATAAGAAAGGATGACGCCACAGGGAGCGCCTTCTCGGTAAACCTTGGGGCAACTTTGTTCATGGCCCAACTGAACACGCCGAGTGCCCGCTGTGGCCAGAAGGCCAGTATCACCGACACGACCAACAGTCCCAGCGCCGCAGCACCTGCGAACCAGGTCGCCTGAGACATAGTCATTCCGGCGACACGCGTTGATGACGGAATCCCGGATTGCGCCACTGCGATGGCGAGCAAGCCGATGACCGCGATGGCGTCGGCGATACGATCGACCGCAAGCGAGGCGAGAGCCGCTGGAAAGTTCACCTGCTGCACCTCCCGGCTTAACGCGTAGGCACGGGCCAGCTCTCCGGCACGCGCAGGCACCAGATTGTTCGCCATGGCGCCGATGCACACACCGCGGTTGACGGGTCCGAATGGCACGTGCACCAGCGGCTCCAGAATAACGCGCCACCGCATCGCCCGGATGGGGAAAGCCGCGGTGGCCAGAGCCGTCGCCAGTACCATCAGGCCAACGTCCGAGTTTTTCAGCACGCTCCAGATATCGGAGATTGACTCGTGCCGAAGAGTCCAAACGAGGAGTCCGATGCTGAGTGCGATACCGAGCGCGCTCTTCCAGTTCAATTTCATGCCTGGACGGCACGAGCGAGGTCGATGAGATCGTACAACTCTTCGAGTTGTTCGCTATCGGGTGCTGCCCGCCGCGACACGAGTTCATCCCGGATTTCGATGGCCCGATCGAGGGCCGCGTTGCCGCGATAAACGAGTGCGTCCACGTCCACGACTTCATCCTCAAACACCATCGGCTCGCTGAGCATCTCGGTTTCGAGGGATCTCAACCCGTTCAGTCCCGTGGTAAGCAGGGCTTTTAATGCGTCACCGGACAAAGGAGTTGGTTTCGCCTGCAACAGCGACGAAGGGGGCGGGGG
>JBGTBX010000348.1:0-3451 GCA_041749115.1 Gemmatimonadaceae bacterium
TCTGGACGGCCTCGGCAATCGCCTCGGCATCGAGGTAGTCGTTCTTGTTGCCCTTCACAAAGGGTCGCACGAACTTGGCCGACATCAGGCGCGCATCGTGGCCCAGCGAAGCCAGCTCGCGCGCAAGATGATGACTGCCGCACGATGCCTCCATTCCAATGACGCACGGCGCAAGTTTGGCTATGTAACGCGCTAGCTGCGAGCGATTGAATCGCTGCCGCGTGATGATAGCTCCTCTCTAGTCGAGGCCGATGAGATGAAACCAGGTTTTGCCGACGTCGATGCCGATTGTGGCGATGCTCATGGTGCCCTCCGTTGGCGTTGCACGCGTAGTCTAGTCGCTGGGTGAAGGGGGCGGACCATCCCGTTAAGTACGGTGGTCTGATGCCATTGGAGATGAAGCGCCTCCGCCAGCTCGAGGAGGAGAACGGGCGGCTGAAGCGGATCGTAGCTGACCTGTCGCTCGACAAGGAGATGCTTCAGGACGTCATCAAAAGAAAGCTATGAGGCCTGCGCGGCAACGGGAGCTCGTCGATGACGTTCGGGCGATCTGGCAGGTGAGCATTCGCCGCGCCTGCCGCAACCTGCGCGTCGACCCATCGAGCTACCACTACAAGTCCCGCCGTCCGTCGCAGGCCAGCCTCAAGCAACGTATCAAGGAGATCGCGGAGACGCGCGTGCGCTATGGCTACCGGCGCATTCACGTGCTGCTACGTCGCGAGGGCTGGCTGGTGAACGCGAAGCGCGTAAACCGTCTCTATCGCGAGATGGGCCTGCAATTGCGCAACAAATCGCCGAAGCGGAAGGTCAAAGCGAAGCTGCGAGAGGGACGCTCGGCACCTGCTGGTGCCAACGACGTGTGGGCGATGGATTTCGTGCACGACCAGCGCTACGACAGCCGCAAGATCCGTATTCTCACGATGATCGATGCCTTCACGCGCTACGTACCGGCGATCGAGGTGCGTGAGCGCTTCACGGGTGCTGATGTCGTTGCAGCGCTCGAAGAGGTTTGCAGGAAGATTGGCTATCCGAAGTCGATCCGCGTCGATCAAGGTCCCGAGTTCGTCTCCAAGGATCTCGACATGTGGGCTTATGCCCGCGGTGTCGAACTCGACTTCTCGCGGCCAGGCAAGCCGACGGACAACGCCTTCATCGAGAGCCTGAACGGCAAATTCCGCGCCGAGTGTCTACGGCATTATGGAGCAAGCGCACCACTCTGCGGACTGGTTTGCAAGGTCGACTGAGACTTTCATGTCGGCATGGAAGATGACCTGATCGTCAAGGCGTTGAGAGACAAGCGGGCTGAGATCCACGGTCGGATCACGGCGTACGAGGCGCAGATCGAGCAGGCCAAACACGATCTGGCGCATGTCAACGCAACGCTGCGATTGTTCACCGACGTCGAGAAGCAGCGCGCACGCTATGTCGTGAGCCACGGTTTCTTCCGGAAAGGTGAGATCGCCGACCTCTGCGCCCTGCAGCTTCAGGATGGTTCCGAGCTGACGACCCGCGCCCTCGCTGAGCGGGTGATGCGCGCCCGTGATCTTGACGCGACGGACACGACTTTGCGCAATTCCGTCGTCTTCAAGGTTGTCCAGGCGCTCCGCCATGCTGCACGGCGCAAGCTCATCGTGATGGTCGAGAAGCAGAAGGGAATGTGTGTTTGGGCGGCAGGCCCGGCGATCACGCTGCGCGTTGCCAATAGCCCTTCCAGAGGCGGCTGACTGGTGCCGAAAGGCCGTTGCCGATCGCCTGGGCAACCAGGGCGCCGTTGCTTTGCCGACGGTTGTCCTCAAGCCAAGCGGCATGAGCCGCGTAGCCGCCGAGACGTCCAGGTCCAACGCGATGGTGCTGACCTCGGATCATGCGGCGCAGCCTGGCAAAATAGCTTTCGGCGCCGTTGACATGGATACCGTCGAGGAAGCTGTAGGCATCCGAGTGGTTGACCCGCTCGAGATCGAAGTCGCTCGCGAGCTGGTCCCAATGCGGCGTCTCGTCGGCGACGAGCTTGGAGCCCCCTGCGACTTTCGATCGTGCGAAGTGCACCGCCTCGGCTTCGTTCTGGAAAACGTCCGTCAGCGTGCGGCCATCGCGCTGGCGGACAGCGACGACGCTGCGACGGTCTTCCCCTCGATGCACTCTGAGGCGTCGGTCGACGCGATCGGTGCGCGCGTTCGCAGGCCGGATATGGCCCCCGACATAGGCGCCATCGATCTCCACCGTCCCACCGAGCACCAAGCCTTCCGTCTCGCTAGCAAGGGCTTCCCGGATCTTGTGCGCGAGAACGAATGCCGTCTTGTAGGAAAGCCCCGCGCATCGCGACAGTTGAAGAGCCGACACGCCCTTTGCGCCGTTGACGAGGACTGCGATTGCGCCCAACAAGTCGACGAAAGCGAGCTTCCGTGACGCGAAGATCGTGCCACTCGTGACGCTGAACTGATGATGGCAGGCCTTGCACTTGAAGCGGCGCCGCGCAGCGAGCACGTAAGCTCCACGCCCATCACAGCGCGGGCAGATCGGTGCTCCGCCGGTCTCGGGCCAGCGCAGAACACAGAATCTGCGGTACGCGGCCTCCTCGCCTTCAGCGTAGATCGTCTTCAACGACAGCGTCCGCGCCGCTGCCGACAGCAAGAAATGTTGCGCCATGGACTTGCTCTCCACCGGCCAACAACTTGATCCTGATTCGCGTTTTCGGAGCGGCGAGAACGCGGCCGATCGGCGGCAGACAGTCAGCCAAGCCGATCGCCGACCACCTTGAAGATCAGTGGCTTGGGCAGAGTGGTGCGCTTGCTCCATAATGCCGAGTGTCTATCGGCGCACTGGTTCCTGAGCCTTGCTGACGCGCGGCGAAAATGCGAGCGTTGGCGTAGAGACTATAACGACGTCCGTCCCCACAGCGCGATCGGCTACGAGACGCCGGCAGCGCTGGTCAAACGCTCATCGGCCATGAGCCCGCCATGAGCGCGAGAAGGGAAAATTCTGGCTCCGACTGGTCCAGAAACGGGGGCAAGCTCACTCGTTTCAGGACTCTCCCTCTGAGTGGATGGAAGGAGGGGCTCAGGTCAGATTCCCAAAATTTCAAACTGAGACACTAACCGATGTTGCGCCCGCTACACATACCGTGCTCTATGGATCGAGGGGGAAGTCGCCCCCCCGATCGGAGAGGTCATGTCGCGCGGCGATCGCCCCCGTGAAACGGCTGATGTCCGGACCGCCAAGCTCGAAGCAATCTTGAGCACGGCCGTCAATGCCATTGTGACAATCGACAGCTCCGCCTTAATCGAGAGCATAAATCCTGCCACCACGGCCCCATGCCTATCCCCTCAGAACCGGCGCAATCGTGGTGTAGAGGCTCGCCATCGAGGAGATGGACCAATGTCGAGCGAGATGCACAACAGCTTATGGCGTGACTTTCCGAAGACGGCGCCCGAGTTTGAGGATCGATTCAAGA
>JBGTBX010000349.1:0-5267 GCA_041749115.1 Gemmatimonadaceae bacterium
CTGGATCCGGCGGCGGCGTTGCCACAGGAAGCGCGGCAGGCGAAGCCTCGTCCGGAAGCGGCGCCAGCCGGCGGCCAGCGCGGATGTAGTCCACGTAGCGTTGAGCGACGAGCGCGCGGAGCCAGGTAGAGAGGCTGCTGCGACCGTGAAAATACCGGAACAACGACCGCCGCGCGTCACCGCTCTGCTTCAATCCGTAGAGCTCGGCAAAGAGCGCATCCGCCACCTCGCGCGCCCGGCCGCCAGGCTCGAGGGCATCGGCGCTCCGGTGGAGGGTGGACCGAAACTCGGTGACGAAGTGACCCCACGCCTTGTCGTGGCCAAGCGCGCACGCGCACGCGAGCGCGAGGTCGGCCAGGTGGAGCGACGAGAAGTAGCGCTCACGCTCCGCTGGCGTAGGCGCGCGGTCGGCAAACGCTTTGGCGGCGCTTCGGCTCAGAGCCTCGGCAAAGTACTCGGGCGGCACATCCCACCGCCCAGCCTCGGCTTCCCGAAAGAGGCGCTCCACCAGCACGTCATCCATCCGCCCGATTGTGCGGCCGATTCAGGTAGATCGGGTTGCGCGTATCAAGCCGACTCCAGAACGAGCACGGCCGCCCCAAGAGTCAGGGTCCCGGGCCAGCAGTCTGCTGACCCCCCGTTGCTTTTAAACCGAACGACGAGCATGCTACGGTCGCGTCGGCTTTGGGTAAAGGAAGCGGAAGCTCCGGGAGAAGGTGGCCGGGACGACGGAGGCGTGCGTTTCGCCTTCGAACACGTGCGACGACAGCTCGAGCCGCCTGTGTCCGCGTCCCTTCAGGGTCGACACGAAGCTGCTGAACAACTCGGGGCCCTCGTCGGCGCCGAACGAGAGAAAGACGTGGGCCGGGAGCGAGTCGTGGGTGCGCGCGTACGCCGCCTCGCGTGCGATTGACTCGCGCTGGTTCCACCAGAGCGACGGACTGTTGATGGCGTAGCGCGCGAAGAGTTCGGGCTGCTCGAAGAGCACGTACAGAGCGAACAGCCCGCCGAAGGAATGTCCCCACAGCCCGCGGTCGGACGTCGTTCGGAGGCGCGCGTCGACAAATGGAATCACCTCCTCCTTGAGCCGGTGCGCCTCGGTGGCGATAGGGAAGGAGCCGTTTCCGTCGAGGACGTAGAGGACCGGGTAACGCGTGCTGTTGTCGGCCGAATAGCGCTCGGGGAGGGTGATGAACAGGCGATAGTCACGCCCGTTGACCGCGGAGCGCAACTCGTACGCCCGCGTAGAGGGGATGGCGACGACCCGCTCGACGCTCATCGGCTGATAGGGTTCGTTCAGGCAGGTCATCCCGTCCGGCCAACGCCTTGAGCTTCAGCGTGTGTTAGGCGCCCTCCGCAGCATCAGCGCTTGTAGTTGACGTCTGCGAACTGAACGCGGACTCCGTCCGGATCCTGAACGTAGACCTGGCCTTGATCTTCTAGACTTGGCTTCGCCTCGGGCATAGCTCGCGCAATCGCATCAAAAGCTGTTTGCGGATCGTACTTCTCGATGCCGAAGCAAAAGTGATTGAATCCGAGTCGCTGACTTGGATCAGGCGCATACATACCGAGGAAGCCATTCTCAAAGCGAAATTCGCACGACTCCTTGTCCTCGCTCTGAATTGGTAACCCGGTGAGACGCTGATAAAAGGCCTTCGAACGCGCGACGTCCGAGGCGTAGATGGTCACATGATTGACGGTCCGAGTGCGAAAGAGCGGCGGAGATTGCGATGTTGAAGTGCGGCCTTGAGTGACTTTCGGCGCGATCCCAAGCGCGAGGATACCCTGCACTAGCTGACGCCGGGTGAGGCGCCCTCGGTCGTACAGATCGACTAAGCGTTCTACATCAAGAGGCATCGTCCCTCCAGGAAAGTGAAGCTACGGAAGAAGTAGCGTACGTGGCGCGCGTAACGCTTGCGGCTCACCCGCGGTGGCCGTTCCCCATGACCATCAAGGCCACGGTGCGCGACGGACGCTGAGACCTGCTATCTGCAAGGCTTTAGCTCAATGGAGAGGCCGTGAGCCTCTGTTCCACCGATGTTCTCTGCTGAGTGCGTCGACGACTCCCTCCAGAAGATATCTCCGGCCATACGGGACGACACCGACGTCGCCCCCTCAGAGTTGGTGCTTCGAAAGCTCGCATCCGCCCTGACATAAACGACGCCCGGCAAATGCGAATGCATTACCTCCTTGGCCCCTGGTTCGAGGCGGTACTCGAGAACCCGAACCCGGTCGTTCTCCAATCGCACCGTATAGTGTTGAGGCATTACCTTGACGGGATCCAGAGTCTTCTCTTGGCCGGCACCGGATGCCGCGAATACTCCCATTACCATCCCAATTGCCAGATACAACACTGATTTCATCCGTTACCTCCATTACGAGCGCAGCGGTGGATTCCGCTCAGCGACCTCACCTCGATTGCCGCGTCGCGTGCTGCGTGAATGGTTCTCGCTGAGTTGCATGTCGGCGCGTAAGGTCGATCCAACGCGCCTCCATTCGATACCCCCCGATGATCGAGTTCATTTCACGGAACCAAACACCGCTCCATGCGCGAAAGCCGGACCGGTCTTGCCATGGGGCCACTCCTCACGGTCATACCGGATTCCGGGAATTCCGGACCCGGTGGATGGAAGATCGCGTGCGCGCTGGAGCTTTCCGGTCTCTGGATCCATGTCGATCAGGTACACGCCGCCGGCCAGTGTTCCTCCGCCGGTCATCACGATGCGCTTTCCTCCGGGTTCGAGCGCGAGCCAGTGTGGGCGGGCGTCAACACCGAAAGCGAGTTCGTCTGCAGACGCGGGTGCACTGGGTCGCTGAGGTCGAAGACGAATGTGTGCCCCGTTTCGAACGAGTTGGCGAAAAGCTGGCTCGTGGACATCTCGTACTCGACGTGGTGCGCGCCGCGCCCGCCCGGCGCCGGCAACGTGCGGACGGAGTCACGGCTTGTCAGGCAGACGTCGTGTAGATGCATGTGGTCTGCCTAACGTTTCGGCTTCAGCCGCGACGGCATCGTGTCCATTGGGCCGTCGTCGGATGCAAGCCGATGATGTTAGGCCTCATTGCTCGATGGCTCCATGAATCGCAGTTGATTGCCGTCTGGATCCGTGATGGTCATGTTGCGGAAGCCCAGGTCGTTGTTTGGGCCTTCGGTCACCTGAGCCCCGCGCTCGCGAAACTCTCTGTGCCAGGCATCTACGTCCGGGATCACAAAGTGAACCAGCCCACCCACCTGGCAATCGCCGCTGTGCTGCGTCAAGTAGATCTGCATGGCATCGCGGACGACAGACATAAATACCGGAAAGGTGGGCTCGAAGCGATGCTCCCACACAACCGCGAAGCCGAGCGTCTCGACGTAGTATGCCTTGCTCCGTTCGTAGTCTGAGATCCGAAGCGCGGGGACTACTCGCTGTTGGGGTAAGTTGATCACGTCACCTCCCCGTCTCTCATCTCGGCCTTGACGAAAGCCGCTTCAGCCGCGGCGGCTTAGGATCGCACCTGCCGGCGTCGGCTGCAAGCGGATGATCGGTGGGACGCAGCTCCCATGCCCCTCCCTCGCGGATTACGGTGCGTCGTATCGGCCGACCCGGCCGTGCGTCTCCGACCAGCCCCCCGTTGCGGACAACCGGGATGCCAGATACCAGCACGTGCACGACACCGGAGGATGGCTGCATGGGGGTTTCGAACGTCGCCCTGTCGATCAGGCTGGCCGTATCGAAGACCGTGATGACGGCATCCGCCCCAACCTTGACGCGACCTTTGTGTTGCATTGCTGGCACCGGGTTCTCCAGTCGCTGTGCCGGCTGCCAAGTCATCTTCGCAAGCGCATCCATCAGCGGCAACACCTTCTTCTTCCCTTCGCGCCCATGATCGCGCCTGCTGCCCTCAGCTTCGTGTACACAGTGGCGTCGGTGTCGATGACCCGGTCTTTCCATGGTGAAGCGCCCCTCGTGGTTCTGGTTCCACGCACTGCGAACAAATCCTTCAGGCTGAAGGGGATGCCGTGCAAGGAACCGCGATACCTGCCGGCCGCGATTTCGTTGTCCGCTTCTCTGGCCTGCGCTCGTGCCAGCTCCGGTGTGAGAGAGACGACGCTGTGGAGGATGGGATCGTATTTCGCGAGTCGGGAAAGATACAGTTCGGTGAGTTCGGATGTTCGGCGGCACGTTCCTATGAAAGACACTCCAGCAAACCTCGCAGAGACTGAGAATACGCTCAGGCCTTCGACCTTGCTCAGCTCATTCTGGGCGAAACCGCGGTTGAACTCCAGTCGGACGGGCTGCAGTCAGAACTTCGCCTCTTTGCGCTCGCGCGTGACGTGCACGTGTGCTGGTTCGGCTCGCTCGCTCGAGTAAAAGAAGAGGCTACGGGCCACTCTGGAGAACGGTCAAACTCACTTGCAGACTCTCGCAGGTCTTGGGTTGAGCGAAAGGCGTGAACCTGATCCGGCTAACGGCCGCAATCACCTGCACAGCGCGCCCCAACGACTGCCTGCGAAGCAGGCACACCTACGCGCTTTGTCAGGTGCATTGCGTTGTTATCCGGCATGGTTTGGCGAACGCCGCCGACATCAGGGACATCACGACTCCCGCCGCTGTAAGACTCTAATTCTGACCAACTGCGGCGACAGTGCCCACATCGACCCATCGTAAGCCACCGGTAGTTCTGACCCCCAAACCCCTGAGAAGAGAGGATTCACGTTGAATTCGGGGAGGGGAACCGGCGCTGCACACCCCATGCGAGGATCACGAGGAGGCCGAGGACGAACGCGCTCGCGTAGAACCCGTCCTCACCGCCGGAGAGCCATACCGGTCCCTGCATGTCCACCCGCATAAGAGCTCCAGGCGGCCGAAGGGAGGTGAACGGAAGGCCCTTCATCCCAAAGAGGAACGCCATGCTCCAGTCCAGGCCCGTCTGAAGGCCCACTGCGAACCATAGATCGCCGGTGCGTCGCAGGGTCAGGCATGCCAGCAGACCAGTCACCAGAAACGCAGTCAGTGCCAGCGGGTTGCGGTAGGCCAGCAACCTCTCAAGCGCGAAGAGGATGGAGAGCAGCCACGCAGCTTGCCAAAAGCCGAGGGCAGAGCCCAGTGTGGACTGCAGGTACCCGCGCTTAAGGGACTGTTCGAACAGCGCAAACCCGAGGAGCGACAGCCCCCATGTTGCGCCCGAACGGATGGCCTCCCACGCGCCGATGGTCAAGCCGTGGCCTCGCGCGACGCCCGTGACGTGGAGCACTCCCGCGAGAAGGCCTGCCGCGCCGACGCCCC
>JBGTBX010000350.1:0-2169 GCA_041749115.1 Gemmatimonadaceae bacterium
CTGCGCCACCGAGTCGTCGCCGTACTCGTTGAACACCCGCGCATACAGCTTCTCGGCGCGCTCGATCCCCGCCGAACCCGCGCCGGCCGCCACCGCTGGGTCGCCCATTCTGTCGGAGAACTCATCGAGAAACAGCCGCCGCAGCGACTTCGCCGACCGCGAATAGCGAGCGAACAGCGCCCCCTTGACCGTCTCCGGCAGGTTCGTCAGGACAAAGATGTGGCCGTCGAGATTGGTGAAATACGGCTCGAGCCGCTCGCGTTCGTGGGGGCTGAATTGGTCGGGGAGCAAGGGTTTAGTAGGGTTATAGGGTTTCAGGGGTGGTTGGGGTTCTGCGGTGGTTCTTGCTCCGGTCCACGACGGCAACCCCAGAATTCTAGATAACGATACAACCCCATGGCCCTGAACCCTATAACCTTTGGTAACAATATACTTGACACATCACGCGGCTTTCGGTAGGATGCTCATATGGCTACCGAGAACGGCAACCCCAACACGCTGCTTGGCGCAATCACCTACTTCGCTGACCTGAACGTCGCCACGATGTTTGTCGCTGGCTTGCGCTGGCCGAACGGCGTCGAGTGCCCACGCTGCGACAGTAAGGAATGCCCCTACGTCGCGTCCCGTCGCGTGTGGCAGTGCAAGGGCTGCCGCAAGCAGTTCTCGGTGAAGGTCGGCACGATTTTCGAGGACAGCCCCATCTCCCTGTCCAAGTGGCTCCCGGCCATGTGGATGCTCGTCAACTGCAAGAACGGCGTGAGCAGCTACGAGATTGCCCGCGACCTCGGCGTCACCCAAAAGACCGCCTGGTTCATGATGCACCGCATTCGCCGAGCGATTCAGAGTGGCAGCATCACTAAGATCGGTGGAGAGGTCGAAGTAGACGAAACCTACATCGGCGGCAAGGCCCGCAACATGCACGCCGGGAAGCGCGCCCGGCTGAACGTCAAGCGCGGACGCTCGATTGCCGGCAAGGTTGCCGTGATGGGCCTGCTGGAACGTCACGGCAAAGACGGACACTCCCGCGTCCGCACCGAAGTCCTGACCGGCCTGCGTAAGCCCGTCGTGCAGGGCCACGTTCGCACCCACGTTGAGGCTGGCTCCGTGCTCCACACCGATGCCTACTCGTCGTACGTGGGCCTTGCCGCCGACTACCAGCACAACGTCATCGACCACGCGGAATGCTACGTGCGCGGGAACGTCCACACCAACGGCTGCGAAAACTTCTGGAGCCTCCTGAAGCGCGCCCTGAAGGGTACCTACGTGAGCGTTGAACCGTTCCATCTGTTTCGCTACCTCGATGAGCAGGTCTACCGCTTCAACAGCCGCAAGGCGACTGACGCATCTCGATTTCTCGAAGCGGCAGCGTCCGTGTTCGGGAAGCGCCTGACTTACAAAATCCTCACCGGCAAAAAACATCTCGCGCCGTGCTAGCCTCGCGGCTCCGCAATTGCCACGTGGCAGAAGGAAGTAGTCGATGAAAATAAATGTTCCTGGCAAGACGCCGCTAGAGCGTCTGTCTAATTTCACGAAACGCATTTTGGCGGTTCCGAAAGAGGAACTGACCAAAGACGAGCGCCTATCCAGAAAAGAGCGCAAGGCCGTCAAACGCTGATCTGACCTGTTTCGCGCAGGTGCTGCTTGTACGTGCTGTCGCAATACGGGTGAGCCCACCTCGCGTTCTCTCCAGTAGCTAGGCCACCCATGCTCTTGTCCTTCACATGATCAAGATGCATGGATTTGTTGTCCATTGCCGCCTTGCAGAGATAGCACTGGAACGACTTGTTCATGGCCTCAGTCAGAAATGCCCACTGCTTAAGTTCCTTTGAGAAATCTTTCGCGCTGCGGCTCGTCTGCGGCCTCGACTTAACAAGCCGTTGATACTTGTCATGCGCGGCGAGAGCCGCCGCCACATCGTCTGGCGATTGGCCGCCGATGAATAGATCCAGAACGAATCTTAGATAGTCGCGCACTTGACGGTAGCCCTTCGCCATGCTGCCGTGAAACGTGGTCAGCTGGTTTATGAACATCTTGTGCTCTCTCAGGAAACGTTCGTATTCTGCTCTCGCATCGCAGAATTCAATGAGCTTTCCTTCGTCGACCAGTTGCTTCACCATGGCGGCGACTGCCATCACAGCAGTAGGCTGATGCTTTCCATCGGACGCATAA
>JBGTBX010000351.1:0-2402 GCA_041749115.1 Gemmatimonadaceae bacterium
TCAGCTGTGAGGCCCTTGCCACGGAGGCCCTGTCCCTCGGACAGAAATTTGTTCGCGAGCTGAAGAGCCGGGAGCTCGGCCTGCGCCTCCTTGTCGCCGGTACGTGCTGCTCGCTGCGCCTTGTCGAGGCGTTTTTCGACAACACTCAAGTCGGCCAACGCCAGTTCAAACTCGATGACCTCACGATCTCTGGCCGGATCCACGCCACCCATGACATGGGTGACATCGGCATCCTCGAAACATCGCACCACGTGGACGATCGCGTCTGTTTCGCGAATGTTCGAGAGGAACTTGTTGCCAAGCCCCTCGCCCTGCGACGCACCTTTGACCAGTCCGGCAATGTCCATGAACTGCACCACCGCCGGCACGGTGCGTTTTGGCTTAACGATCTCGGCCAATGCATCGAGCCGGGGATCGGGTACCTCGACCATGCCGACATTCGGGTCGACGGTACAGAACGGATAATTCGCCGCGGCCGCCGCCGCAGAACTTGTCAGCGCATTGAACAGCGAGGACTTGCCGACATTCGGCAAGCCCACAATTCCCAGAGAGAGCACTTCGCTATGGTCCCCGGTCTACAGAAACCAGGGAGCCAGCACGAGCGAAACAACGCTCATCAGCTTAATCAGGATGTTCATCGCCGGGCCGCTCGTATCCTTGAACGGATCGCCGACGGTATCGCCAACCACCGCGGCCTTGTGCACGTCCGATCCCTTGCCGCCGAGATTGCCCTGTTCAACGTATTTCTTCGCGTTGTCCCACGCGCCACCGGCGTTCGCCATGAACAGCGCCATCATAACACCTGTGACCGTGGCGCCGGCCAGCAAACCGCCCAGGGCGTGAACGCCAAGGAACTTGCCGACGATGACGGGAACCGCGATGCTCGCAATGCCGGGCAGCATCATCTCACGGAGCGCGGCTTTGGTGGAAATGTCCACACAACGAGCCGAGTCTGGTTTGGCGGTGCCTTCGAGCAGACCGGGAATTTCGCGGAACTGGCGACGGACCTCTTCGACCATCCCCTGCGCGGCACGGCCCACTGCGGTCATTGTGGTCGCGCCGACGAACATCGGCATCACACCACCGATCAGCAGTCCAATAACCACCATCGGATCCAGCAGGTTCAGCCCGGTTGCACCGAGGTTGACCGCCGAGGCGTAGGCACTGAATAAGGCCAGTGCAGTCAGCGCAGCTGAACCAATAGCAAACCCCTTACCAATCGCTGCCGTGGTGTTGCCCAAGGCATCAAGTCCGTCGGTGATCTTGCGAACGTCGTCGCCGAGATGGCACATCTCGGTGATGCCGCCGGCGTTGTCGGCGATTGGGCCGTAGGCGTCAACCGACATGGTTACTCCAACCGTGGCAAGCATGCCAACTGCGGCGATCGCGACGCCGTACAGACCGGCCGACTCGACCGCGACATACGTTGCCGCACAGATCAACAATACGGGGACCACGGCGCTTTCCATACCCACGGCGAGGCCCGCGATGATGTTGGTAGCGGGACCCGTCTTGCTGGATTCAGCAATACGGCGCACCGGGGCAGCGGCCGTGTAGTATTCAGTGGCCATACCGATCAGTGTGCCCGACACGGTACCGGCCAGTACAGCGAAGAACGGTCCCAGCGCCGGATACAGGCTTCCGTCTGCCTTGGTGATGGTGAGCGGGGCAATCTGCATCACAGCCCACGCGAAGATCAAAAAGAGCACCGCGGCGAGGATGGTCGTATAACGAAGCGCGCCAGCCGGGCTGCCTTTCGCGAGAATCCGCATCGCGAATATGCCCACCAACGAGGCGACGAGTCCGACGCAGGTAAATGCGATTGGAAGGAGGACCGCGCTGACAATCGATTCCGGCGCGATGACTGTTGATGTCGCCGCGATGGCGATGGTCGCGATGATTGCACCGACGTAACTCTCGAAGATGTCTGCACCGAGTCCTGCGACGTCACCGACGTTGTCACCGACGTTGTCGGCGATGGTGGCCGGGTTCCGCGGATCGTCTTCGGGAATGCCGGCTTCGACTTTACCAACCAGGTCCGCGCCGACGTCGGCAGCCTTTGTATAGATGCCACCACCCACGCGAGCAAACAAAGCGATGGAACTCGCTCCCATGGCGAAGCCGGAGATGGTCTCCGCCAGCGAGCGCACCGGAAGTCCCGGTGACAACGAATCACGCAGCCACCAAATGAGACCGCCCAGACCCACTAGTCCGAGTCCGGCCACTGCGAGTCCCATCACCGATCCGCCGCCAAACGCCACGCGCAGGGCGTCGGCCTGACCTGTCGCACGCGCCGCCTCGCTGGTTCGTACGTTCGCCCGCGTTGCGGCCGTCATCCCGGCGTATCCCGCCGCCACTGAACAGGCACCACCGGCGATGTACGCGATTGCGGTGTGCCAGTT
>JBGTBX010000352.1:0-15863 GCA_041749115.1 Gemmatimonadaceae bacterium
GGCAACCAGATCTCCCGCGGAAATCGCGATGGCGGCGTGAGGTGGCAGCGGTCGTCACGTGACGTCGAATACGACAACATCTGCGATGAAGGACCAGGTCGCGTGGTTGTTGAACGATCAGGAGGAGTGAGCACCAACACACGCACCTACATCGCGGGGAGATGGCGACCAAACCCCGACGCCGTTGACCTGGGGATGCTCGGCGCAGAGCAGGCAAAAGCACTGTTGTTGGCGCTCATCAATAAGGATGATGGTAAGGCCGCAAGAGAAGCCATCTTTCCGCTGACGCTGGTAGACAGTATTACAACGTGGCCCGACCTCATGCGCCTGGCGCGCAACGAATCACGGTCGCGATCGGTCCGTCAGCAGGCGGTCTTCTGGCTCGGCCAGAAAGCCGAGGACAGGGCGACTGAAGGATTGAAGGAACTCGTTGGTGACGAAGCGTTGGATCTCGAGGTGCGTGAGCAGGCCGTGTTTGCGCTCTCGCAGCGGCCGAAAGACGAGGGTGTACCTGTGCTGATCAATCTGGTGCGCACCCATCGCGATCCGGCGATCCGTCGCAAGGCGTTGTTCTGGTTGGGACAATCCGGAGACAAGCGCGCGCTCGACCTCATCGAGGAGCTTCTCGCGAAGCGATAACTCTGGGGCGTGAAGGGCGCGTGACAGCCAGAGCACGGCGAGAGGCACACTGCGGGAGTGGACGCGGTGTGCCTTTCGCATTTCTTGTCGGGAAACGTCGCGGGCTCATGATGTGAGCCCCTAAGTTTTGCCCACGCGCAGCTGGCGTACGGGGCAGGAGATCGAGAGCTGCGATGTATGGCCGAGTGCGGCATCACGCGCTACCATATGGAGCGTCCGGCGATACCATTCCTCTCGATCCGCGCTCCCCAGTGACCGTCTATCTCAACGGCGAGTTTCTCCCTCGCAGTGAAGCCAAATTGTCCGTCGATGACCGTGGTTTTGTCTTCGGCGATGGCATCTATGAAGTGACACGCGCCGTCAACGGCAAGTTGTTCGAGTCTGCACGGCACATGCGGCGCATGGTGCGTGGGCTCAAGGAACTGCGGCTCACGCCGTCTGAGAGTACGCAGCGCGTGGAAGAGATCTCGCTGCGACTGCTCAAGGAGAACGCCGCAGACGAAGGAGACGCGATCGTTTATCTGCAGGTCACCCGGGGTGCCGCACCCCGGACGCATCATTTTCCGCCCGCCGATACACCGTGCACCGTGTTCATGTCGGCCAAACGGATCGTGGTGCCTCACAAGGAGCGCGAGTCGGGGATAGCCTGTGTTACGTATCCCGACATCCGGTGGGCGCGATCGGACATCAAAACCGTCAATCTTCTCCCCGCCGTTCTTGCTAAGCAGCACGCGACTGACAGCGGTGTGTTCGAGGCACTGTTTGTGCGGGACGGGATGGTCACGGAAGGTTCGCATACCAATTGTTTCGCGATGCTCGACGGTGAGCTACGGACGTATCCATCCTCCAACTACATACTCGGCGGCGTAACGCGCGACGTTGTGCTGCTGCTGGCGCGCGAGCTGGATATTCCTGTGCGTGAGACCCCCTTTCTGCAGCACGACATTGTGCGCTGCGACGAATTTTTCCTGACCGGCACGACTACCGACGTGATGCCTGTTGTTTCCATCGACGGACAGGCGATCGGCGCGGGCGTGCCGGGCCCCGTGACACTCAGCCTTTATCGCGCCCTCGCCGCCCGGTTGGCGGCCGTGGGTGAGGGGGGGGACATTAGATGATGCGTATGGTTTTAGGCTTGCGACCCGAACGGTTGCTTAACAATTTGGCGGGTCCGCTGGTGCGTGTTGTTGTTGCGTTAGGCATCGTCGGCGCAATCGCACCGTCCGCGGTGGTCGCACAGTTGCCTCGGGTACATGTGATCGCAACCGGTGGTACCATCTCCAATCTCGGTGATGGTCGTCGCACCGGTGAGGAACTTGTCTCGGCGATTCCGGAGATCGGTCGCATTGCGAGAGTAACCATTGAGCAGTTCAGCAATGTGGCTTCGGGTTCTGTCACCGAAGAGATGTGGCGCCAGATGGCCACACGCATTCGCACGATGCAGGCAGGAGCGGATGCCCCGGTGGGTTTTATTGTGACGCACGGAACGGACACGATGGAGGAGACGGCCTATTTTCTCTCCCTCACAGTGGGTGGCTGCTCTCCCGTGATTGTGACCGGGGCGATGCGTCAGGCCAATGCTGTTGGGGCGGACGGTCCCGCAAATCTGCTGAATGCAATTCGCACGGCTGTGGCGCCCGCATCGCGTGGTCGAGGCACGATGGTGTTAATGAATGATGAATTGTTTGCCGCGCGTGATGTTGCCAAGACGAACACCACACGACTGAACGCTTTTACCGCGCCCGATGCCGGTGTGCTCGGACTCGCGGACCCGGACACGGTGGTGTATCACCGTGGCGCGCCGCAGACTGGTACGACGTGTCGGCGGAGCGCGTTCGATGTCGCCACACTGCCGGCCTTTCCGCGGGTCGACGTGATCTATGCGCACATCGGAGGTGATTCGGTGCAGATTGATGCATCCGTTGCGGCTGGTGCGCGCGCATTGGTGGTGGCCGGTGTGGGTCGCGGTGGCTCAACTCCTTCGCAGAGCAACGCGCTGCGGCGCGCCCGGGACAGGGGCGTGCTGATTGTCACGTCGAATCGGACGGGGAGTGGCCGGGTTGGCGGAGGTTTTCGTGCCGATAGTACGTCGATGGGGAGTGGCGATCTCAACCCGCAGAAGGCACGAATTATCGTGATGCTCGGCCTCGCCGCCGGGATGCGCCCGATGGAGATCGTCACGCTGCTCGAAGCAAGGTAGGGACCGAGGGCTCACTGCGCAGGGTACGTGGTGTGGCGACTGTTGGATCAATTGAACCGTTGACACCGGCTCGCGTGGCGAAACGCCCTCGGTATTCAGGGCAAAACTTTTGCATCAAACCAAACACAGGGACTCGTTCATCATGCTTCGTTTGACTTCTGCTGCAATACTGCTGGCCGCTCCGGGGTTGCTCGTTGCGCAAGTACCTGCCGCACCTACCGATGTGTCGTCAGTGGCATCCGCGATCGAGATGATCAAGCGGGACAACGCCTGGACGCTGGAGCAGCAGACATCGATCTGCGAGATCCCCGCTCCTCCGTTTCATGAAGAGGTGCGCGCCGCTGAAATGAAGAAGCGGTTTGAGAGTCACGGATTAACCAACGTTCGGATTGACGCAGAAGGGAACGTGGTTGCTGAGCGGAAGGGGACAGGCGGCGGTCCCACGGTGCTGCTCTCTGCACATCTCGACACCGTGTTTCCTGAAGGGACGGACGTGAACGTGACCCGTGAGGGAACGCGGTACAAGGGACCTGGAATTGGTGATGATTGTCGAGGACTGGCGACTATTTTGGCAGTGGCCCGCGCGATGAATATGAACCGCGTGAGTCACCCCGGAACCATTCTGTTTGTGGCGACTGTAGGTGAAGAGGGGCCCGGCAACCTTCGCGGTGTGCGCGCGATCTTCAAAAATCCTCCGCAGAAGATCGACGCGTTTATTTCTGTCGACGGTACCGGGCTTGGTTTGACCACTGCTGCGGTGGGTAGTCAGCGGTACCTGATTCAGTATCAGGGTCCCGGCGGGCATTCCTTTGGCGCCTTTGGTATGCCCAATCCCATTCACGCGTTAGGCAGGGCTATTGCACGGATTTCCGAGTTCAAGGTTCCGACGGCGCCCAAGACCACCTTTAACGTCGGCATCGTTCACGGTGGTACGAGCGTGAATACCATTTCGCCGCTCGGTGCGATGGAGATCGACATGCGGTCGGAGGATCCGGCGGAGCTTGCCAAGCTGGATGCTCAGCTCAAGAAAGCATTAAACGACGCGCTGGCTGAGGAGAACAGCCGCTGGCCGACCACCCGCGAACCCATTACGCTCAAGATTACGGATATGGGTTTGCGACCGGCGAGTGCGCCTGGAGACACCACGCGTATTGCGCGCACCGCTCTGAGCGCCGGGCGGGCGCTGGGTTTTGACCCCGAGACCGGGGCATCGAGCACCGACGCGAACATTCCGATGAGCATGGGGATCCCCGCCATAACCATGGACGGCGGCGGCATTGGGCGTGGCGCCCATTCACTGGCCGAGTCGTATGATGATGGTCCAGAGGGTTGGAAAGGGCCGCAGTGGGTGTTGTTGACGACTGCGATGCTGGCGGGCGTTACGAAGCAGGGGATCGTCCCGTAGCTCGCGATTTTGCGGTGGGGGGAATGAGCGCGCCGAGTGCGACTGCGGTTGTCCCCCGCGAGTGCTGTGCATGAACGATCGTCAGGCGGCGCGATTCAGTTTTCGGAAGGCATTTGGGTTCACTCCTGTTCGACGGCGAAAAAAACGCGAGAAGTAGCTGAGATCGTTGAAACCCAGTTGTTGCGCGACTTCTCCAATGGTCGATGAGGAATGGATCAGCAGCCTGCGCGCACGCAGTTCGAGATACCGTTGAGCGACGCGTTTCGCCGATTCGCCCAGATGTTCGCGGCAGAGCCTGCTGAGGTGCCCGGGGGTGACAGACAACTCCTTCGCACACCGCTCAACGCTGCGTTGCGCCGTCGGGTCATGTGACACCATCTCCACGAAGCGCTCGACCGTGCCGTGCGCCGTTCGGCCGGGCGGGGTGCCGTGCTGCTGCGTGTAGTGCCGCGCGAGGGACACCAATATTTCGTAAAGCTGCGCACGCAGGAGGTGCGGAGTGTCGTGACGGAAAGCCAGAAGCTCCGATCGCATTCCCGTGAGGTGACGCAGCATGCGGCGCCCCGAGCGTGACGGCAAGCTGAGTGAACACGCATCGCTTGCAGCACGGAAATACGGCAAGCGATCCAGAAAGAGCGGATCGTTGAAAAAATCGGCGAGAAACTCCTCGGGGAAGAACAGACAGACGCCGTCAAGACTCTTCACTCGCCACTGACGAATCTGGCCTGGTGACGTGAAAAACACCTGGCCCGGCGCGACACGATACCGGTGACCATCCAGAGCATACCAGCCACGGCCGGCTGTCACCAGAAGAACATCATAAAACTGCAGTGCATTGGGACCGTGCTCGAGAAAGGTCGGCATCTCATGGATCCATGCGACGTCGATGAGAATTTCACGTCCATACTTCGACCGATGAAACGGTATCTGTTCCGGAGCGGACGAATCAGTGGAGCGACGGTTCCGAGGCATGTTCAAAAAGTACCAAATCGTGTCCGCTTTGCCCAGTACAGTCGAGCTGAACACACCGTAAGGTTTACAATCGCCCCCTAACACAATTCGGAGGAGTGATGATCTGGACCACGCTCTTGCTTTCCATGCATCTGCAGGCGACCCCCGCTTCGCCGATCGACACAACGTGGGAAATGGTGGGAGACGACACACGTAGGGAACAGGTCGCCGGCGTCGATGCGATTCGGATAAACAATGGTCGCGCGATTCGCAAGGATGTGCGCCTGGAGGACGGGACGATCGAATTCGATGTGGTTGTCTCTCCCTACCGCACCTTCGTTTATCTGCAGTTCAGAGCGCAATCGGATAGCGAGTTCGAGGAGTTCTATTTCCGAACCCACAAGTCAGGTGCGCCGGATGCGCTGCAATACAATCCGGTGTGGCGCGGTGATTCGTTCTGGCAGCTCTATCACGATTCAACATCAGGGGCTCCGGTGCGATTCCGGGCGAACGAGTGGATGCACGTGCGCGTGGAACTCAAGGGGCAGCGGGCGGCGCTCTTTATTGACTCAGCTGCGCAGCCGGTTGTGGTGATGAACCTCGCGCGGCCGGCTCAGCCAGGGTACATCGCCCTGCGGGCGTTTTCGCCCGCTGGAGGACTGCCAGCCGGTGAAACAGCCGCATCGTTTGCGAACGTGGTCGTACGACCCGGCGTTGTCACTCACAACTTCGGGTCGGCCGTCGCCCCACCCACGTTGCCGGCGGGGTTCATCACCTCGTGGCAGCTCTCGCGTCCGTTCAGGACAGCGGCAGCACGCGTCAACGTGCTCGCGGATTCGATGACCTCGGGAAAGGCGCAGTGGCAATCGTATTCCGCAGAAGCAAACGGCATGCTCCTCATTGGCCGCCACCTCGACCGGCCGCGGCCGCAGGGAGCGGTCGTCGCACGCGTCGCACTACGCTCGCAGGGGGCACGACACCAGCGATTGTACCTCGGCTACAGCGATCGTGTGACCGTGTTCGTCAACGGGACTCCACTCTTCGCCGGGGACGCTTCATATAGCTATGACCAGCCGCGTCAGGAGGGCCTCGTCGGGCTCTGGCAGTCCACCATCTGGCTTCCCCTCGTCAACGGAGTGAATGAGGTGCTCGTGGTGGTATCGGACGGGTTTGGCGGTTGGGCGCTTCAGGGTCGGCTTGAACCGGACGACGGCGCGACGCTTATGGAACCCTGACGCGCGGACGAAACGCCGACGCATGGTGCCCGGGCGACTGCGAGCGCAGCGGTATCGACAGCAGTCATGAGAGTTGCTGCGACCAACGTGCAAATCCTCCCCTGCTGCTGAACCGGTACGCCCGTCAGCGGTCCAGTGAATGCTGCGACAAGGTCAGCGCACTTCGCTCATGAGCGCGAACGTGTTCCCCTCGCCGTCCTGCGCGAACGCCATCCACAATTCGTGATCGGGCATTTTCGCGATCATATGCGGCGCTCCCACGAACGACACGCCCTTGCCCACAAGCTCCTTGTGCGAGGCGGCTAAATCGTCAACGCGATAATACAAAACTGAGCCGGGGTGATCGAACTCAGGCTTCTCCGCGTGCCCCAGCATGAGCCGCACCTCGCCACACTGGAAGAACGACAGATTCGGCGCCGAAAACAGATGCTTCAGGCCCAGCGTGTCCCGGTAAAACGCCACCGCCCGGTCCAGATCGTGCACGTTGATGGCGACTTGGCCGATCTTGTCGATGGAAGGCATGAGTTGCTCTCGGCGGGAGAATAGTTAGGTTAGCTAACCAAAATAATAGGATGAACCCTGATCATTCGTCAAGTTCGTACTGCATCGTGGATCCCTGCGCCGGCGGTGGCGCTCGTTGCACTCTTGGCGGGGGCGGGCTGCACGAGCGAGACCGGCGACACGACCCCCGCACGTGAGGGACGAACACCATCGGGCCTGGCCTACGATATCTCCGGTAGCGGGCCGCCGATTGTGCTCATCCATGGGGCCATGCTCGATCGGCGACAGTGGCAGCCGCAACGTGCCCTCGCTGAACAGTTCACGGTCATTGCATACGACACGCGCTGGCACGGGCGATCGGCCGGTGCAGACAGTGCATTCAGCGCGGCAGACGATCTCGCGGCCGTGATGGACGCAGCCGGTGTACAGAGTGCGAGCATCGTTGGGCTGTCCAACGGGGCGAAAATCGCCGCCGACTTCGCTCTCCAATATCCATCCCGTGTTGCACGGCTCGTGCTCGCTTCGCCAGGACTCGGCGGCTACGTCGCAACGGAGCGACCCACGTACTTTCTGCCGATGATCGAGGCACTGACCGCGAAGGATTTTGCGGCAGCGGCAGCGGCCCTCGCCAATACGCCAGTCATGGAAGTGGGCTCGGCAGACAGCGCGTGGGTGGCAACGATGGTACGCGAGCAGGCCTCCGTGTTCCAGCAGGACCCATCGCGCGAACAACCTCCGACGCCGCCAGCCATCAGTCGGCTCAATGAAATTCGAGTGCCGGTGCTTGTGATTACCGGCGACGCCGACATGCGTGACATCATTCTGACGGGTGACACGCTGGTACGCAGCATCGCGGGCGCACGGCGGGCAACGATCGCCGGCGCAAAACACATGCTGAATATCACACACGCCCTACAATTTAACGCACTCGTGGCCGAATTCCTGGCACAACCAGCAAAACAGTGACCGCGCGCAAAAAGGCACCGGCCCCGGACGACATGGTGGTCGCTGATAAAATACATTCAGCAGCCATCAGATTGCTGCGCCGCTTGCGCACCGAGGATGACGCGTCGGGACTCTCAGCCCCCCGGGCCTCAGCGCTCAGTGTGCTGGCCTTTGTCGGGCCACAAACGCTCGGTGACCTGGCGCGCGCCGAGCAGGTGAAGCCGCCGACGATTACCCGCCTGATTCAGGAGATGGAACGGGAGGGACTCGTCGCAGTTGCGGCAGACGCTGATGACAAAAGGGTGAAGCGGGTCAAGGCAACCGCGAAGGGCAAACGCCTCCTGATTGACGCGAGGCAGCGCCGCGTTATGAGGTTGGCCCGGGGGCTCACCACTCATTCGCAGTCTGATCAGGCGGCGCTCGCAAAAGCCGCGACGCTCCTTCTCGAGCTTGCGCAGCGTGTCTGATTCACCGGGGCCATCCCGCGCGCGCTGATGGATGTCGCTGGCAACGCTTGATGACGCTGGATACGCTCGCCCCCCACTCAGGAGCGCCGAGGCGTCCCCTGGGCAGTATCCCCCCGCCCGTTGTGCGGAGGAGGCTCGGCGCGCAGCAGTGCTAAGGGGCACCAGGGTCACTCGTCTGGCGCCACCACCGCGCCGTGAGCTTCGTACGTGGACGGTTGAGGTCCGCCGGAGACGGGTGTGTAGACCCCCCTGACCGCTCACACGTTTGTGCTGCACATTCATTCGTCAGGTGAAATTGCAGACGAACCCGGGAATGAGGAGGCCACCATGTGTCGCTTTCGTTTCGTCGTCATCGCGGTTGGTGTGTTGTTGCTTGGCACGGCGCTGAATGCACAATTACCGCAGGGAGGATCAAGTGGCGCCAAGCCGCTCCGTGTTGTGGTTAGCGGCGGAGCGACGTTACCCGCGGGTGACCTGGCGGATCTGCACGACGCGGGATTTCACTACGATGCGTCTCTGCTGATCAACCTCGGCGGATTCCCGCTGACGCTGCGTCCGGAGGTGTCGATCGCGCGACTCAAACTCAAAGACGTCGTTACCGGATCACCGGCTGCCAACGCAGATCCGACGCAGCTCCTGTCCGCGTTAGGCAACATCGAGATTCCACTCGCAGCGGGACTCTATGTGTTGGGCGGTGGCGGAATCCTTGCGCTGACACGCACCAACATCTCCAGCTCAACGGCAAACGACATCACGGCGAACGAGCTCACCTTCAACGCCGGAGCTGGCCTGCGTTTTCGCATGGGTGGTGCAAGTGGTTTTGTTGAGGCACGAATGGGAACGGCCTCCTATGAAGCGGGCAAGGTGGGGTTCAAGTCCGCGCAGTTTATTCCCGTGACGTTCGGGTTGGTATTCTAGACCGCGGCAGACCGCAGGTGTGAGGAGCAGAGTGGCGGCATGTTCCGGAAACGCGCGACCAACCTGCTGCGCGGTGCACTACGCGCGTGCATACCCGGACTCCGATGGGACTCTGCCCCTCACCGGCTGCAACTACGCGCCCCGCGTGGTAGCAGAAAGCGCCTGGCGTTTCTGGCGCCTGTATCTCGGGTAC
This sequence comes from Gemmatimonadaceae bacterium, assembly GCA_041749115.1. Lineage (GTDB taxonomy): Bacteria > Gemmatimonadota > Gemmatimonadetes > Gemmatimonadales > Gemmatimonadaceae > JBGTBX01. The sequence goes on from JBGTBX010000352.1 coordinate 9,455, forward strand.
CAGATCAGAACACCGGTGACTGGCAAGCTGGCGGCGAACAGTGAAAGAAGCGAGGCAAGCAGCTTTGAGGGAAAACCGAAAATGCTGCCGGTGTGAATGCCGTAATTGGAGTTACGCCACTTCATCCCGAGATTCTTCTCTTCGAACAGTTCATCGCCTAACAACTGACCGGTCTTCGGATGAAAGTAGTAGCGTTCGTATTCTTCCCACAGACTGTTGCGATCGTACACCGCACCGACGGTCAGCAGAGGTGTTTTGGACGCCCCCACTTCAATGAACCAACGCTCCGCGTCGGGTACCTTCAACTGCGTGGCTGCTAAAACGCGCTCAAGCGGACTGGTGTTCGCGATCACCACAGGGTCGCTGTCGGCCACCGGTGCGGCGACCGGAACAGGTTCGCCGACGAGCGCTGCCTTTCCGGTGAAAAGGAAGGCGACACCAGCTTCGTACCAGCGCCAGGTCCACACGGGTCCCGTGACCGCCAGAAGGAGCAGGCCGATGAGAGCGTACACGCCGAGTACGTTGTGCGCATCAAACACGGCACGCTTCCAGGCGCCAACCAGGCGAGGCTTAAGGCGATCACGTAAAATGGCACGGGTGCGCGGCCACCAAAGCACTAAGCCGGACAGGCTCATCACCACGAAGATCAGTGTGGCAACGCCGACGACCCATTCGCCACGCTTGGCCAGCATCAGATTGGTGTGGACCACACGCGTCAGATAGATGGGATCATGCTTTCTGTCGACCACGCCAAGTACCGCGCCGGAGTACGGATTAACGTAGACCTCGTCGAAGTATTCGTATTCCCCGAAGTGTGTCAGCGCGTCAGGGTTCGTACGCTGGGCGCTCGCCATCGCTGCCCGACCGGGGTCGGCATACACGGTTACGCGTCCGATGCGTCGTTCAGCTGGCAGGGCTCGCTGTGCCGCAGCGACGAGGGCATCCGCTGACACGCGGTCTCCGGCCGGGACGACACGGACGAGCGTGCGGTGCACCAGGTGGAAGAGTTCTTCTTCCCAGACGAACACGGCACCCGTCAAACCGACGATGAAGACCACGAGGCCGCTGGTGAGACCGACCCAGCGATGCAGGCGGGCCAGTGTGCGACGAAAGGTCGGGGTCAGAATCGGTGACACGCTATCGGGAGAGTTGATTCATTAACAAGAAGTGTTCCGGTTTGTGGCCGGAGAATAGTGCGGCGACGACCCGCCGATTGTCTACCGGGTGATGAGTGTTTTTACTCGCCGGATCGCTTCCTTCCGTTCGTCAGGCTGCGTGCCCGATGACGTGAGTCGGCCGTCGACAACGCCCAGCAATCCGTCACCTTGCCTGTCACGCGCGCGATAGTTGGCACCGCGTGCCAGAAGGAGTTCAACAATGTCCCAGCGGTCCGCGCGTCCCGCGGCGATAATCAACGGTTCTCCTATACGATTCACAACGTTGAGATTCAGGCCGCGGTCACACAGCAAAGTAAAGTGTGAAACGGGCGTGACGGCCAGCCACTCAAAGACGATCGGTTCACCCTGCTGAGTGAAATTGGGATCGGCTCCTGCGTCGAGAAGAAGAGCAAGGAAGCCGGCGTCGGGGACCTTGGTTGCTTCGGCGAGTGCCGGATCGGGATCGGCACCGAGATCAAGCAGTGTCTGAACAACGCCCAGTCGACGCGTTCTTTCGTCGGGCGATGTGGTCGCCATTCGTCCTTGCTCAACGGCGAGATTGATCAGTGTGACGCCACCAGTCCCGGCGCTGTTGACCGCCAACCCCGGACCGATCTGTCGAAGCGAGGACGCGTTCCCCTGAACCACAGCCGCACCCGCGACGGCGAGATCTCCGCCCGAGAAATAGCCACTCCCCGCGGCGTTGCGACGGACCTGCATGTCAACCACCGCACTGCGCAACCGCGTTGCAGCTAAAAGCACCGCAGGAGCCGAAACAATCGCAAACGCGATGAGGCGTACCTTCGGCGACTCGGCACGTCGATACAGGACCACTCCGGCTGTCACAACGAGGGCTGGAAGCACAACGCCAAAGAGCATCGCCATCTCCCGGCCACCGCTGCCACCAGCCGGGGTCCACGTACCCAGAACGATCAGAATCAGCACGATGATTGCGTCGACTATTACGGTGATCCAGAAGAGTGCGTTCACAGGTGGCCGGTTGTCGGTGGGCCCATACATTACGGCATGGCTGCACTCGGCACCACCATCGTCAATGTTGGCTACCGGTCGACCAATTTCTGGGTTGTCAGCGCCGGGACATCGCGTTTAATCGTCGATCTTGGTTGGCCGGGAACGATGGGAGCTTTGCGTGCCAATTTGACGCGTGCCGGGATCCCGCTCAGGGAGATCGAGTGGGGGTTGGCAACGCACTACCATATCGATCACGCCGGTTTGGCTCAGGAGCTCAAGGACGCGGGAATGCGGCTCCTGGTCGTTGATGTGCAAGTGGATTGGATTCCACGAATGAAAGATCACATTAAGCCGGCCGACAACTTCACCGATATCACGCTCCACGATAACACGGTGATTTCGTGCGATGAGAGCCGCGGGCGGCTCGCTGCACTTGGCATCGCGGGAGAGATCGTTCACACGCCGGGGCACTCTCCGGACAGCGTGTCGCTGCTGCTGGACAACGGTGCCGTATTCACGGGCGATCTCACACATCCAATGTTGATCACCGTCGAAGAGGCCGGCGTCACGAATGCGAGCTGGCAGTTGCTCAAGGACAAGGGCGCGACCACGGTGTACGCCGGGCACGGTCCGGTACGGCCGGCGTGACGCGGGCAGTCGGCGTCTCGAGGGGGAGACGACGGCCCGTAGCGGGCTGATCCAAACGGTTCCGGCATTCGGCCTGTCCTACTACTCAGGTCCCTCCCGTCAACCACGACCCGTGATCGCATGCGCAATATCAGATTTGCATTTCGCACCCTGGCTAAAACGCCCTTTGTTACGGCTGTAGCGATACTGTCTTTGGCATTGGGCATTGGTGCCAACGCCGCGATCTATTCGCTGTTCGATCAGGTTCTGCTGCGCCCGCTGCCGGTTCAGAATCCGAACGAACTTGTTTATCTGCGAATGCCGGGCCCGATACAGGGGTCGGATTCGTGCGGTGCTGAAGGGTGCGATGCGGCCATATTCAGCTACCCGATGGTTCGCGATCTGGAGCGCCAACAGACGGTGCTCTCCGGTATCGCCGGGCACAAAATTATCGGTGTCAGCCTGTCGATCGACGATGCGCCGCTGACGGGTCGCGGCATGTACGTAACCGGTGGGTACTTCCAGATGCTGGGGGTACGACCGGTGCTGGGACGCCTCATCGCGATGCCGGACAACGAGCCCGGACAGGACAACATGGTCGTCGTGATCGCCCATTCGCTGTGGATTGATCAGTTCGGCAGCCGACCGGACGTGATCGGCACCACTCTGCGGCTTAATGACAGGTCGTACACCATCATCGGAGTTGCACAGCGCGAGTTTGAGGGAACAACATTCGGCGTGCAGTCGCTGGTGTTCATGCCGATGCAATCACGCGTGTACACCGGTGGATACAATGGGCTTGAGAATCGGAAGGATTATTGGGTGTACGTGATGGGGCGGCTCAAAGCGGGGGTCTCGCGCAGCGAAGCAAAAGCCGGATTGGACGCGGTGGTACGTCCCATCCTTCTGGATGTGGAAGCACCGCTGCAGAACATGAGTGAACAGACGCTGGCGCGTTTCAAGGCAAAAGAGATCGTGGTGGAGCCGGGGCGGCGCGGGCAGAGCTCTGTGCATGGTGAAGCCAGGACTCCTTTGATAATTCTCTTCTCGATCACGGCGATGGTGCTGCTCATCGCGTGCGCAAATATTGCTAATCTGCTGTTGGCGCGCGGAGCGTCACGCGCCACAGAGATGTCGGTCCGTCTGGCTCTGGGATCAAGTCGCGGTCGACTGATTGCACAATTACTCACCGAATCGTTGGTGCTCGCGGTCATCGGCGGGGTCGTCAGTCTGCTGGTTGCATCGTGGACGCTCAGCGCGATCGCCGGCTTTCTGCCACAGGACAACACCGGGTCCTTCGAATTTACGATACAGCTTCCGGTCATTCTTTTCTCCGGTGCTCTGGCCGTCCTGACCGGTTTGATATTTGGCATGTATCCCGCGCTTCATTCAACGCGCAGCGATCTCATCACTTCGATTCGCGGTGGGACGGGTCAGATCGCCGGCGTCGGAGGGCGCGCCGCAGCGCGGTTCCGCACGACTCTTGTCACCGTGCAGATCGCGCTCTCAACCGCGCTACTTATTTCGGCCGGACTCTTTCTCAAGAGCCTTTCCAATGTGAGCCGAGAAGAGTTGGGCATCCGCATTGAGGACGTGGCGACGTTCTCGATTTCGCCACTGCGGGTCGGCTACGATACGTTGCGCGCAAAAGTGCTTTATGGGCGCATTGAAGAGGAGCTTCGTGCGATTCCCGGAGTGAGTGGTGTGACCAGTTCGCTGGTTCCGCTGCTGTCCGGCGACAGCTGGGGCAATGACGTTCGGGTTCAGGGCTTCGAGTGCCTGCAGGACACCAACTGTAACTCGCGATTTACCGCAATTGGTGCCGGTTACTTCTCCATGTTGGGGTCTGCGCTGGTTGCCGGGCGTGAGTTCGAGCCATCCGACGGCATGGGAGCGGCACGAGTCGCCGTCGTGAACCAGGCCTTTGCAGACAAGTTCGGACTCGGACGTGACGCGGTCGGAAAGTTCATGGGATACCCGTCGGAGGGGCCGGATTCACTGGGCATCCAGATCGTGGGTGTGGCGCCGAACATCAAGTACAACGAAGTGAAACGCGAGCCACAACCCGTGTTTTATCTGCCGTGGGCACAACGGAACGTACTTGGTCAGATGTATTTCTATGTTCGATCGAACCTGCCGCCGGAGCGTCTTGTCGGCCTCATACCATCAGTGATCAAGGGCATTGACCCCGTGGTGCCGGTGCAGGAACTCAAGACGATGCCGCAACAGTTCAAGGAGAACGTGTTCCTTGATCGGATGATCTCGATTCTTTCATCCGCCTTTGCGCTCTTGGCTACGCTGTTGGCCGGTGTGGGTCTCTACGGGATGCTCGCATACGCGGTCTCGCAGCGAACCAGGGAGATTGGGGTGCGCATGGCACTCGGCGCTGACGGTCCCGCAGTTCAATCAATGGTGCTCAAGCAGGTAGCCGCAATGACCATTGTGGGGGCTGCCGCAGGGGCCGCCGCCGCATTTGCGGCCGGTAACGCGGCGCGCTCGCTGTTGTTCGGGCTCAGCGGTCACGACCCCGTTGTTTTCGCGCTCTCCATACTTGTGCTGAGCGCAGTGGCGCTGACGGCTGGTTACTTACCTGCGAGGCGCGCTCAGCGCATTCATCCGATGCAGGCCCTGCGCTACGACTGAGGCAGCGGGAGGCATGGCAGGCGCGTCGCAGGTGTTCCTGACTGCTCGCGGGTCGGACGGGCGAGGGCGCGGGTGATTTCACACTCCGCGCCCTTTTCGTTCAGTGGCCCATGTGCCGATTGTACTTAGTTGCCGCCGGCGCTGGAGGGTGGCACCATTCCCTTGAGTCGCATGTAGGTGACGATGTTGCCGTAGTGCTCGAAGTCATGCCCCATGTTGAAGGCCAGCACCGAGAGCCTCGTGTGTGACTGACCGAAGAAGTCGACTTTGTCGTTGGCTTTGGAGCCATCCATGGCGTATGCCTTGTCGCAGGCGGCGAATCCGGCCTTGAGCGCGGCGACGATCTCTGCTTTGGTTGTGAGCTTTTCCGCATCACCCGGCGACATTGGTTTTTCGCTCGTGGCTGCTGCGCAGAACATGTGGCTGGCGTTGGCGATATGACCTATCAACTGACCGAATGAGCGAACCTCGGGCGTGGGCTTGAACGAGTAGTTCGCCTCCGGCATCTGGTCGGCGGCCCTGGTGACGAAGCCCCGGACCGTTTCGTAGAGGCCCTTTACGCCATTGAGTGACGCGTCGCCGCCCTTCTGTGCGGACGCTGGCGAGGCGACCAGCAACGCTGCAAGTGGCAGGATCATGTACTTGCTCATTGTGCAAATCTCCGAGAGGGGGGTGAGTAACGGGGTAATTCGAGGCTCGCCATGCTGGTTGCGCGGGCGGAGGCCTGAGTGGTTCCTGGGGAGCCATACGGCAACGGTATCGCCGTGCAAAAAGCCGAGTATGGTGTGCAAATGTAACGCTCCCCGAAATGATGCGTACGTTCCCGTGACGAGCCGCTACTGGCGACGGATCGACCGATGGGCGCGCCGCGCCCCGGCGGATGTGATGTGAGGAGGAACGATGGAGAGCGTTGGCGGCACCTTCGATACGTCGATCATGGTCGGCCATCCGTCGCGGTCGGATAGGACCATTGTTGATTTTGGGAGGATGCTGAGAGAGGTGTTTACGGT
>JBGTBX010000353.1:0-4151 GCA_041749115.1 Gemmatimonadaceae bacterium
TGCAAACAGGCACGGCGGCAGCCGCGATCTACCAGAATCCGCCCCCAGTTTGCGTTGCGTGCCCGTGTCGAGCGCGATCGGGGCATGACATGCAGCCCGCTGCGCAATACGTTCCAAGAGCCCTCGCACCGACGGTGCGACCTGCTCGTGTGCCCCACATCTCTTCGGACTCATCCATGACTTGCTTCTCTCGTCTGCTTCCCGCCGCGTTGCTCGTTGCTGCTTCAACAGCGGCCGGACAATCGCCGATGAAATCCGTGTTTCACGATTATCGTGTTGTGCCCGTTGTTGATGGTTTGATCAATCCGTGGTCGATGGCGTTTCTTCCCGGCGGTGACATGCTGGTGACCGAGCGACCCGGCCGTTTGCGGATTGTTCGCAACGGCAAGTTGCTCCCTGCCGCCGTCGAGGGTGTCCCTGGGGTTGTCGCCCGCGGTCAGGGCGGGCTGCTCGACGTTGTGCTGCATCCGAACTTCGCAAGCAACCGACTGATTTACCTGAGCTACTCCAAGCCCACCAACGGCGATAGTGCGACCACTGCGGTGGGCCGCGGACGCTGGGAGAACGATAAGCTGGTTGGCTTTGCGGACATTTTCGTGGCCGACTCCAAGGGTGCTCCCGGACACTTCGGGAGTCGTCTGGCGTTCGACCGCGACGGGTTTCTGTTCGTGACGGTTGGAGACCGCATGGTGCCACCCCGAGACGATCTGGCGGCGCACCCGGCGCAGGATATCACCAACCATCACGGAACGATCAACCGGATTTTTGATGACGGCCGAGTGCCGCAGGATAATCCGTTCGTTGGTAAAGCTGGAGCCAAATCGGAAATCTGGAGCTACGGTCATCGCAATCCGCAGGCTCTGCTCGTGCATCCGGAGACAAACGGCGTTTGGGCGACCGAGCACGGCCCGCAGGGTGGTGACGAACTGAATCTCATCCAGAAGGGGTTGAACTACGGATGGCCGGTGATTGGTTTTGGCGTGAACTATGGCGCCGGCGCCGCGATCCATGCCAGTACAACAAAGACGGGTATGGAACAGCCGAAACACATCTGGGTGCCGTCGATTGCTGTGTCGGGTCTGATGGTGTATACCGGGACCAAATTCCCAGGCTGGAAGGGAAGTGTCTTCGCCGGCGGATTGGCCGGAGAACAACTGGCCCGTATCACGCTCGATGGCGACAAGGCGGAATTGCAGGAAGTGCTGGCGCGCCGCGTCGGGCGCATCCGCGATGTCCGTCAGGGGCCCGATGGTTTCATTTATCTGGCAATTGACGATCGTACCGGCAAGCCGACACCGATCTTACGACTTGAACCCGCCGCGCGCTGACCGGCGGGCTCCTCACACGATAACTGAATCATGCGATTGAAAAATTATGCCCTGGGCGAGTGGGTCCAGGGTACTGGCTCAGGTACAGACCTCTTTCATGCCGTAACCGGCGAAAAAGTGGCCGAAGCGAGCTCGGACGGGCTCGATTTTGCCGCCATGATGCACTACGCCCGGACAGTCGGTGGCCCAGCTTTACGCAAGCTGACGTTCCACACGCGGGCGCGCATGCTCAAGGCAATGGCGAAGTATCTGACTGAGCACAAGGAGTCCCTCTACGCCATCTCGGCTGCGACGGGAGCTACGAAGGCGGACTCGTGGATCGACATTGACGGTGGCATTGGAACGCTCTTTGTGTATGGCAGCAAGGGGCGTCGCGATTTTCCCGACGAGACGTTTCACATCGATGGACCGATGGAAGCACTCTCCAGGAACGGGACCTTTGTTGGACGGCACATTTGTGTGCCCATCGAAGGAGTGGCACTCGCCATCAACGCATTCAATTTTCCCTGTTGGGGAATGCTGGAGAAGATAGCACCGAGTTTTCTGGCCGGAGTACCCAGTATAATCAAGCCTGCGACGCTGACGTCGTTTCTGACCGAGGCGATGTTCAAGCAGATGATTGAATCAGGAATGTTTCCTGAGGGATCCATTCAGCTGATCTGTGGCAGCGCCGGGAATATGCTCGACCACCTGCAGTCGCAGGATGCGGTGGCGTTCACAGGCTCGGCGTGGACCGGTCGGAAGCTCAAGGCACACCCCGCGGTGATGGCCAACTCGGTCCGATTCAACATGGAGGCAGATTCGTTGAACTGCTCCATTCTTGGCCCGGACGCGGCACCCGGAACGGAGGAGTTCGACCTCTTCATCAAGGAAGTGTCCCGGGAGATGACCTCCAAGGCGGGTCAGAAGTGCACCGCCATTCGGCGCACCATTGTCCCCGACGCGATGATGAGCGACGTTATCGCGGCATTAAGCAAACGATTGGGCAGTGTCACGATCGGCGATCCGGCGGTGGACGGGGTCCGGATGGGGCCACTCGCAGGACGCCCGCAGGTGAAGGAAGTGCGAACCTCGCTCGACGGCATCAAGGCCGCGGCGCAGGTGGTCTTCGGCGGCGGAGATTCAGCTGAGGTTGTCGGCGCGGATCCCGCGAAGGGAGCGTTCTTCCCAATAACACTTCTGGCCAGCAACGATCCGTTCGTGCAGACGGCGGTGCATGACATTGAAGCGTTCGGCCCCGTCAACACCGTCATGCCCTACCGCAGTGTGGACGATGCGATCGCGCTCGCTCGTCTGGGGCAGGGCTCGTTATGCGGGTCGCTGTTTACCGCAGATGACAAGGTAGCTAAGTCAGTTGTACTCGGTGCTGCGGCGTATCACGGCCGGTTGTACGTATTGAACCGTCATTCGGCGAAGGAAAGTACGGGGCACGGCTCGCCGATGCCGCATCTTGTGCACGGCGGGCCCGGGCGGGCCGGCGGTGGTGAAGAGATGGGCGGCATGCGTGGCGTGTTGCACTACATGCAACGGACTGCAGTGCAGGGTTCACCCACCACGATCGCGCGGATTACGAATGAATGGATCCCGGGTGCGGCGCAGGCCAGCGACACAGTGCACCCGTTTCGCAAACATTTCGAAGAGCTGGAAGTCGGCGATACCTTGACCACACATCGCCGCACCGTGACCGAAACGGATATCGTGAACTTTGCCGGGATTTCGGGTGACAATTTTTATGCGCACACCGACGATATCGCCGCGAAGGAGTCGATCTTCGGACGCCGTGTGGCGCACGGATACTTCGTGCTGTCGGCCGCTGCGGGGTTGTTTGTGGACCCGGCACCAGGTCCCGTGCTCGCCAACTATGGACTTGAGAATCTGCGGTTTACCAAACCGGTGTACGTCGGAGATACGATCCAAGCGACGTTAACATGTAAATCGAAGACTGCAAAGGAAACGCCGGCGGATGGTCCGCCGCAGGGCGTGGTTGCCTGGGAAGTGCAGGTGAAAAATCAGGATCAGGAACTTGTCGCCACCTACGTGATCCTGACGCTGGTCAAACGTCTCAACGATACGCTGTAGGTACAGCCGCGCGGTTGAGTGCGCGCGGCTACGTCCGCGCGGCTGGGTGCTCCCGGCCACACCCCATCCGCGCGGTTGGTTGCGTTTCTGCGAGTTCCTTCACACCGCGCGATACCCGACGCCAGCAGAGAGAAGCCCGAGATGCCACGTTTCACATCACGCTTTCAGAACCTCCCCGCATATCCACTCGCACACATTCCTGCGCGCAAGCGGGAGCTGATCGCGGCGGGAGTTGACGTGATTGATCTTGGGGCGGGTGACGCCGACCTGGCGCCACCCCCTGCCGCGATCGAAGCCTTGCAAAAGGCCGCGGCCACCCCATCGATGAGCCGATACGGCTTCGGACTCGGTCATGTACCGTTTCGCGAAGCCGTCTCTCGATGGATGAACCAACGGTTTGCTGTCAGCTTCGACCCGCTCACAGAAGTGGTTCCGCTACTGGGGTCCAAGGAAGGATTGGCTCACGTGGCCTTTGCCTTCGTCGGCCCGGGTGAACTCACCATCATCCCCGAGCCCGCCTACCAAGCGTACCTCGGCGGCACGTTGCTGAGTGACGCGACGTCCAATGTTGTGGCGCTGCGGCCCGAGAATCGATTTCTCATTGAGTTGGGAGATCTGCCAAAGGAGGCGTTGCAGCGCACCCGCATCGTGTATCTCAATTATCCCAACAATCCGACGACGGCGATTGCGCCAGCAGATTATCTGCAGCGCACCGTGGACCTCTGCCGTGAGCACGACATTTTG
>JBGTBX010000354.1:0-4176 GCA_041749115.1 Gemmatimonadaceae bacterium
GGTCCGTAGCCCACGGCGGCCTCTGAAACTGAGCGGAGAGGGCTGACCGCCCCCTCCGCCAAGACACTCGATCGCCTGTCCCGCTACTCGATCGGAGGACAGTAGTCGGCGCACCTGTAAGAGTCGGTTTCGCCCTCACAGGTGCGAGTGCATCCGGAAGCGCCGCAAATGTATCCCCCTGATTCGCAGCCCTCAAAACTACAACACAGCTGTACGCAACTGCACTGGGTACAACAGGTGTCGTCAACTGCCCCCACCGTTGTTGCTCCGTAGCCGATAGCCGCCGCGAGGCAGCAACCAAAGATTGCGCGTTTGATCGTGGCGAACACAGTGCTCATAGACTTCTCCCCTTAAGACTTGCGTTAGCGATGTAGAACCAGCACGCCGTAGCCAGCTACAGAACGCTACGATTCTTCGGGTCACCTCGCAAGGGACGAAGTGATCGAAAAAGTGTCCAATTTCGCGCTCGTGCCGACCGGATTGATATTGCCCAGATATAAAGGAAGCTGCGGCACCATACCTCTTGGTCGTTCAACGCGAAGAGGTCGGCTCTGGTCCACCAGATATCCAACCGCCGGGTCTGCTCCGAACTTCGAGCGATGAATCCGCACGAAGCAACAGGTTCAGGCACGTCAGTACGACGGGGTCGGACTGCGGCAAGTGTGTTTGGCTCATGCAGTACTCGTTAACCGTCGTTCCCGGAGGTAGTGTGGGATTGAGAATGTTCCGACTCGATTCGAGTTCAAGGCAATCTAGGATTTCGATGGGGGACCGGCCAGTTCGCAGAGCATGACGCGTCGCCCAGAATCCCCTGGCGAATCGGACAAATGCGCGTCCAGGGATTCGGGCGAGGTGACACCAATGCCGCATCGTCCCGTACCCCACGTTCACTGTCTTGGCTAACCCGGGGCCGTTCTTGAAGTCAGTCGACTGCAAGCTTGCCCGTAGAACGGCCTGTGCCAACCGACCGGTTGCTGACATGGACGCGATGGGACTCGTCAGTTGGTGGTTGGTATCCGCGCTTAGCGAGTTAACCATGCGCTGGCTGGACTCCGACACTTGGTCCAAAACAGCTAGGACCTCAGCGATTCTGATTGGCTTCTCGATGTAGCCGGCGGCTCCTAGGCGTCCGGCTTCCCAGGCGGATTCGATCGACGCAGCACCGGAAACCAAAATGACCGGAGGGTGTTCCGGGGCCTTTACGATTTCTCGAAGGACTTCGACACCGTCTTGATCGGGTAGCTTCCGATCCAATAGCACCGCTCCGACTTTCGTGTTCTGGAGCATGGCGAGTGCGCGGCTACCGGTGACGGCGACCTCGTACGGCCGTCCGTGTCGTGCCAGAGCCGCCGTCATGAATGACAAGAAGGTGACGTCATCATCCACAACAAGTATCGGCAACACTGCCGGCGGTTTGGACTCCTGCATCATGCCTACTCCCGTCGTTGGTGCTCTGAGGCAATAGTGCTGGTGGTCGGATACCGCCGCAGAACTGTGTCGATTTAGATCACTCAGTTCTTAAGGCGTCCGTGGGTGCGAGGCTCAACGCTTTTCGCGTCGGGACAATAGAGGCTGCGGGTGCAACTACGGACATCACCACTGCGGTACCCACAATCGCAGTCCAGTCACCGGTCTTGACTCCGTGAACCTGACTCTCCAGATAGTGGGCTGCCCAACGTCCAGTCACGAGTCCAGTCTCGGTATGACGATCGATCCAACCGTTCAGAAGCTTCCGGAGGATAAATAGAGCCGGAGTGCCTTCAGGAGCCTGAGCGTGCGCCCATGAGCCTATTCGACGGCTTCACTCTATTTTGAACACCAACGTCACACGTCTTCTTGTTGAAATCGCTCTGTTGTTGTCGGCTGCCTTACTCAAAAACTATGACTAGATGACGTTCGTTTACTGCTCGGTTGTTTACTGCCGGGTAGTCTACGTGCCCATATTAGCCTTGGTCAAGTTGCGATCGATTGTGGACTATGAAACGGAGCCGATTCTAGCTTGCGGGCCGAAGGATGTCTGGCGCTACGACGGGTTTGGTCGTGATCGGCCGATTCAATAGTGCCAAGGCCGAGGGCGGCCTAGGTCGACTAGAAAAAACGCTTGCGGCCTGCAGAATCCCGGCGGCCACGTCCAGAGGGAGTGCGGTCCGGTCTGTCGTGCTGGCAGAGCCTGTGACGGATCGAGCCGGCTAGGCTAGCAGATCGTCTTGCTTGATAACGCGACACGACACACCGCCTTTAGACCGAGTTCATTTGTGCCAGCTTCGCTGGATATAAAGCAGCGAGAAGCAGGACCGAGACCACCTGAAGCAGGGCGGCGGCGACGTCCGCCAAGTGGGGACCGCGATGCTTTGCCGAAGAACCGCCAGTCTCGTCGAACGCGGGAAGCTGGGATAGTGCCAGGGGAGGGTGCCGAACATACACCCACAAGAACGGTGCGTCATTCCAGTAGAGCCGCAAGTTGAGCAAGGGGCGGTCATCAAACAGCGCCTGGTTCAGTGCCGCCTCGTGCTTGTGGACCGCCTGTTCCCACCACCGCTTAGTCGCCCACCCTTGGCCGTTACTTGTCGCTAGCGCTGACTGCAGGAGCGTTGCCGGTGTGAAGCGAGCGATGGTTTCTAGGCGGCTGAGCCACAACTGCTGGATCCTGAGCCAACCATCTGTTGTGCGGTTTGCTTCAACTCGCGCGTCCTTCATCTCCTCCCTCCATTGGGGTTCGAACTGTGGAAATGCCTCTTCCGCCATGGCGTCAAGTGCGGTCCTTGACGGAGTATCGGGGATGGCGCCGAGGAGACGGTTGACCAACCCGTCTTCGGCCGCTCGACGACGGTCCGCGTACGTTTCGCGTCGATCGTACTCAAGGCGAGCACGCGGCGGCAGGTCGGCCGTCCAATAGGCCCCAGCGGACAACAATTGCGGTCCTATCAGAATGGCCGCGGTCCAGATACTGACAGAAACTGCCGTCCCGGCAAGTGGGCTTGGGACCATGCGCGCTACAGCGCTACCTATTCCGAACATCGTGGTGAGGTACGCCCATACGAAAAACCATGCCCAGAAAAATGCAAAGCCAACCTCGACAGCCGGGCCAAGTAGCCACGCGGCAACCGATCGCAGAACGAACATCCACAGGAAGGAAATGGTCGCCAGCACCAGAGACCCAGCCAGAAACATCGCCCCGACGGGCCACCAGGAATGAACGGGGTATGACGTCGCCGCGGCGAGCCAGCCCTGTTGTTGATCCCTGGTCATGAGCCAGAAGCCCAGAGCCAGTCCGAGGAGCCCACCAAACAGCCGTATGACCGACTCACCGTCCGCGAGGACGTCGAGGCTCACCAGAGATATCTGCGACGGATAGGGCGGAAGGGTCTCAATGCCGGACGGGCCAAAGTCCCAACCCGACGGCATTGTCCGTTCTGCACCGGCAATGAGCACGGAGACCGGATTGGGGGGACGCAGGACACGCAGGACACGATCCGTGTCTCTGCCACTCGGTCCCACTGTCGCCGCAAAGCGCAGCCGTTGCCTTTCCTGCAGCTCCAGTGCGTATCGATCGGCAGCGTCGAGATACGCGTGATGGCTGCGGAGCACAGTGGCAAGTGAGCTCAAAACGCAGACGACGAGGAGAGCCCAGAGCCACTTGGCTCGGACGATCTCGACAAAATAGGCCCGTACAACGAGGAGCCAAGCAAGGGAGCGGCTCATTGGACCAGTCTGGCCATGGGCGGCTTCTGAAACGCCCCAAGTGCCGCGGCAGATTCCGGATGCGGGGTGACAACGAAGATGTGTCGATGGGATTCGGCGGCCTCCTGTAATAAGCGGCTCATCTGCCGCTGATCCCGGAGGGGTGCATCTGCCAAGGGTTCAACCAGAATAACCAAGTCGGCCTGAGCCAAGCGGGCCATTGCCATCCACGTCTGAGTCCGGTGAATCAGTGCGAGGCGCCGAACGGATTTCTCCGCGAACTCGTCAGGCACTTCAAGCATGCGAAGGTGCGTCAGTGCCAGCGCATGTGTCGAGGCAATCCCGCGCAAAGCGCAATGGATCTGGCAGACGGCGACTGGGGTCAACGCCCCCAGCAGTGGAGCCGACCTGGGAATCACGCACACGCTACTAGATGGTGTTTGACTAGACGGACTGATTCCGAGCCAGTCAATGAGATCGGTCTCCCGGGTGGAC
>JBGTBX010000355.1:0-1905 GCA_041749115.1 Gemmatimonadaceae bacterium
CAACGGAAAAAACGGCTTGATCCGGCGCATCTGCGCCTCGCTCAGCTGGAAGGGAACATCCATCGACAACGCCTCCTTGACGCTGCCATTGAATCAACCAACCATCCGTTCCGCAAGCAATTTAACAGGTCCTGAGCCTAGGCAATGGCAGGTTTTTTCGGACGCTTGTTTGCACCGAAGCAATCGCAATCATTCCAATCGGAAACGACGGCGCATGAAGTTCGCGCCAAGGCGCTGCTGACCTTTCTCATACCACAGTTGCAGCTTCTTAGCTTGGAGCTGGAAGAAGTTCCCACCGAAGGCAGTTATGTCTCCAAGCGGTCTCGCGGCTATGTCTATGGGATGGCCGGAGCTGTGCTTGCAGCAACGTCTGAAGAGATGACCAGTGAATTGGTCGATGACATAATGCAGACCGCCTTCACCTTGGTATGGGGCCGGGAAAACGCACAGCGCGTCTATAAAGCAACTTTGGCGGAATGCGTCGCTCGCGACGGCGAGACGCTGGCCGGATCGTATCGGGCCGAAGCTGACGTTGGCGAAGTTTACGCACGAAAGAATTATGCGTCGGTCATGGGATTTTGGCTTTTGAACAACGGACTTAACAATCCCGACGAAATCATGCCGCCGATTCGGAACCCTCCTCCGCTTCAACCCACAAGCGTTAATCCCTTGTCAGACCAAGATGACGATCCGTTTATGCATTTGGAAGAAGACAAGATTAAACTGCTCTGTGATTGCTTCGCGCAGATCATGTTGCCCCAGCTAGAACGGCTTGGCATCAAACCCGGAGAGATCGAATTATCAAGCCTTGCGGGCAGTGTTCAGGCATTTGGCTATGTTCAGGGTCTGTGTTCCGTCATAGCTAAAACATCAAGATTTCAACCTGGCGATGCCTACGGAGTGATGCTTGGCCTCTGGGCCTTTGACGAATTGTACGGATCCATTGGAGGACGACTCCATGGCAAGACGCTTCAGGCAGTCGCCAATCAGGACATGAGCGCCATCCACGGTGTGTTGCTAGCGCGCGAAGATTTCATGGCAGTCACAGAAAAGCGACCGGACTTTTTCCCTTCTGGTTTCTGGCAAGTGGCAAGCGGCGCGGTGTTTGAATAAGAATCAAAATTCTCGCGCCTCGGGACACAATGCCTACATCATGCCATCGTCTCTAACCCCAGCCCGCCAATCGTTGCGCTTTCGATAAGCACCCCGAAAGCCCACTCATCGCATTGAGCGTACCGCTCCCCGTCCGGCGCCCACATCCGCACCACACGGCTCCCGGTGAGGTCGGCGACCCAGTATTCGGGGATGGCGTGGCGGGCGTAGAGGCGCTGCTTGCGGCCGAGGTCCTGGGTCAGGGTCGTGTCCGCGACTTCGACGATCAGCCGGACGCTGGCGATCGGGATCGGGCCTTCGCCATCGGGTTCGACGGTCAGAATGATGTCGGGCTGCGGGATCGAGGCATCGTCGAACGCGACGCTGCATTCGTCGAGAACGCCGAGACCGTCGTTGCGCTCAGCAAGCGCGTCCTCGAACAGCCTCTTTAATTGACCTCGGACCCTGGCATGCCGCCGGTGCTGGGCATTCACGACGAAAATTTCCCCTTCGATCAGTTCCGTCCGCGCATAGGGCGCGAATGCTCCCGAGTCCGCGAGCAGGAGGAAGTCCCGTGCGGTGAGGCGCGCCGGGTGCGGCGAGGTCAGGGTTTCGAGCGAAGTCACGGGGCGCAGGCTACCATGAGCGGCGCTGGAATCAACGCCGCCGTTGCGGCCGCGCTTGCAGCGCTGTCATTTTGAATTGGAACAAACTGCGCCGCCCGGCATCTTGTCGGGATGGAGCAGGGGGCGATCCGCGCGGCAAGAATCGGAGAAGCAGCCCCGTCGCTCGCCAACCGCTACCGCGAAGTCC
>JBGTBX010000356.1:0-8638 GCA_041749115.1 Gemmatimonadaceae bacterium
TCAGCCCCGATCTCACGCAGAATGCCTCGAGAGACAGCATCGTCACGATGGGAGTCAAAGGATCGGACATCCGAATCGCGCGCAACGACGGTATTTCGCAGTGGCCATCAATTGTTGCACTGGCGGAATCGCCGAGGCAGGCGGGGGTGTATTACACCGGCACCGATGATGGCACGGTGAGTGTTTCGCGCGATGGCGGCAAATCGTGGCAGAACATCACGAAGAATATGCCCGGCTTTCCGGCGGGACACGCTTTTGTCTCGCGTGTGGCTCCATCGCGGTTTGATGCAGGCACCGTGTATGTCACGGTCGACAACCACCGGCAGAATGACTACGAACCCTACATCTGGGTGAGTAATGATTTCGGCGCGTCGTTCAAGGCAATAACCAACGGACTGCGCGGCGAGAACGTGCGAACGATTACCGAAGACACGCGTAATGCTGACGTCTTGTATGTCGGCACCGAGACCGGCATCTTCGTCACGCTGGATCGTGGCGCCAGCTGGCGCCGCATCAAAGCAAACTTCCCCACCGTTCGGGTCGACGAGCTGACGATCCATCCGCGTGACAACGCGTTGCTCGTTGCCACGCACGGACGAGCTCTCTGGATTCTTGATCATCTGGAGCCAGTTCAGGAGTATGCAACGGCGAAGGTGGCTGACGCGAAACTTTTCACGCCCGGTCTGTCATTGCAGTGGAAGTCCAAGGATGACCGCAACGATGAGTTCTGGGGCCATCAATTCTTCACCGGCGAGAACCCGCCGACGGAGAGTGTCATTCAGCTGTACCTGAAGGCTCCGGTAAAGGACCCGATGCTGCGTATCGCCAACTCCCGCAGAAGCGTGGTCCGGGAACTCGCCATTCCGGCTGCCAAAAACGTGGCGGGAATTCAATCGGTGTGTTGGGACCAACGCATTGAACCCATCGCACCGGCAACGACTGCAGGTCAGGGCGGTCCGGCGGGCGGTGGTGGTGGTGGTGGTGGTGGACAGGCCGGAGGTCAGGGTAGCGGCGCTGCTCGACCGATTCCGGGTCTGCCGCAGCCATTGCCTCCGGTGGGTTACCTGCCATTGAATCCGTGCGCTACGCCAGGCACTGGTGGTGGACCAGGCGGTGGCGGTGGCGGTGGCTTCGGAGCTGCCGCAAACAACGGACCGATGGTGCCACCGGGCAACTACACCGTTTCACTGGTTGCCGACGGCAGGGTGGTCGATACCAAGCCGTTGCGACTGGTGATGGATCCGCTCGTGCAGATGAGCGAATCAGATCTGGTGCGTTACCACGCGGTCGTTGCAGATCTGCATAACGCACACCGCATCGGAGCTGACGCGTCTCGGCCCTTGACCCCGTTGCATGCCGAGGTCAACCGCGCGGCGCCTAAGGTGGATTCGAGCGCTGCTCCGCAGGACGTCAAAGATGAATGGGCAACATTCAGGAAAGATTTTGATGCGCTACGCGCGAAGTTCGGCGTTGGCGCTGTTGGCGGAGGCGGCTTCGGCGGTGGGGGAGCCGCGGCACAGGCAGCCCAGGCGGCCAACACGTTAGGCAGACTCGCAGCCGCCAAGAATGCCATCATGGGAGTCTGGGAGACACCGAGCTCGGCGTCTATCAGCCAGGCGAACGCGGCAAAAGTATCGCTGGACGCAGCCATCAAGGAGATCGCGCCGTTCATGACACGGGCGCGGGCAATGAGTCAGCGCCTGTCGCAGCATGGTGTCACGCTCACCGTGCCGGCGTCCTAGGCAATCGCTTCGAACTATCCGGATGTGAAGCGGGCCCTGTGCGACAATGCACAGGGCCCGTGTTTCTTTCCGAAGAGCTGCGTCAGGCCGACGCCTTATCAGCGAGTTTTGAATGCCGCCTGCCATACAGGAAGTAGATCGCCATGCCCAATCCCAGCCAGATAAGTAAACGTTCCCAGGTGCGCCACGGCAACGAATACATCAGATAGAGACACGACACGATACCAGCCGGTGCGGTAAACCACGCCCACGGCGTTCTGAACGGACGGTGCAGGTTGGGTTCGCGCACTCGCAGAATCAGTACCGCCGCGCAGACGATCACAAACGCCAGCAGGGTGCCGATCGACACCAGCGAGGCCGCTTCACGCACCGACAGAAAGCCCGCCGGAATCGCCACCATCACCCCAAGAAAAATCTGGGTGATCCATGGGGTCTTGAACTTGGGATGGAGCTTGTTCACAACGGGCGGCAACAACCCGTCATTGGCCATCGACCAGAACACCCGTGACTGGCCAAGCAGCTGCACCAAAATCACCGACGACAGACCGGCGATGGCACCCAATTCAATCAAACGTGTCATCCAGCCCAACC
Organism: Gemmatimonadaceae bacterium; assembly: GCA_041749115.1. Taxonomy (GTDB): domain Bacteria; phylum Gemmatimonadota; class Gemmatimonadetes; order Gemmatimonadales; family Gemmatimonadaceae; genus JBGTBX01. Next base: position 2,334 of record JBGTBX010000356.1, read on the forward strand.
CGGCAGCTTCTGCAACCTTGGCGATCGGATCAGGCACGTCCAGCAAGGCGTAGGGCACTACTCCGGTCGCGATCGCGGACACAATGATATAGAGCACAGTACATATGAGCAGCGACCCGATGATCGCAATCGGCATATCGCGTTGCGGGTTCTTCGCCTCCTGCGCCGCAGTACTCACGGCATCAAATCCGATGTACGCAAAGAACACGATACCGGCACCAGCCACGATACCGCTCGTCCCGAAATTCTCCCGCAGCCCCGTATTCGTCGGAATAAATGGCTGCCAATTGGCAGCATCAATACCCCTCCAGGCAAAGGCAATAAACAGGAGCACCACGCCTACCTTGATGATGACGATCACATCGTTCACCGAAGCAGACTCCTTGATCCCCTTCACCAGCAACGCCGTCACCGCCATAACGATGAGCACTGCCGGCAAATTAAACAGCGCTGTCACCGTGCTCCCGTCGGCCATCGTGATCTGCGTCCCGGCCGCCGCCGACATCGTCGCCGGGATATGAATGCCGACGTGATTCAGGAACGACACCACGTACCCCGACCAACCGATCGCCACAGTCGTCGCCGATAACGCGTACTCCAGCACAAGATCCCAGCCGATAATCCATGCGAACAGTTCGCCGAGTGTTGCGTACCCGTAGGTGTACGCACTGCCGGCGATCGGCACGAGGGCTGCGAACTCTGAATAGCAGAGCGCTGCGAACACGGCTGCGGTTCCGGCAAGCATGAACGACAGCACCACGGCGGGGCCGGCATTCTGAGCGGCCACGGTTCCGGTAAGAACAAAGATCCCGGTCCCGATGATGGCCCCGATACCAAGCATGGTGAGATTGACTGTACCGAGTGCACGCTTGAGGCCAGTCTCACTCGTCGCCTCCGCTTGCAGGGAAGCGATGGATTTGCGGCGGAAGACGGACATATGTCGCACGGGTTAACAGAAGACCCGGTTCAGTTCAATTGAACTGTGGGCCCCGAAGGAGCGACCCATTGCTGGACCGCAGAAGCAGGTGGAATAGACAGGCCGCCGGGTCCGGGCACAATGTCTACCGCTTCCAGGACGTCGGATGACCAACGAGCGAACCCGTGCGCGACCTGCTCAACAGGCGAACGTCGGCGCTATCCCTGTGCGCGGCGTGCCCGACGGCGACGACGCCACCAAAGGAAGATCCCAACACATCCCGCAACCAACAGGACGGAGACGACACGTCCCAGAGAACGGACCTTCGCTGCGACAACAGCTGCGCCTGGACCAACGGCCCACCCGACCGTCATGTAAACGAACACCCACAACACCGTCGATATCAGTGCCCCGCTCATAAACTTCCAGAGGGGCACACGGGCCGCGCCGCAGGCGAGAGGCAGCAACATGCGCCCGCCAAAAAGGAACCGTGCAAGGATCGTGGCGCGCCATGGATTGTACCGTACAACCTCCAGTGAGCGCTGCACGACACGAGGCGCATCGCGAAGTTTGAGGCGGACCCACGCAGCGTTCGTGCGACCGACAAAGTAGAGGAGCGACATGACAGTCCACACCCCCGCCACTATCGATACCGCAGCCGGGGTGAACAACAACTGCCCTTCCTCGACCGCGATGCCGCTCAGCAGCGGAACCAGCTCACTGCCAATGAACCCGGTAAGCGACAACGTCACGTACGCCCAAAATCCCTCAGTCATGCCGTATCAACCTGCCCCGGTGTCGAATTCGTTCCCCAATTCCCTTTGGCATTTTGCCCAAGGACGCTCGACACGATACACCGGAAAAGGAAAAGCGGGCCGCAGAGATGGCGACCCGCCGCACGCTCCGCATAACGATCCCGGCTCAGCTCTCTGTCCGTGCGTCGTCTGCGGTCAGCCGATAGATACTGACGGTTCGGCCGTTCCTTATCTCCTCTCCGACTTCAAGCCGGCCCCACACAGCCGTCGGCAGATGAGTAAACTTCGCCTTCTTCCCAGGTTTCATCGTCACCATGATCCAATCATTCAGGCGCACAGGAGCACCGAAGTAACACATGTCGATGCTCGCGTTCAGCATAAACTTGGTTACCCCTTGAGCGTCCAGATCGAGAGGCAGCATAAACCCTTTCAATAGAACGGGTTTGCCGTCCAGCGCCTTGACGGAGGCCGGGATCTTGTTCTCAGGCAGTTTGCCTGCCGGATCGAGCGGATCCGGCATCTCCCAGTCGTACCCGCTCAGAATATTGAAGCCCACATAAGGGAATCCCTTGGGGTCATTCTGTGCGCTCAGCGAAGCGGGTTGGGCCACGAGCCCCATCGTCAAAGCGACAAGCGCGAAACCAAAAAAAGCCTTCGACCTCATTGGGTACGTCCTCCGGGTTTCCTAGTCTGCATGAATAACGTTCGCCACACCTGATGCGCTGGCGCAAGCGGAATACCCCACGTTCCCTCAGGCGTGCTCAGTCGCCCGCCTGGGGAGTCAATCCATCCACAACCCGGTGCTCAGCAGTGGCCTGCGTCACCTTGAGTCCCAAACGTCGGGAAAATGCTGTCCTCATGTCATCAAGAATTTCGTAAAACGTGGGAATGGCGATGAGCGTAAGGAAGGTCGAAGTGAGCACGCCTCCAATCACCGCAACACCAAGGGGTGCCCTGAACTGTGCCCCTTCGCCCGAACCCAGAGCGGTCGGAATCATACCGGCAATGAGGGCGAATGTTGTCATCAGGATCGGACGCAGGCGAATGGCGCCGGCCTCGATCAAGGCTTCCCTCAGTGGCAAACCGCTCTCCTCTCGCGACCACTTGGCGAAATCGATCAGGAGGATGGCGTTCTTCGCCACAATACCCATCAGGAGAATCACGCCGATCAGCGACATGATGTTGATGGTATAGTTGCTGATTGAGAGCGCCATGAACACGCCGATCAGCGACAGCGGCAGAGACAGCATGATGGCGAGCGGATCGAGGAACGATCCGAACTGCACCACGAGAATGAGATACATCAATGCCACAGCAATGCCTAACGCGGTAAAAATTTCTCCGAAGACTTCGGCCTGTTGTTCAGCTTCGCCTCCGGTGGAAATCTGCACCCCGTCGGGCACCGTGAGTGAGTTCATGGCGGCGAGCGCATCGGCCGTCACTTCACCGGTCGATCGCCCGGAGACGTTGAACTCGACTCGCACGACGCGTTCCCTGTTGAGGTGATTGATCACGGCGGGCCCGATTCCTTCGGTGATCGTTGCCACCTGACCCAGCGGCATCGTCCTCGGCACCCCGTTCGGTCCCTGCACCACCAGGGGCAGCTGCCTGAGATCCGAAGCGCGACGTCGGGCTTCGGGCGATAAACGCACAACAACGTCGCGCGTCTCGCCACTTGGATCGACCCAGTCGCCAGCATCGATCCCGGCGAAGGCCGGACGCAGCGCCTGTGCAATTTGTCCGACAGATAGTCCCAGACTTGAAGCAAGCCCACGGTTCAACTCAACGTTGAGCTCCGGACGCTGTCCCTTGGTTGAAAGGCCGAGGTCGACCGCCCCCCGCACTTTTTTCACGGCATCAAATGCTTCCTGTGCGAAAGCGCTCAACGTGGGAGTGTCACTGCCGCGCAACTGAATCTGAATCTGCTTGAATCCGCCGCCGAAGTCGTTGGTGGACACCGCTGCGGTGGCGCCTGCAACTTTTTCAAGCTCAGCGCGAATGGTACTGGCAAGTTCATCCGCTGACATCGGTCGTTCGTCCTTGGCAGTCAGCTTTACGTACAACTTTGCCACGTCGACAGCGCCGGCATCTCCGCCGCCAAGGGTCGCGTAGATATAGCGGACCTCCGGATACTGCGTGATCAGGCGAGAAATTTCATTCACCTTGAGGCGCGTGTAATCCAGATTCGACCCCGGAGGAGTCTCCACGGTGATATTCATTTCCGCCTTGTCGTCGACCGGGAAGAACCCGGATCCGACGTTCTTCCATTGCGGCACCATGGGCACGAGCACCACCGCTATTGCGATGCCCGCTGCAACTGAACTGGCGCGTGCAAAAAAGGAAGTCGTGTGGGTCAAGCCGAATACCGCAACGGCGATGCCAAGAAACACGACGGCGATTCCCGGCAATCCCTTGGGGATGAGCACAAACGATCCGAAAAACGTACCGATCGCCACGACGGCCACGGCGGCCCGGTGGTCAAGCGCCCACGCGATGACGCCCTTGTACCCATGGGCAACTTTATTGAACCACGTGTTGAACTTGTCCAGCTTTTTGGTGATCCAGCTCTTTTCGTGCTCTTCCTTGTGCGGATCGGGCCAGTAGGCAGAGAGCATCGGATCGAGCGAGAACGACACGAGCAGCGAGACAGCGACCGAACATGCCATCGTCAGAGCGAACGGCCCCATCCACTGCCGCGTAACTCCCGCGACAAAACCAATCGGAACAAACACCGCCAGAATAGAGAACGTTGTAGCGGCCACAGCGAGGCCGATTTCCGCGGTACCCTCGCGCGCAGCCGTATAATGATCTTTGCCCATCTCGACGTGACGCACGATGTTCTCACGCACCACAATCGCGTCATCAATAAGAATACCGATTGCGAGGGACAGGCCGAGGAGCGACATCGTCTCCAGCTTGTATCCCATCAGATACACGGCGATAAACGATGCAAGCACGGACACCGGCAGCGCCAGGCCTGTAATAACAGTTGAGCGCCACGAGTTCAGAAACAGGAAGACTACCAGCACCGTGAGCAACGCGCCTTCCACAAGTGCTTCTTCGACGTTTCGGACCGAGTTGCGGACGTTGACGCCGGAGTTTTTTACGACGTCGATCGTTGTGCCGGCCGGAAGTGTTTTCCGGAGCGTGTCAACTCGTTCCAGAATTTTGTCGGAGACTTCGGTGGTGCTGGCTCCCGTGGACCTTTTAATATCGATTCCGACGGCTTCCCGCCCATTGAACAGTGCCAGGGTGCGCGGCTCCTGCGTCGAATCAAGAATGTCGGCGAGCTGACCCAATCGAATGAACTGGCCGTCGCGCTGTGCCACAACGATCGCCGCGAACTGCTGCGGCGTATCGAGTCGGCCTTTCAGCCGAATCGACCGTTCATCGAGCGCACCATTCACGCGCCCTACCGGCGCGGCGAGATTCTGCAGCTGCAGCGCCGTAATCACCTGTGACACCGAGACGCCGGAAGCCTGCAGAGCATCGGGGCGCAGCTGAACAGTCAGTTCACGCTCCAGCTTACCAGGCACCGTCACTTCGGCGACTCCGGGAATGGACCGGAATTCCCGTGTCATTCCCGGATCAACCAAACGGGTCAACTCCCCGGACGACAGGTTCGTGGACGATACCGCCAGCGAAACGATCGGCCGATCGGTCTCGTTGAACTTCTTGATGATCGGCTCTTCCATTTCGGGAGGCAGGTCGCTGCGAATCGCGGAGATGGCATCGCGAATGTCCTGCGTCGCCTCCTGCAGGGGCTTCTCGAACTGAAATTCGACCAACAGCTGAGCAAAGCCGTCCTGTGCCGTACCATTGACACGCTTGACACCGGCGATAGAAGACATCGCCTCTTCGATCGGGTCCAGGATTTCCCGTTCCACACCATCAGGGGCAGCACCGGGATAAATAATGCCGACGGTTACGACCGGAGGATTGACCTCGGGGAATTCGTCGGTCTGCAGTTTCAGCAGCGCGGCAATACCGCCCACACTGAGCGCGACCATCGCCACGATTGTGATGAGCGGACGCTTAATAGCAAAATCGGAAATGAACATGTGCCCTTCCTCTGAGTGTTCGGGCGATCGTGTGGTTTATCTGCGGGCAGTGGCTGCATCACTTGCGGCAGAGATTTTGACCGGCGTACCCGCCGAAATCCCCTGTGCCGCTCCGATCAGGAGCGTGTCGCCCACGGCAACACCAGACAGCACCTCGTACTTCTCAGTTTCTTCATCCTGAAGTCCCAACTCGACTTCGACCCGCTCTGCCTTGCCCGCGCGAAGACGCAGCACCCAGGGGCGCATCCCTTTCACGTCGACCGCTGCCGTGCGGACCACCGGCGCCATCCGACGGTCAGCCTGCACACGGCCGGAGGCGAACAAACCACCGACGAGGCCCGCACGACTATTTGGAATCGAAACGACAATTTTCACCTGGCCCGTTGTCGGATCGGCCTCTGGACTGATGCGCGCGATCTTCCCGACGAACGCCCGCTCAGGATACCCGCTGACAGTGAACTGTACCGGAGCGCCAACTTTCACAACCGACAACTGCGCCGCAGGAACTGCGGCTTCAAGACGCATGCTGGATGGGTCAACCACCGTAAACATCGCCGTTCCCGGAGATGCGAC
>JBGTBX010000357.1:0-2591 GCA_041749115.1 Gemmatimonadaceae bacterium
GTAAGCAGCGGCCTGGACCGACAGATGATTGTGGATAGCCTGGTGGAGGTACTTGGCTTGTACGAACCGAAAGACCGGCTCGATGCCATGGTGGCACTCATGGAGCAGTATTCGGTGCTTCCCCTCCCGGGGCATGGCAGCACGTCGAGTCTCACGCTCGAAGGTTGGCTGGACGCTGCGGGCGCCCCCTAGCGCAAGCGCAGTTAAAGACACCCACGGTTCAGAATTCCGGGGTCAGAACCAGGTGCCAGAGTCGGCTGACTGGTGTCGATGGAAGTTCCAGAATCGGCCTGGTGCAGGGCTGGGCGGTGCTGGATGTCAGTCAGGCATGCTTGTCAAATTCTCGAATAACGTGCATTATTTTTCCTATCCGTAGGCTTTCATCACGGTTCCGGCAGGACTGAGGGTGCCGAACATATAGCTCGTGCGGAACCACGCAATGAGGAGTCGTTCGGTTATGGTATTCGTTCGCGCGAGGCAGCTCGTCATAGTCTTCGCCGCTGCGCTGGCTTCCTTTCCCCCGGCAGCTCAAGCACAGCTTCCTCAGCAGTTCGAACCGGCCCTCGCTGCCTATCTCGACCCGCTGCTCCAGACCAACAACTTCTCGGGCGTGATCCTTTTAGCCGAAGGTGACCAGGTCGTCTTCGAGAAGGGCTACGGCTATGCCGACATCGAGCAGGGCGTACCGAACGTACCCGGCACGATCTTCCAGATAGCGTCGGTGTCGAAACCGTTCACCGCCGCAGCCATCCTGCGGCTGGTAGAGCAGGGTAAAGTCGATTTGCACGCCCCGCTGACGCGCATCCTGCCGGGCTACCGCAATGGGGAGAAGCTGACGATCCATCATCTGCTGACACACAGCTCCGGGATCCCCGATATCAACGCGTTTCCTGAATATGGAGACATCCAGCTGCAGCCGCAGACACCAGCGGAGCTGGTCGCAGTGTTCACGGAAAAGCCGCTCTCGTTCGAGCCAGGGAGCGAGTACAGCTACAGTAATTCCAACTACAACCTGCTCGCCCTGATCATCGAGAAAGCTTCAGGTCTTACTTATGGCGAGTTTCTGCAGCGGGAAATATTCAAACCTTTGGCGCTTCCGAAAACGGGTCACAGGCCGCCGATGAGCAAGATCGTCCCCGACGTCGCTGATGGGTATGCACCCGAGGGTATGCTCGGCCTCCAACGGGCCGACTATGTCAACTGGAGTGCCAAAACCGGCAACGGCTCACTTTATTCCGACGCCCGCGGACTTCTTAGGTTCGTTCGCGCGGTGCACCAGGGGAAGCTGCTTGAGCCCGCCAGCGTCACCCAGAGCTTCACCCATCACTTTCCGAACATCGGTTATGGTTGGTTCCTGACCAAGGCCAACGCGCGCGAAATCCACCACATCAACGGCCGTTCCCCCGGGTGGAGCGCCCAGGTCGATCACTATGTGAAGGAGGACGTGACCGTCATCGTCCTCTCCAACCTCTACGTTTCGGTGACGACGCCGATAGCAAGGGCGGTAGGCGCCCTGCACTTCGCGGCTCCCGTAGAGCCAATGCCGCGGCTCACGACCCGAAAGCTGCCGCCAAAAAGCATCGCGTCGTTGCTGGGCACCTATCAATTCGGGCCTGATTGGTACTTGCCCAATGCGAAGGTCAGAATCTTTAGCCACAACGGCGAGATTACCGGTGAATATGTCGACTCTGATTATGCCGCGTTCTCCTTCATTCCGATGGATAACGGGACATTCCTGATACGGTCCTTCTGGTTGCCGGCAGAGTTCACCCGCGACTCAGCCGGGCGAGTGACGGGACTCACCTTGGATGAAATCCGAGGCGTGAAGGTCGAGTAGCAACTGAGCCTCCGTGCCTATTGTGCCGGAGCCGCAGTTACGGAAGAGTCCGAGCCAGCTCTACCGCGGGCTGGTATATCCCAGGGAGATAGTACGGTGAAGTATCTTGTGCGACTGGTCAGCATTCTTCTAATCATGACTTTGCCAGCCCCGCATTAGCTAAACTCGTTTCATGTGGTCAGCTTCACCAGCACTCGCATAGCTCCCGGGGAAGGCGATGACGGAACTCGAATTCAAGGATAGTATCGTCATCGGCGCCGGCCCGGGTGGCCTGACTGCCGCGCTGTACCTCAACCGGTTCCACCGCAACGTAACTGTACTCGATGCCGACAACAGCCGCGCACGATGGATTCCACGTACCCACAACTGTCCGGGGTTTCCGGACGGGGTCAGCGGCGACGAGCTGCTGGTACGCCTGCGCACCCAGGCAGAGAAATACGGCACCACGGTGATCCGGGCTACGGCGTCGCGGCTGGAGCTTGCGGACGGTGGCTTTCGGGTGACCGACACCGAGGGCAGGCAGTATCACGGACGCACGGTAGTGCTAGCAACCGGGATCAAGGACGAACTGCCGCCGCATTCCTGGGTGGAAGAGGCAATCGACTGCGGGGCGATGCGCCTGTGCGCGATCTGCGACGGCTTCGAGGCCAGCGACAACGATTTGGCAGTCTATGGGCCGCTGCAGTCGGCGTTCAAACATGCCAAATTCATGCGCAGCTATTCGGCGATGGTGACGCTGGTCCAGAGTGACGAC
>JBGTBX010000358.1:0-3955 GCA_041749115.1 Gemmatimonadaceae bacterium
TGGTAAAAGCGATGGGGCTCGGCGTACGCCTCCAGCAGATGCACGAGCGTGCCGAGGTTGGGTCCAAACCCCAGGGCCGCCATAAGCCGCCCCCATCGGTCGTCGACGCTCATGCTCATGCAGAGAAACTGCGCGATGTTCCGCCGAATGTGAATGGCTGCCTGCGACAACGGCGCCCACCTGCGCGGGCGCCGTTTCTGGTGCGTGTACAGGGGATCAATAATTGGCAGTCTTCTTAAATCTCCAGGTGAACTTTGAACTTGCCCCAAGTGCGTTCACGTTGTTCGTCAACGTCCGGGTGCTGCCGCTCGTGAGATTCTTCATATTGTTGAGATTGCCGTTCACTGCGCCTGGGTACCCGAACGGCATACAGAAGGCACCCGTGTCAAACTCAGAGCAGACACTTATTGATTGACCGGGTGCCAGTGTCACTGACTTCGTCGTGCTGAATGACTTGGGGCCTGTGGATGGACCAAAGACGCCGGTCTGGAACGTGGACGGCACACCCTGTCCCTTGATGTACGTGGTGAACACGCAGGCCAGGCAGAAACCACTAGTCTTTTCAACTCGGGTAAGCGTTGCCTCAAGGCTATAAGTTTTGGGCGCGCTGCAGGCATTGCGCTGGTCGTAGTTGACGTTGTTGTGGATCTTCGCGACCTGCTTTCCATTGAGAGTCTTTACGGTGAAGGCGATCGGTACCGCGGTCGTCGCTTCGGCCGGCACGAAGAACTTGCTCCAGTTGAGCGATGCGATCGCCGCAGTGGCGGCAGATTGCGGACCACCGAACGGAATGATCTGATAAGTAGCCGTGCTCAACAGCGATTTCTGCCGTGTATTCAATGACGCTCCGCCACTGAATGCGCCACCGGCGACGTTCATCGCCGATTTGAGTTCGTTGACATCCAGCACGTCGGTGGAACGGGCAGAGAAGAACAGAACGCGTCCATAGGTGATGGAGGCAACATAGAGCGGCACGTTGTTGGACCCGATCTTTCCCGCGGCCGCAAGTGCCTGCACGTCGCCCTCTGTGACGGAGGAGCTGAAAAACGAAGAAGCTTTCGGCAGCAAGTCGTCGGCGACGTCAATGGTGTACATCTCCTGCACGAACTTCACCACAACGCTGTTTGTCTTAACGCTGCGCGATGTGCTGCTGTTGATGTTCCCACTCGCCCCGATGCCTTTCAGAGGATTCGCGTAGCCCAGCGAAACGCCGACCTCGGTCATCGATTGATCAAATGTCGAGGCTTCGGTCAGCTCAAATATCATGTTGGCCGGCACAACATCGCGCATGCCCTGCTCAGTGGCGGCGGCGCGCTGTAAGTCAGCAATCGCCTGTGACATTGTCACGCTGTTCACGTCCTGAACAACAATGGATTGGTTCTGAATCGGGAGCGTGATCCGCAGCGTCAGCGTAGGTCGCTCAACTGATGAGATAACCGCCGGATCCCCGGATCGCAGCGTGGCTCCTTCGATAAGCGCTCCGGGATACAGGTTACTCAGATTGCTCCCCGCCGAAAACACCCGCGCGTATTGCTTAACAGTATTCATGCCCGTTACACCGCAGCGATAGTCCATGATGTCGCTGCCGAGTGCCTCGGTCAGATAGACCGGAGTCCTGGTGACCGGTGATCGCTGCGCCGGGGGACTGTCGGTCCACGCAGGGAGCGCGCTGATCAATGCGTCGATCTTCGCTGCATCGGGAGATGGCCGGGTGCCTGGATCAACGCCGGTAACCTTCTCGCCACTGCAGGCGGCGATGGACAGAGCGATGATGGAGAGGAGGGGGGAGTATCGCATGGGGAGCCTCGGTCGTTGGAGACGGGTGGTGATTTGTGCATTCTCCCTCGAAGCGACGCGACCGGGCGATTACCCTCATGACGCCGCAAATTTGTCGATGTTTGGTGCAGCTGGCCGCACGATGAGGTGAATCAGTTGTGTGCGTCGCTTCTGTGGCATGAGTGCTCTCTCGCGACGTTGCACGCACAATGGATGCGCCAGACTGAATCGGCGGATAGGTTGGATTTGTCAGGTCAATGCCAACCCAGCAATATCAGAGTCGCCCACTTCATGTCATGACTTCGCCTCCAACGCAAAACACGGTGACGCAATTGCTCGCAGCGTCGCGTGCGGGCGATGCAGGCAGCCTCGACCGGCTCCTGCCGTTGGTCTATGCGGAATTGAGGCAGGTGGCACAGCGGCAAATGCACGGAGAAAACACGGGGCATACGCTTCAGGCCACTGCGCTGGTTCACGAAGCGTTCCTGCGTCTCTCGGGGAGCGACATCGAGTGGCAGGACCGAGTGCACTTCTTCGCACTGGCAGCGAGCACGATGCGGCGCGTCCTGGTCGATCATGCCAAGGCAAAGCGACGAACCAAGCGGGGCGGTGGCGCCGTGCACGTTCCGCTGGAGGAGGCCTTGCATGCGGTTAATGATCCGACGTCCGATCTCGCTGCACTCGACGAAGCGCTTTGCAGACTTGCTGCACGCGACGAACGCAAGGCACGAGTTGTTGAATTGCACTACTTCGCCGGACTTACGTATGAAGAAGTCGCGGAGGCGATGGGGCTCTCTGCGGCAACTGTCGATCGCGACCTGCGCTTTGCAAAGGCGTGGCTCTTTACTGAACTGCGCGGCGAGCAATCCTGATCAGTCGCACCGCTGTGCAGTGCCTGGAGGCATGACATGAGCGAGAATACTGCGCGCTGGCAACAGGCTGAAGCACTGTTTGATAAGCTGGTCCATCTGCCGGCCGCGGAGCGCAACTCGGCTCTTGAATCCGCTGTCGGCGGAGATGACGAGTTGCGGCGGTTGCTTCTCAGTCTGCTGGACGCCGACAGTCAGTCGGGCCGCTTTATAGAATCGGCCATCGCCGAAGCGGCGGATGAGGTCAGTTCCCGGGTTGGCGAAATCATAGGGTCGTACCAGCTCGTGGCCGAACTTGGGCGCGGCGGTATGGGAGCCGTGTACTTAGCTGAACGTGCAGATGACGAATATCGTGCGCAGGTCGCGATGAAATTCCTTCGCACCTCACTCGCCAGACCCGAACTCGAACAACGTTTCCGATCAGAGCGGCAGATACTTGCCGATCTGGTGCATCCGAACATCGCGCGACTGCTGGATGGAGGGACGGCGCCTGACGGCAGTCCGTACCTCGTCATGGAGTACGTGCAGGGGCTCCCGCTTGACGACTGGTGCGAACGCGAGAAGTACGGGGTGCGTGGACGCGTGTCACTGATGCGCCGTGTGTGCGAGGCGGTACAACGCGCGCACCAGTCACTCGTGGTTCACCGAGATCTCAAGCCATCGAACATCCTTGTCTCGGAGGGGGGCATCCCCAAGCTGCTGGATTTCGGCATCGCGACACTGGTAAGTGAGGATGACGCCGGAGCCGAGGCAACACAGTTCGGCGCGATGACGCCCAGTTATGCCAGTCCGGAACAGCTGCAGGGTCGTCGGGTGACGACGGCGTCGGACACATACTCGTTAGGTGTGGTTCTCTACAGGCTGTTGTCGGGTAAGCCACCTTTTGTATTAAGCGGGTTGTCTCCCGCGGAAGTTGAGCGTCGCGTGACCGGAGATCCGCCGCCGCCTCCTTCGGCACATGCGAGTGCAGAAATTGCACGGACAGTACGCGGTGACCTTGATACCATTGTATTGAAAGCCCTGCGCGTTGATCCCAACGATCGGTATGTGACAGCGGCGGATCTGGCGGAGGATCTCAGGCGCTGGCTTGCCAATGAACCGATTCTGGCACGACGGCCCAGCGCTGCCTATCGATTGCAGTCGTTCGTGCGCAGGCATCCCGTTGGAGTCGCTGCCTCGACGTTTGCGGTCGGGGCGCTCGTCGCGCTGGCTGTGTATAGCTCGCACCAGGCGAACATCGCGTCAGCCGAACGGGATCGGGCAGAAACACGGCAACGCGTCGCAGAGGAAGCGACCGGATTTCTCGTGTC
>JBGTBX010000359.1:0-8105 GCA_041749115.1 Gemmatimonadaceae bacterium
CGCCCGCACATGGGCGGCGGCGTTGCCGACGGTGTCTGCGGGCCGGAGCCGAGCGTAGATTTGCAGCCATCCCGCCCTCGGCGCACGCAATGAACTGTTCGCGCCGTGCAGCACGTCCTGCGCGCTGAGCGGCACGATGACGTCGTCTATCCGGCCCACTTCCAGGCCGAAGAAGCCCGGCGGGGCGACGCCGATGATGTCGAAGCGGTGGTTGTCGAGGTAAACGGGTTGACCGGCGATGTCCGCGCGTCCGCCGTATTCGCGCCGCCAGAGCGAATGGCTGATCACTGCCGCAGTGGCATTGTTGAGCGTCTCGTCGAATTGGTGCAGCCATCGTCCCGCGGCGGGCCGGAGTCCGAGCGTGTCGAAGTAGCCGGCACTGACGAACGCAATGTCCGCATGGCGTGTCTCGCCGCCACGCGCGAGGTTGACGCGGCCGGTCCCGACGGCGAGCACGGACTCGAAGCGGGTCTGGTAGTCGCGCACGCGTTCCCAGACGTGCGTGGGCAGGCCGATTTCGTGCTGCTCGCCTGGGCGCAGGTCGCGACCAACGAAACGAGCCAGCCGATCAGGCTCGTGCACGGGCAGCGTCTTGAGCAGCAGCGCATCGACCAGGCTGAAGAGCGCCAGCGTTCCGCCCATGCCGAGCGTGAGCGACAGCATAGCGATGGCCGTGGCTCCGGGCGCCTTGCCCCATTGGCGCAGGGCGCTGAGAATGTCGTCCTTCATTCCACCCCTCCCCGCGCAGCCAGCCTCTTCGCGGAATCCGTCAGCTCGCGCCAGCCCTGCCTGGCGTATTAGACACGCGTTTCGCGGATTCGGCCACGCGTGCGGCTCCCCCTGCGGCGCGCCGTGCCATCAGGGCGCCGTCACCGACCCTGATAACACTGGCTGAGGAGCCCGCCCGTGCGAGAGGGCCGGTGTCACGGACGCGAGCACACCACGCCGCCACTCGCGAGCAACTCCTTTATGGAGGCGCCTCAGACTGTGTCGCGTCGGCACTGATCAAAATTGTCGGGCGACTCTGCTCGTCGGGTAGGGGTGCAATCGTTGGGGAGGTGGGCGCGCTGATGGTGCGAAGGCAAAGGGCAAGGAAGCGCTACGTGCCTTGACACGGCTTCCCTGGGCCGACCAGTTCGATATTGACGATCCGTCCGTGACCATCGAAGCCAGCGATCAAAGTTTCATCGCGGGATGTGCGACCGATTTCCTCACTCCGTTCGACTTCATGATTCGTGAACCACACCTGACAAGCCTCACGCGGCACTCGGATACTGACGCAACCATCGGACGGCGGGAACTGTGGCGGGTGCATCTCGTTGTTATACATGGTCAGGCGCTGCAGCGACACCTCGCTAGTGGCCTGTAACAACGGTGGCAGTGTCGCGGGTCTCGCCTCTCCTGTCCGTCACCACTACGAACGACACCGCGGACCTGCAGATCGCCCGGCGCTGGATCAAGAATTGCGCCTTTGTCACGCTTCCCGATGCGAAGAAGCGCAACAAGGCCCATTGGCTCATGCCTGGGCGACTAGTGGCCATTAGTCCTCCGGCCGAACAGACCGTATTGACAGAGCACTCACGCGGCGGTAGTATTCCCCCTCGGCACACGAGAGGAACACTTGCCCAAGACCGAGTATTTGCAAGGCGCGCTGGATTTGCTGATTCTGCGGACGCTCGCTTTTGATCCCAACCATGGTTGGGGAATTCAGCAGCGGATTGGTCAGGTCACCGGCGAAACTCTCACCGTGAGCCAAGGCTCTTTGTATCCAGCCCTCCATCGGCTGGAAGCGTCCGGACTGTTGAGTTCGGAAATGGTCGCGTCAGAGAACAACCGCCGTGCGCGCCTTTACCGGCTGACGCCGCTCGGTCGCAAGCGACTGGAACTTGAGACAGAGGACTGGCGTCGGTTTTCACTCGCCATGCGTCGAGTGCTGCAACGCGGCTAAGGATCTGAGTCGCTTCATGCTGAACAGGCTTCTGACATTCCTTCGCGGTTCGCTGCAGCGCGCTCGCGTCAGTCGGGAGCTTGACGAAGAACTCCAGCACCACCTGGCCTTGGAAACCCAGCAGCACGTTGCCCGTGGTGTTCCGGCGGCAGAGGCGCGCCGTCGTGCCCTCCGCGACTTGGGTGGCATCGAGCAGACGAAAGAAGCCGTGCGCGACGTGCGCGCGAGCTGGGTTGATAGTTTCTGGCAAGACCTCCGCTACGCCTATCGAACCGCGTGGCGGCGGCCTGGCGAAGCGGCAACGGTGGTCGGGATGCTCGCGCTCGGTATTGCGCTCACCACGGCGATGTTCACGCTCGTGGACGCGCTGATTCTGCGGCCGGTACCGTTTCAGCACCCGGATCAACTCGCCATGCTGTGGATGCGCGGCGCGACGGGCGGGCGGGCGACGGTCATGCCCTCAGTCCTCCACGCGTGGCGCGAGAGCGGCGTGTTCACCGCAGTCGAAGCCGCCGATCCCGATACGGCACTGATTGAAGCGGACGGCATGTTTGCCACACGAGGGATGGCGCGGGTGACTCCCGGCATTTTCGACATGCTCGGCGGTGTCCAGCCGGTTCACGGCCGACCGTTCGACTCCACCGATGGTGGGGTCGGCGCCGAGGATCGCGTGCTGTTGTCGGCAGATGTCTGGCGGACGCTCTACCGATCGGATCCAGCACTTGTGGGCCAGCGGATTACGGTGAACAGTGAGTCGTTGCTCGTGGTCGGGGTGCTCCCCGCTGGTTTCCGCTTTCCCGCGTGGGATACCGAGGTCTGGCGAGCCGACGCATACCCCGCCAGTGGAGGCGCACGGGAGATCCTCCTACGCGCGTACGTTCGCTTCGCGCCTGATGTTCCTCGAGATGACGCGCTTCGCGTCGCCATGTCCGCCGCCCACGCGGCCGAGCCTGCTACCGCCAAACAGTGGCCGCAAGCTGAACCGGTGGTGCCGTCGGATGACTACTACACACGCGCGGTGCCAGTGCTTGCCGCGGGCGTGCTGTTGATGCTTGCTGTCCTGTGCGCTAATGCGAGCAGTCTGATGCTGGGGAGGCTGAGCGGCCGCCAGCGCGAGTTCGCGATGCAAACGGCGCTCGGCGCCGCCCGGTATCGCCTCATTCGCCAAGCCCTCCTGGAGAGTTGCCTGATCGGAGCGGCCGCGGTCGGTATCGGTACGTGTCTCGCGTGGGGGATGGTCGCGTTGTCTCGTGGGTTGTTGCCGGAGGCATTTCTGGTTCGCACGCTCAATCCGTTGAACATCGACGTGCATACTCTCCTGGCGACTTCGCTTATCGGCGGTGTCGCGACACTGCTCACCGGAGTGCTCCCCGCATGGCTCGGAACCAGGGTTCAGGCCAACGCCTCGATGCGAGTCAATGAGCGCAGCGGCACGGAAACGCGCGAAGCGAGATGGCTCACGCGAGTCCTGTTGATAGGTGAAGTCGCTCTGGCCTGCACGCTCTTGGTGGGGGCAACGACGCTGGTACGCTCATTCGTGAATCTGACCAGCGTCGATCGCGGTCTAAACGTGACGGGAATCTCGGTCGCGGACGTGTCACTTCCAACCGGCGCTGTGAAGGAGCCAGGTGCCCGGTTAGCGATCGCTCAGGAGATTGAACGCCGTGTGCGGGCCTTACCGGGCATCCAACAGGTCGCGTGGTCGCGCGGTACACCGCCTGTTGGTGGCGGCGGCTTCAGCAGAGGCGAATGGATCGGAGAGGGCGGTCAGACCGTCAGCATGGAGGTGCGGCATTACGCGGTCGGATCCGACTTTCTGAAGCAGTTCAGTATCCCTCTTCTTGCCGGCCGCAATTTCATCTCTAGTGACGGGATCGACGCAGTGATTGTGGGCGAGCGATTCGGGCAGCTGCTGTGGCCGGGGCTTGACCCCGTTGGCCGCGCGTTTCGTTTTGCTGAGCGTCGATACCACGTCGTCGGTGTCGCCGGAGAGGTACAACTCCCTACCCTGGATGCCCGGCTCGATGCGCCGGAGTTTTACTATCCCTTCGTTGATGTTGGCGGTACCTCCAGCTTGAGCATTACGTGCGTTGAACCCTGCGCCAATGAGGCACAGATTCGTCATGCGCTGACCGGCGCGCACCCTGCAATCCGTAGTGCCGGCGTTCGTGTTCGGACACTCGAGGGCCAGTTTCTTGAGGAACTGGCGCGACCGCGTGCGGCCGCCGCGCTCGCCTCAATCTTTGCGGTGGTTGGCGTTCTAGCGGCCGCAGGCGGCCTCTTCAGCGTGCTGACGTACGCGGTGAGCCGCCGGCGCAAGGAATTCGGTGTGCGGACCGCGCTCGGGGCGTCGCCGGCGAACATCCGCCGTCTTGTGCTGCGCGATGGTCTGATGGTGAGTGGCGTTGGCATCGTGTTTGGGGCGGTCACTGCCGGCGTGCTGGCGTCGTCGCTGGCCTCCCTGCAGTACGGCGTGACGATCGCCGACCCGGTCAGCGGCATCATCGTCGTCAGCCTGCTGGCGTTTACCGCCGTTTTGGCGTGCTGGCGCCCTGCCGCACAGGCCGTCCGCGCAGACCCCTCACGGTTGCTTCGCGAGGATTAGATGCATGCCAGCGCCCTTAACTGGTGGGGAGGCTGGGGACGCCGGACAGGCCGAAGCGGATCCGATGGATGCGGCCGAAACTCTTTCCTAAAGGCGGCTACCGGGCTGCCATCTATGCGAAGCACGAGGTGCCGCTCGTCGACGTCGAACCGCGGCAGGAACTCAGCGGCGTCCTGTTACGTCCTAGCGATGTGAGTCCGATTCAGACCTGCCGCGCCAGCAGCCCGGAGAAGTGTCACCCGCATCAAGAGATGAGGTCATAATACTTTCCGCGACGATTGCTGTGATGTCTCCCGTCGCCGTCGTCGTGCAGTCGAAACCAAACTTCGCCGGCGCGTGGACACTTGACCCATCACGAACGGACTACAGCGTGGCGGGCCTCACCGTAATGATGTCCATTACCCAGGACAACGACACGCTGAGTCAGAGACTGGCTAATCAGGTGCTGCATTTTCGGCTCGACGGCTCTGAAACGATCAACGTTATGAAGAGCAGTGCTGGCCCTGTAGAACTGAAGTCACGCGCAAGGTGGGATGGTAACAAGCTCGTCCTCCAGATGGACGGTCCGTCGTCCCAAGGGCACAGCACACAGACGTTAAGCCTCAGCGTCGACGGCAATGAGCTCATCGTCGAGATGGGAGGCATAGGACCAAAGGGTGAGCGGACCGGCAAGGCTGTGTTTACCAGATCTGCTCGGCAGCGCGAAGCCACTCCGTTCGATCAGGGTTTAGGGTTGTACACGTACAAGTCCTTTAAATTCACCGCCCAGAAACCGTAAGCTGTGCTTCCTCCCCATTTTGCTTACGCTGCCGGGCGCCCGCCTGCTCGCCTAGTCTGTGGCCGTCCCTCGCGATGGAGGGCAAAGACCGCCTCGCGCTAAGGCTAATATCATCTGAGGCGTAAGCGTGCGCGGCGAAGAGGCCGGGCGGACGCCCAACAGCTGATGCGATATGCACTGTATTCTTTCCAGACCCAGCGACATATCAAAACACCGACGCCAATAAAGAGGAGCACGTAAACGAGGAGCTCTAGCAGCGGCACGCCGACAGCCAAGAAGATGTCTGCCGGTCGCGCCGTTTGCTAATCGTTGTCACTTACGGAGTTTGCGTAAGCTGGCACGGCCCCGCAACACGTCCCACGCCCACCGCGCAAAACGCACTACCGTTTCCGTGAAATTCAGAGCGTCAAGGAGCATCTCTAAACCCAGACGCCGACCGCAGACGGACTGTTCCAGCGACGTTTCGCATTTTGGCGCTTTTCCGCAGCTTCTTCGTCTTGCGTGGCCACCGGCGACCCTCAAAGCGACTTGGCCAACGGCTCAGCCCGCTAATCCCATTGGTCGTCAGAATCCAGTCCGTTGGTCAGCCGAGCGACCTCCGATCGCCCGCAGGATTTCTCTCGAGTGGGGTGGCTGACGACGCTGACGGCAGACACCAAGCGTTATTGTGCCGGCTGACACATGGGCGGGCGGACTAGCCGCAGGGCATGATGTATCAAGCGCCCAGTCTTTTCGGCCTTCTGAGGGTCCACGGCAATCCTGGGATCGATGCTGGGATCAGCCTGGATGATTAACATCCCGCAAACTACCTTCGGCGCAGGCTGAGCAGTTGGCTGCATCTGCGTCTGTCTCGGCAGCGGAATCGCATTAAGGTCTGCTGCGGGGACCAGGCCAAAGAGGTCGTCGTAGGCACGTTTACCAAGGCGCAGATCGTCTGCGGCGCCGAATTGAACGACGAACTTACCGAGGCGTCGATCGTCTGCCGCGCCCAATTGCACGACGAACTCACCGGTTGCGCTATGTTGAGCGGCGGCCATCTCGAACTGCACCGTGGCCAACGTGCCCGTCAGACCCGCAACGACGATCGCGGCTAATGCAAACATGTTGGCCCCTGATGATGGTGACCGAATTACCGCGTGCCGGCAAGCAGCCTGAGCCGTCGGAAGTCTCTCAGTGTGATTGAGCGGCTGAGACTCAGATGGTTACCGCTTCAGACACCGCCGTAGTTGTTCGAGTTCGTCTCGGCTCGATTCATTGAGCGGTTTCGTTCTGGAGCATCCAGTGCTCCATACATCGTCAGGACGATCCTCTAAGGTTCTGGCGTGCACAAGGAATTGTTTACCAGCCTCCAGCATCACACTGTTGGAGTCGAGCCATATGCTAGCTTGAGTTCGTCTTGGTAGTTCGGAATACCCTTCAACCGCTCGATCACTTTGAGCCGTACCGTCTGCGGTGGCAACGGATGTGCGCCGATCAGATCCGCTGATCCCGTCTCCAGAACGTCAGCAAGAAACACAAGGGATGCTTCCATAAGCGCTTCGCACGGCGGCGGTGGCGGAGTACACGCAGCCGATCCTGGATGGGCTGGTGCAGCAGCAGTGAGTGCGAGGAGAAGCGCCGTCAAGCTCATTTAGACCTTCGTTGGTATATAACACCAACGGCTCGCCTTGAAGCGGTGGAGATTCTCAGGAGGCCTTCAACCGCATCAACGTTTAACCTTCACCGCAACAGAAACGGCAGTGATTGTCGTCCGCAGGGATCGTCCAGAATGCTAGAGGGTCGTGATTTGCCGTCATCAAGACCGTTAGGGGATATACGGTCGTCGATCGCTTCCTGGCAGGAAACAGGCTTCGCCTTGTAGAGACCCGCCTCTTCCACAGAGCCGAAGGATGGTGGCCCAGAGCAGTACCAGTGAAAGGCAGGTAGCTTAATGCTTGGGGCGATCGCGCGGCTGCGGTTGCGCGGCGCTGACGCTGCAGCAGCCCAGGATGATCCTAATCGCGGACGGCGAACCGCAACGGGTTCCCAACGTCCACGATGAACTGCTGCCGATCGGGCTCAGCCCGCGCGCTCCACAACACCGGAGTGTCAAGGAGCGCCGTTCGACGTTCGAGTAGCTCCTGGTGAGCGCGCCGGCGATGTTCGCGGATTGATGGTGTTGACGGTGGCGGTGACCTTTTGCACCGCCACCGACGATCGCAAGTACCGGCCGCGTGAGTGAACGGGTTCCAAAGCGGTCGGCGTAAGTGAGGCGGTGAGACCTGAGCGTCCAGGCGGAGTCCACCGCTTGCTGGTCGAGCAGCTATTGCTGTTGTTGTTGTGGCAGCTGCTGGATCGCCGTCGTCCCGCCACCGCCGCCACCGAGCGGCGACTGCTGGGCCGTTTCGAAGTCGATGACCGACTTGAGGTAGTCGATGATGGCGCGCAGCTCGCGGTTCCGTGCGTCGGCGAGGTCGCGCTGTGCGACCGTGACGAAGAAGGAGCTGGTCATGCCGGCGGTGAACTTCTTCTGCTCGGCTTCGAGGCGCTTTTCTGCCAGGGCCCGTGATGCGCGAGTCGATTCGACCCGCTGGCCATTCGTCGTGACGGTTCGGGCGAGATCGCGGATTTGCGTGGCGACCTGCAGTTCGCTGGCTTGGAGTTGCCTGCGCGCCTGCGTGTCCTGCAGCCGTGCGCGCGCCAGGTTGGCCTCGGCGGTGGAGGAGCCAATTGGATAGTTCATCTGCAACTGCAGCGACCAGGTCGGGTAATCCGAGGCAAAGATGTCGGACAAT
>JBGTBX010000360.1:0-4727 GCA_041749115.1 Gemmatimonadaceae bacterium
GATACAGCAATAGCTGGCAATACCGACCATCCGCGCCAGCAGCGCGGATTCAGTGACAGGTTGCGGGCGCAGTTGATCGTGATACTCGTCGCCGTCAGTGTCACCGCCGGCCTGCAATCTATAGTGTTTACTGTTCGCCACTTCTGGCTGAACGAATTCGTGGCCATTTCGCGTGACTATCCGTGGATGACACCGCTGGCGTACCTCCCGTTCTTTCTTGCAATCTGGGCGCTGCTGCTCATGGCGAGTCCGCTGCTCAAATCGCTCCGCAGGCCATCGGTACAGCTTGGCATCTACGCGTTCTTCGGTCTGATGTGTGTTGGGGTGCTCTTTCCGATGGTGGCGACGTGGTCACGAGCGCTCCTCTGTGCCGGTGCCTCCGTGCAGCTGGCGCGCTGGGCTACAGCGCATCAGGCCGCGCCCTGGTTCACGCGCCGATTGGGCATGGTCGCCGCATCCCTCTTAATAGTACAGGGCGTCGGGGCGATCGCCATATGGCCGATTACCGAGCGCCAGCGGGCAGGGCTCTCGCCGGCAATCGCTGCGGCATCAAGTGAGGCGCCTAACGTTATCATTCTCATTCTGGACACCGTGCGCTCCATGAGCATGAGTGTGTACGGGCACGACCGTCCCACCACCCCGCACCTCGCTGCGATCGCTCGCGAGGGAGTCGCGTTCGAATCAGCCTTCAGCACCGCGCCGTGGACGCTGCCGTCGCACGCGTCGATGTTCACGGGACGTATCGCGTCGGAACTCGAAGCCGACTACAAGATCCCGTTGGAGAAAAACGTTGACGTGCTCGCTGCACAATTCCAGCAGCGCGGTTATGCCACGGGGGCCTTCGTCGCCAACATGTACTACTCGGGATGGGAATCAGGGCTCGGCCGTGGCTTTGAAACGTTCGTCGACTATAAACGCACGGCCAGACAGACCTTCTACCACGCGCTCGTCCTGCAAACGGAATGGGCGCGCGACATCGTCCACGCTTTGCAGGATCGCTCTGCTGCCGCACTGATGACGGCGCTGTTCAACTTCCGCTTTTACAACAGCGAGCGCTTTCCACACTTCGACCGCAAATGGGCGGAGTCGGTCAACGAAGGCTTTCTCGGATGGTCGGCAAAAACCGGAGACCGGCCGTACTTCGCCTTCCTCAACTACTTCGACGCACACAGCGCTTACAATCCGCCAGCGCCCTACGCCGAGAAGTATGATTCAGCTGGAGTCAATCGATCCATCGACCGGTACGACGGGGGCATAGAATATCTCGATATGCGGCTGGGCGAGTTGTTTGCTGAGCTGAGCCGTCGAGGGACGCTGGACAATACCATCCTGATTATCGCAGGCGACCACGGAGACCATTTCGGCGAGCAGGGTAAATGGGAACACGGGGACGGCGTCTACGCGCCGGTAATGCGGGTGCCGCTGATCATGCGTTATCCCGCAAAGATCGCCGCAGGGACACGCGTTCAAGCGCCGGTGAGTATCGCTGATATTCCTGCCACGCTGCACGACCTGCTCCCGATGCGCGCTAAGCCGTGGCCCGGTCAGTCGCTCGTTTCGCTGACCGAAGGCACCCCGCGCGGCCGACCGCGCCTGGTGCTGCTGGAGCACCTGCCGGGAGCGAACTCCGAGCGTCCCGAAATGGGCACGGCGCGCGGGTTGGTGTTTGATTCCCTCTATCTGGTGCAGAAAGCAGGGAGGCGCCCGGAGCTGTACCGATTGGCCGACTGGCGGCATCTGAAGAACCTCGCCGGTGACCCTGCAATGGCGGACACGCTGCTATGGCTGAGCGGCAACCTCGATCGCCTGACCAGCGTCGATTGCGCGGCTCGCCCGACTTGTTAGCATTCCTACCACTATGACGGCTCCATCCTCTCAGGCCGCGCCCGGCACAGGCGCGGTCTCTCTGCGAAAGCAGGCTCGCACCTGGCATCGTTGGATTGGACTCGCGGTGGGCCTGGCAATGATCATCTGGGTGGTGTCGGGGATAGTGATGATCACGCCCGGTTCCCCGAGTGGATGGCGGATGCCGCATCAGGCGCCTCCGCATACCGCGTATCTACTCTCGCCAGCTCAGGCGATCGCAGCAGCGAGTGGTGCGCCTGACGCAAACGTGGTGCTCAAGCCATTTGGCGATCAGCCGATGCTTCAGGTTCAACACGGAGGTGGTCGCTATACAATGATTCACGCCGTGACTGGTGCTCAGCTGAGCGTGACCCGCGAAACGGCGGCGTGGCTGGCGTCGGGCGACTCAGCGAATGCGAGCCGGATCATCGAAGTCACGGAATATTCGTCGGACTACGCCGCGGGGGCGCTCCCGGTTTGGCGTTTACCTCTGGATCAATCTGGTTGGTTCGTCGAAGTGAATCCCGCGGACGCAGGCGTCACACTGAGCACGAGCGCGCAGCGCCGCCGCGCGTACATCTTCAGTCTGCACACGTTTCTGCCGCTGCGCGGCATCATTGGCCAACGGCTGACGCACTGGCTACTGTGGGGCCTCAGCTTTCTCTCGCTGGTCACCGTATTGACCGGCTATTGGCTGTTTCTCCCACGCAGAAAGGCGCGTCGCTCCACCAGCTGAGCAAACGCAGTCCGTCAGAGATAGCCGAGCGAGGACAGTCGACGTTGGAGCGCTTCTGTTTCTGGATCAACGGTCGGCCGATCGATCTCAACGACGTCAAGCATTTCAAGCGTACACACGACCTTCCACGCCGCCGATTCGGCCGATTCGAGTTCCGAGTCGATGTACACCTCAGGGGCCGTGGGTGCTTCGTAGACGTCGCTGACGCCGGTAAAGTCGGGGATCTCGCCGCGCCGCGCCCGCGCGTACATGCCATCCTCGTCGCGGGATTCAGCTGCTTCGACTGAACAATCGACGAACACCTCAACGAACGTGGTCGTGTTGCGACGCACCTCGTCGCGACTGGCTCGGTAAGGTGAAACGGCGGCGCATATGGCGATTACCTTGTTGCGCGAGAGCAGTTTGGCGACATACCCCATACGACGCACGTGTTCTTCGCGATCCTCGCGTGAAAACGTGAGTCCGCGCGAGAGACTCTCGCGGATCTCCGAGCCGTCAAGCAGTTCAACCAGACATCCCCGATTCAGGAGTTGCTGGTGCACAAGCCGGGCGACGGTGGACTTTCCCGACGAAGGGAGCCCGGTAAACCAAACGGTAGCACCTTTGCGATTCATGGGAGTCGGTCGGCGTCAGGGCAAGCGCAGGGGATCATATCAGTCCTATCACGGGCCACCACCATCGCAAAACCGCCAGCAAAATGACGATGGAGACCAGGGTCATGATGGCACCCACACGAATGAAATCCGAAGTGCGAAGATAGCCGGAATGGAAAATGATGGTGTTCGGAGCACTGCTCATCGGAAAAACAAAATCGAGACCGGCACCAAAGGAGACGGCGAGTGCGAGGGCGACGGGTGATGTGCCCGAGCCCGCGGCGAGCGTGAAAGCCAGGGGCAGCACGACCGCGACAGCCGCGGCGTTGCTCATCACTTCGGAGAGGACCAGCGCGCCCACAGCGGCGGCGGCGATTGTCATGTAAGGCGACAGGGTGGCCCCTCCCAGCGCGTGATCGAGCAGCCAGCGTGCGGCGCCGGTGCGTTCCAGAGCGGCACCCAGTGCGATCGCCCCTCCGTACATCAGCACGATATTCCAGTACACGTGCCGTTCGGCACGTTGCCAGGTAAGCACTTTCGTCGCAAAAAGAGCCACGGCGCCAAGCAGTGCGATCACGGCCAGATCAACACGGCGACCGCCGACGCTGATCCACGCCAGAATGGTCAGCCCGATGACGACCATCGCCACAAAGTGCGTGCGTTGCAGGGGTCCCAGTTGCGCCACGGCGCGCTCGAGTACCGCGCGCCCCGCTGCAAAATGCACCGGTTCCGGTTTAATCATGACACGAAGAATCAGCGGCGTGGTCAGCACACCGAGAATAACGACGGGGAACGACGCAATCATCCACTGCGTGAAGCTGATCCCGACATCGTAATTCTGCTGCAGCATGCCGAGCGCAAGTGCCGCGCGCGAGCTGCCGAGGAAGGTGAGGTTGGCGCCGATCATCGCTCCCCACGCCATGGCAAAAAAGAGCAGCTTCGCGTATTGGCTCTCCTTCGGGCGCAGTCGCAGCGTGTTGGCAACGTCCGTGGCAATCGGGTAGAGCATGGCGGTGACCGCCTGGTTCGGCATGCAGATTGTGGCGAACGCACCGGTACACATCATGCCCATGGCAAATGTCATAGGCGAACGATCGAAACGTCGCAGCATGTGCAGCGCCATGCGTTTGCTGAGTCCGGTTTCGGCGAGTGCACCAGCCATAAGAAAAATGCCGATCAGGAAAAAGATCGCCGAGCTCCCGAAGGCTGCGTACGCCTCGCGAGGTGCCATGGCTCCCGTCAGGCCGAGTCCGCCTAACGCGAGCAGGGCCGTCACACCGTATGGAAGGGCGTTGGTGACCCACAACACCGTGCACAGGACAAAAACACTGAACGCGCGCTGTCCTTCCGGTGTGAGGCCGTCCGGCGTGGGTGCCAGATAAATGAAGACTGCGGCCAGCACACCTCCCGTGACGCCAGCCCGCTGCCCCCAGTACTCCCACAGGGACCGGTCCGCAGGAACGGCAGGCGCCGACGAGGGTGTGCGACGTGGCAGCTCGCTCGGCCATTTAAACGCGCCAGGTGATGTTTCCGGCTCGACAGGTTCGGTGACC
>JBGTBX010000361.1:0-5430 GCA_041749115.1 Gemmatimonadaceae bacterium
CTGCGCGATCTCCGCCAGCGTCGGCGCACCCTCGCCGCGCGCGATCCGGGCACGCAGGTACGCCAGGATCTGCTGCTGCCGGGCGGTGGGAGCGTCGCGCATGGGTACAAGTATAGGTACCTTTTACGGCGACTGCACGCCAAAAAAGCGTTTGAATTTCCTACACATGGAACCGAAGATCGTCGCGGCGAACTTGGACACGGCAAGCCATCGAGCAGATACTCGACCACACCATGTTCCCGAAGTGATGTGCTGCAAGGTGAGCGAAAGACGCTTTCGCAACGTGCTCGGTGCGTCGACGTACGTATCTCTGCGCTCACGCAACCGCGTCGAAGGCGGTCCGGAGATTGCCTTCGTCAATGTGGAACCGGCAGTCTCAGCGCAGAGGCAGTCAGGCGCTCTGGGCCACTGATCTGCAGGCCGATTGTCGACCTGGCGGGATTCGAACCGGTGACGCGCTTCGCGTTGGATCTGGTTCCGTCTGCATTCGCTGCTGCAAATGAAGTCGTGGAGGAACGAAGATGACAAAGCGTATTCATTCAATGCTGCTTGGTTGCAGCGTCCTGCTCATTCAGGCCTGCGCGCTGACGCCTCAGTCGCAACTCGCTCCGGTCGGCGGGTTCGCGGGCGGTGAAGTCGGCATCTTCTACAACGGCTCTCTTCGTCGCATCACCATCATCGGCGAGAGTGGCTTTGCGAACAACGCGGTCGTTCATCTGAATCCAGCCATCGCGGGCCCGGGCATGGCGCAGTCGGTGGTGGTGCGGCTGACGACTGGCGACGCCGTCACACCCCAGTTCGACAAGTCGTTCCCGTTGACCACCGCTTTCGAGGCGACGCCACTGCCTTCGAACCCGAACAATCCACCAGACTCGTTCATACCGGTGATCGTCAAGCACGTTGAGGAAATAGTCTTCGAGGGTGGTAGCGAGAACGACAGGTTCGAGAACAAGACCCACATTCCGGCCGAGGCGAAAGGCTATGCCGGCGACGACACGCTGATCAGCGGCTCAGGCGACGACTACCTGTACGGCGGTTCCGGTTCGGACGAATTGAAAGGCGGGGGTGGCGATGACCATCTGTACGGCAATCAGGGTAGCGACCAACTGTTTGGTGGCGATGGCGATGACATTCTGAAAGACGTGGGTGCGTCAGGGAACGACGCGGATCTGAACATGCTTTGCGGCGGCAGAGGCGCAGACATACTCATAGGCGATGCTCTTTCAAACGGTCAACTTGACGGTGAACTGGGGGGCGGAAACGATGATGGGGACGCCGACACGCTCAAGGGGTTTTCGAGTCCCGGTCACTTCTGGGACTACGAGTTCAATGTGCCGCCGGATATCCTCTGGGAGAATGGCGAAGTATTGGTTCCGGGGACGCAGGGATTCCCGCAGTCGGTTTTGATTGCCTGCGGCTGAACAGGTTCCTCGGCACCTGCTTGGCACGCGATCGGCGCACATTACGGCGGCCTGCGCAGTTGCAGCGGGCTGGCGGCGCTGGAGCCGCCACCACGCGCGCACCTGACAGGATTTCACGGCGTCTTTGTCCCGAACGCCAACTTGCGCGCGCAGGTGACGCCCTCGGGGCGCGGCAAACGGTCTGCCACCGATGCAGAGCCGGCTGACGTCAACGCGAACACCGACCACCGCACGCCCTACGAGCGCAGCCGTGCGATGACTTAAGAGCAACGCCTCAAGCGCGTCTTCAACGTCGACGTGCAAGACTTGCGTGCACTGCGGTGGTGCAGTGCGGATCGTCGCCAGCGTCAAATAGCCCAAAGCCGTCCGCGTCATCCTCAAGCACTTGGAAAAACACGGCGCGCTGGAGCAAGCGCACTACCGGCCTGCGCTGCGCGCACCGCCCGCGGCGGCCGCGTGATCGCCGAACCAGCCCTCGGATCTGGTTAACGACATGATCGCGGTGCGAGTGTCACCTGCGAAGCCGATTCTGCGTATTGATGAGATGCCAGTCCGCCGCACGAGTTTGCGAGGGGAAATTCACGTTCCCCATGAGCACAGCGTTCGAGGCCTATGCACGCTGCTCAACTCGTGCTTTGGGTTGCAACACATTTCTTACCTACCTGAGGAGACGTCATGAAGACCGATCACGCTGTTCCGCTCTCAGAATGGAGCGTCGAGCAACTCTCTGATTTGTATGTCCAAGGGCCGAGTCGGGCCAATGGGCCCGACGATGTGGCATGGGCTGGTGATCTCCTGGTAGGGCGCGGTATCGAACTGCCGAATCAAAAGCCGTGGGACGACTCAAAACTTCCGTCGAGTGCCGTCGTTCTCCCTGCAAAAACCAACGCGGTCACCAGACGCTTCGAGCACGGCAAATTCGAGTTCCGCTTTCCCAAGGATGGCATCATGGAGCATGGTCAGTTCGAGTTTAAGGATCGCGACGAATTGCAGGCGTATCTGGCCAAAGTTTTTCATTTTCCGGGTACGTCGGAACAGCGCGCTTCCTTCAGTCGCAAGGGGCGATATCAGCGGGTAGATGATCGCGGAGATCCGATATTTACCTTTGGCGACCCGATCCTTGACTTGATCACCAATCGCCATGGCGTGACCATCGTGGCTGGAGAGTTGTTCGATTTTCGCTCCAAGGCCATTACCGAAGGTGGATTACGAGGTGGCCGCCGTGGGGCGAATTTGACGCCGCATATCGACACTGTCAAACAGATGCTGCTTGCTGAAAGCGTGGCACCCAAAGGCGGCTATGAACTGGTGGAGTGTTCTGAGGCGGGCATGACGTTCGCGTCGCGAAACCCCAGCTCGATGGTGTTTACGGCGAGCAGCGGCCCTCCCGGGGTGTTGACTTTCCGCGCCTGGAGAACCAACGCATGGTTTTACTGGAGCTTGGGAACGGAGATATACACCCTGGGTCCGAATTTCAGTTGGGCGAAGATCGAGTCGAAGTACGGCGATCACCTTGGCAACTCCAACACCTGCGGCGTAACAAGGCGCGATTCAGACTCAGATACAAACGACGACTACGTCGATGAATGGGAAGCGGGAGGCTTCAGCGATGCCCCAACCGGTCATCAGTCGCGATGCCAAGCCAATTGGGGTGGCAGTTCCAGGTCCGGCACGGTGAGCAAAGGAACTTGCGGATCTTGGCAAGGGTGACGCATCCGATGCGGCCACGATCCCGTAGGGCTGCGTTCGGCCCCGTCGGGAATCGGTGAGAGTGGACCCGGACGGCGAGGCGGCGCGGCCCCGCCGATGCCGAACTCCATTCATGGACGTCCGATTCACGCCCAAACCGGCGCTTCGAGATCACCGCCTGCTCACGGCCTGGAATCCGCACAATTCGTGCGGTCGAGAAATTGCAGCCCGTAACTGCGTGGCAACTGCAAGTCGCAATCGCGTAGATGGGTGGGCGGCTCGGGCAGCTGATGGTGATTGGTGGAGCGGAAGGGGATCGAACCCTCGACCTCTGCATTGCGAACGCGAAAAGGGCCATTTTCGTAAGTCCACGCCCTGACTGACAAAAAATCCATAAGCGTTGTTTAAACAATAACTTATGCTCCGCACGGTTACGAATTCATCCGCACGACCTCGCGCAGTCTATACTGCGAATCGCGTCCGTAAGCGCACGGTAAGCGCAAGGGGTAAACGCGATGAAGCGGGCAATCACCGACACGTTACTGAGGCGAACGACCTGCCAGCCACGTCCTAAGCCGTTCGAGATCAGCGACACAACCCTGCGCGGCTTCACGCTACGTATTCAGCCGAGCGGCGTTCGGACCTTTGTACTGCGTCGTGGGCAATCAGGCCGGGTCACACTGGGGCGCGTCGGTGAGCTGACGGCCCTGACAGCCCGCAATCTGGCCGTGGCGGTGCTCAACAACCTGAACAACGATCTGCCGCCCTGGACGGGCCTGCGAAGCGGAGGCGAGTCAATAGGTGACTTCGCGGATGGCCCTTATGCGACGTGGCGACGTGCGAACCGGCGCAACCCCGAGGACGACCTAAAACGCCTTCGCAATGTGTTCGCTCGCTGGTGGAAGCTGCCGTTGGGACAGCTAACGCCCGAGATGATCGAACGATGGAAAAACGCCAGGCTCGCCGAAGTCTCAAGAGCGACGATGCAGCGCGACCTCGACTGCCTGTCCGGCCTGTACACCCGCGCAATCAAGACCTTTCGCAAACCGATCCCGCATCCCGTCCGCGAAGTCGAACGGGTGAAGTTGGACCGCCGCCCGAAGATCCGGTATCTCAGTGCCGCCGAGGAAAAGCGGCTCCGCGCTGCGATGAGCGAACGGGATAAGGAGCGGATTGCCGCCCGCGAGTCAGGCAACGGGTGGCGGCTGGAGCGGCATCGCCGTGCCCTTCCCCGCTTGAGACTCTACGGGGATCACTTGACGCCTGCGGTGCTGGTGTCCATGAACACCGGCCTACGGTTTAGCGAGTTGACCGGCATTACCTGGGCCGACGTGGATCTGCGCCAGAAGATGTTGACGGTGCCGGCCAGCATCACCAAGACTCAACAGAGCCGGCATGTTCCGCTGAACTCCGAGGCCGCGAGCGCCCTTCGGAACTGGAAAAAACAGGCGGGCGACTCCCAGCGCGTATTCCCCATTGATACGTCATTCAAGACGGCATGGAAGGCGCTTTTGAGCCGAGCCGAAATATCTGGCCTGCGTTGGCATGACCTTCGCCACCATTTCGCGAGCCGGCTGGTTCAGAAGGGCGTCCCGCTAAACACCGTCCGCGATCTGGGCGGCTGGCAATCCTACGAAATGGTGCTCCGCTACGCGCACTTGGCACCGGATGAGCGCCGCAAGGCGGTCAGTACGCTCATGGAAGCACGGCCATGAGCGTTAACAAGCCGCCAGCCGACAGCGAGCGCATTGAAAGAATCAACATGATGCCGGTCAGTCGGTTTAATTGGCCCGAAACAATCGGAGAAATTGATAAGGCTCTAGATTGCCTGCTGTCGGAAATCGACTCCCGACCTGACATGGCGCTGGAAATCGTGCAGAACGCGCTGCATTTCATTGCGTGGAATCGTTTACTCAGCGGCGACTCATTTACGAAACAGGAGGCAAAGTTTCTCGCGGTACTGCTGACTAAATTGGCGACTTCTCCCAAAGCGCTGCGCGAGCTGGGCATCAAGGGCACGAAGCAAATGCCCACCCGTGACTACCAGATAGCGGAGGACTACTTGTGGCTTCGGGAGAATGGCGTCAAGTCACTGGACGCGAAACTCCTGTTGATCCGAAAGTGGAGCGAAAGCGAGAGCAACATCAAACGACTTATTCACGGCCCTCGCCGTGAACGCGCTCGCGAAATACTGCTCGAGGTTAGGAGATGGAAAGCGAAGGCGTTTGAGGGGTATTGCTTAAAGAGACAAGACACCTGGAACAGGTATGTTCCGAGGGATGCGAGCGGCAACATAAGTTCCGATGCTCAGGCGGCCGCC
>JBGTBX010000362.1:0-7544 GCA_041749115.1 Gemmatimonadaceae bacterium
CCAATCAGGCGACGATCTTCAACTACGAAACCGAATATTTCCGCGTGCTTGCCGACTTTGCCAAAACGTTGGCAGAGATGGAACGCGTGGTGGGCACGGAGGTGCTGAAATGAGCCCCACACTTCGCCGTACTTTGCTGTGGACGGCAATCACTGCAGTGGTATTCGCTGGCGCCTACTGGATATGGCGGACCCGGGCACAAAGCGCTGCGACGTCCACCATGGCTGCGGACATGCCCGGGATGGATATGCCTGGAATGCCGGGCATGAACATGGGCAGCGACTCGTCGGTTGTGCTGACAGCAGATCAGATCCGCACGTTCAGCGTCACCTTCGGCGAAGCCGCGGTGCGCACGATGTCCAACGTTGTGCGCGCGGCGGGCACCGTTGTGGTTGACGAAACCGGCATGGTTCAGGTTGCGGCGAGAGTGGGTGGATTCGTTGAAAAGCTTCACGTGAATGTTACCGGTCAATCCGTGCGGCGCGGACAACCGCTGCTGGAGTTGTATTCGCCGGAACTTCTGGCGGCCCAGCAGGAGTTGTTGCTCGCGGCCGATCTGCAACGACGCATTCTAGGGAGCAACGTCCCCGGCGTGCCCGTGGAAACCGTTGATCTTGTGTCCGCAGCTAAACAACGGTTCAACCTCTGGGATATTTCAGAGGAACAGGTCGAAGAAATTCTGCGCACCGGGCGCACGCGGCGCACGATGACGCTGTTTGCTCCCGCGTCTGGCGTAGTCACTGAGCGTTCGGTCGTGCAGGGTCAGGCGATCCAGGCCGGGGACATGTTATACGCGATCGCCGATTTTTCTCGCGTATGGGTCGAGGCACAGCTGCGTGGCGTGGATGCCGCGAATGTGCGCGTCGGTACGCGGGCGGAGATCGACATCACCGGCTTAACAGGCCGCTCGTTCAGCGGTCGGGTCGAATATGTGTACCCCACCGTTGAACAGGACGCACGCACCGTAAGGGCGCGCATTGTTGTGGCGAACGGAGCCGGTACACTGAAACCGGGGATGTACGCAACCGTGCTGCTCACCAGCTCGGCGCGCGAAGCGCTCACGGTTCCCGCGTCCTCGGTGATACGGACCGGCGAACGAAACTTTCTGTTTATTGATCTGGGCGGCGGCAGGTTGCGGCCACAGGACGTGCAGATCGGCGTTACCTCCGGCGATGACACGGAGATCCTCTCGGGAATCGAAGCCGGTCAGCGCGTGGTTACTTCGGCACAGTATCTCCTCAACTCCGAGTCCAACCTCGGTGAAGTCATGCGGAGCATGATCGGCATGGGTGGTGCAACGCAAGCTTCCGGCGGAGCAATGGAAGGCATGGACATGACGGGAATAGCAACGCCGAAAGAGAGCGGAGCCACACGCGCTCCGGACAGCGTCCCGCCGCGCCAACGGAGGTAAGGGCAATGCTCCGCTTAATCATCAGTTGGTCCGTCGCCAACAGGTTGATCGTGCTCGTCGGCACGGCAATTCTGGCGGTCGCCGGCATGTTCGCACTGCTTACCACACCCGTGGATGCGATCCCGGACCTGTCCGACACTCAGGTGATTGTCATGACCGAGTGGCCAGGCCAGGCACCGCAGCTTGTCGAAGATCAGGTCACCTACCCGCTCGAGACCGAGCTGCTCAAGGTGCCGAAGATCAAGTTCGTTCGCGGGATGTCACAGTTCGGAATATCCGCAGTGTTTGTCGTGTTCGAAGATGGCACTGATCTGTACTGGGCACGCTCGCGCGTGGTCGAGTACTTGAACGCCGTCCGCGATCGGCTACCGGAAGGTGCGATGCCGATGCTGGGCCCCGACGCGACCGGCGTGGGCTGGGTGATGCAGTACATCATCACGGATACGACGGGAACGAAGTCGCTCGCCGATCTGCGCGCGCTGCAGGATTTCACTGTTAAGCCGGCGTTGTCAGCAGTGCCGGGAGTGGCAGAGATCGCGTCGTTCGGCGGCTTTGAACGCGAGTATCAGGTACAGGTCGATCCGGCCAGTTTACTCGCCTATGGCATCCCGCTCGCGAAAGTTGCCGACGCAGTACGCGCGTCAAACAAGGACGTCGGTGGACGCGCGATCGAAATGGGCGGCGCCGAGTACGTGGTCCGCGGTCGTGGTCGTATTACGTCGTTGAGCGACATTCGCGAAATCTCCATCGGCGTGAGTCCCAATGGCACACCGGTCACGGTTGGTGATGTTGCAACAGTGCAGTTCGGTCCCGCACTCCGTCGCGGTATCGCCGACCTTGATGGACGTGGCGAAGTGGTCACCGGCTGGGTGGTCATGCGTTATGGCGAAAACCCACGTGAAGTCATCTCCCGCGTCAAAGTGAAACTGGCCGACATCGAGCGCTCGCTGCCACCTGGCGTTCGTTTTGTGGAGGGATACGATCGCTCCGGGCTCATCGACAGAGCCGTGGCAACTCTCAGGGAGAAACTGGTGGAGGAGTCCATCATCGTTGCGCTGGTGGCAGTGATCTTCCTTCTGCACGCGCAGAGCGCCCTCGTGGTCATCGTCACGTTGCCGGTAGGCATTCTGATGGCCCTGCTCGCGATGAAGGCGCTTGGCCTCAGCGCAAACATTATGTCACTCGGCGGCATCGCCATCGCCATCGGGGCCATGATCGACGCGGCCATCGTGATGGTCGAGAATCTTCACAAGCACATCGAGCGCAACGAAGCGTCCGGCGGAGAGCGTGATCATTGGAGTCTCGTTGTTGATTCGGCGAGGGAGGTCGGGCCCGCACTCTTTGTCTCGCTGTTGATCATCACTGCGTCGTTCATACCTGTGTTCGCACTCCACGATCAGGAGGGTCGCTTGTTCAAGCCACTCGCGTGGACAAAAACTCTGGCCATGGCCTCGGCGGCCCTTCTATCCATCACGCTCGTGCCGGTGATGATGGGCCTCTTTGTTCGCAGCGGCGTGAAGCCGGAGGCGGCAAATCCCGTCAATCGTTTTCTTGTGCGCGCGTATCGCCCGGTCATCAATGTTGTGCTTCGTTATCGATGGCCAACGATCATGGTTGCCGTAGTCGCTCTGGTGGCCACGGCACTCCCGTGGTCGCGCATCGGCAGCGAATTCATGCCGCCGCTTAATGAAGGATCGATCATGGACATGCCGTCGCTTTTTCCGGGGATTGGCACCGAGCAGGCCCGGCAGATCCTTATGCAGCGCGATGCAGCGCTCGCGCGCATTCCCGAGGTGGCAACGGTGATGGGTAAGGTGGGACGCGCAGAGACTGCCACCGATATGGCGCCGATGTCGATGATCGAATCCATCGCGATACTGAAAGACAAGAAGGAATGGCGACCAGGAGTCACCTACGATTCCATCGTCTCCGAAGCCAACAACACCGTTCGCACACCCGGTGTCGCAAATATGTGGAGCATGCCTATCAAGAACAGGCTCGACATGCTTGCTACCGGCATTAAGACGCCGGTTGGCATCAAGGTGTTCGGCCCGTCGCTCGACACCCTCGATCTGATCGGGCGGGAGATCGAGGGATTGTTGCCTCAGGTCGCCGGCACCAACACTGTGTTCGCCGAGCGTGCGATGGGCGGCCGTTACCTGGATCTGACGATTGATCGTGTCGCTGCCGCGCGATACGGTCTGACGATCGATGACATTCAGCTGGCGCTGAGTTCTGCGGTGGGAGGGATACAGACAGGAGAGATCATCGCGGGGCGGGAGCGCTTTGGCGTGCAGGTGCGTTATCCGCGAGGCTTGCGCGACTCACCAGCGATGCTGCGTGACGTGCTGGTCGCAACGCCGGGAGGCGCACAGATCCCGCTGAGTGAAGTGGCACGCATTGAAGTGGTAAAAGGCGCAACACTCATCAAGTCCGAGAACGCGTACCTCAACAGCATCGTGTACGTCGACGTTCGCGGACGGGACATCGGGACCTACGTACGAGACGCGAAGTTGGTGCTTGAACGAAGTATGGCGCTCCCCACGGGATACCGCCTCGAATGGTCGGGACAGTTTGAGGCACTTGAGCGTGCGACAGAACGTTTGAAAGTAGTTGTCCCCTTCACGCTCCTCATTATCGTCTGCCTGCTGTACTTCAGTTTCCGGAATATTGTTGAAGTGGGCATCGTGATGCTGTCACTGCCGTTTGCATTGGTCGGCGGCGTGTGGCTGACATGGTTTCTGGATTACAATATGAGTGTTGCGGTGGCCATTGGTTTTATTGCGCTGGCCGGCGTGGCCGCAGAGACCGGGGTGATCATGTTGATTTATCTGGATCTTGCGTATCACGAACTCGGCGCACAAGGCATGCTGAGAAACCGCAGCGACGTGGACGCTGCGATTCAACGCGGAGCCGTTGAGCGGGTACGCCCCAAGCTGATGACGGTCACCGCGATTATGGCGGGGCTTTTGCCGATTCTCTGGAGTCAGGGTACCGGTGCCGACGTCATGAAGCGTATTGCCGCACCGATGGTGGGTGGCATGGTCTCGAGCACGGTGCTGACTCTGGCCGTGATTCCAGCGATCTATTCGTTGTGGCGAGAGCATGGGATCCGGCGCGAGAATCGGCACCGTGGGACTCCTCATTCCTGATGACGCATCGACGCAGTGTTCGACGCGGCTGGGGTCGTCACGATCGAAACTGATGCAGGTGAAACACATAATGACGCCAATTATCAAATAGGGAGCGCTTCCCGACATTAACCGTTGCAACGGGGAGAACAGAATCCTATGCTACGGTAGACAGCCACGGAGAAGTGTCATGCGCCGCAAAGGTCACACTGGAGGGGGGATCGACCGACGTTCTTTCGTGCAGCTTACCGCTGCCGCCTCTGCGGCGCTTCTTAGCCCGAGACGACTGGCGGCGATTGCCGCGGGTGACCTTCCTCTGGCGCCCGGTGAGACCGCTGCCGCCGCCGCTCGCTGGATCGGCGCCGCGAAGGTCCGCACATCGCACGGCGTCACGTGGCCTGCAGTACCGGGGGTGACGGATTCCGTCGGGACGTCGCTGTACACGCACTCGCCCGGAGTCATTCTGTTCCTCGCCGAACTCGTCCACGCCACCGGCGACGATGAGGCACTGGCCGATGCGACGGCCGGCGCAGATCACCTGATCGCGCTGGTGAAGGAGGGGCAGATTAATGATCCGGGTCTGTACACCGGACTGGCGGGCATCGCATACACATTGGAGCGGGTGCACAAGGTGAGCGGGGAGGATCGATTCCGACGCGCGGCACTGGACTGTATCGACCGTCTTGTGTCATCAGCCCGCACGGACCGTGGCGGGCTGGGTTGGTCGTCGACCCCCGGTGCACCAATGGGTGAAGCGTCTTCTGACATCGTCTCCGGCGCGGCCGGCGCAGGATTGACTCTGCTGTGGGCCCACGAGGTGTTGCAGCATCCGCGCGCTCAGGCAACGGCGCGAGCAGTCGGCACTCGCCTGCTGGCATTAAGCCGCGAACAGGGCGCAGGACTGATGTGGAATCTGTCGCCGAACTTCGCGCGGAACTATCCCAATTTTTCTCACGGCACCGGTGGAGTGGCTTTTTTCCTTGCCCGGCTGGGAGTGTCCACAGGTGAACGCGAGTTCATTGCCGCCGCCGAGGGTGGTGGTCGCTACCTCAAGGGAATCAGCCGTTGCGATGCCGACGGATGCCGCATTCTGCATCATGAACCGGGGGGGGAGGATTTGTTCTACCTCTCGTGGTGCCATGGTCCCGCAGGCACGGCGCGGCTGTTCCACCAGCTGGCGCTGGCAACGGGGGACAGGAGCTGGCAGGACTGGGTCAGCCGTGGTGCGCTTGCGATTCAACGCTTTGGAGTCCCGGAGCAGCGCTCACCCGGGTACTGGAACAACGTGAGCCAGTGTTGCGGCGACGCGGGGGTTGGCGAGTTCTTCCTGGCTCTCGAGCAGCTCACCGGGGATGCCGCGCACGGCCAATACGCCACGCGAATCGGGGAGTGGATCGTGGGTCGGGCGTCGGGCGACAACACCGCGGGTCAGCGTTGGGTGCAGGCAGAAAACCGCACGTCACCAGACGATGTGGTCGCCCAAACAGGGTGGATGCAGGGTGCGGCAGGCGTTGGCGCATTCTTTCTGCACCTCGATGGCCGGTCGCAAGGGAGGCCCGCGCTGGTGAATCTCCCGGATTCTGCGTGGGGGAAGACGCTGTAACGCCTGGGCGCGTTGCGCCCTAATGGCTGAGAGTGTGTCGCACCCGCCGCCTACGCCAACCTGGAGGATCTGCTAATGGAAGACCCGGGATTCTGATGGGAGCTCACCGGCAGAATCGGCGCGCCGATTTTCGCGTCGACGCTCGTTGCCTGTCTCCTCTCAGGTGAGTTCGCTCTGCTGCATGGAGTGCTCCTGACCATCGGCGTTGGAATGATTGCACAGTCGCACCGGCACACTCGCCGGCGAGTGATGTAGGGGCCCGGTACCGCGACCGCCGCCGATGAGCGTTATCGAACGACGGCGCGGCTCAGTCTGCGCGCAGGACCTGAGCGGGCATCACACGTCCGGCGCGTAACGCCGGCACAAACGCCGCTATTAATGACGTACCCAGCAGGGTGCCGGCGACAATGGCGTACACGGAGAATTCCCGAGGGCGTACGTTGAACAGCAGGTCCTGGACCAGTGGCGCCACAAGCAAAGCGATGCCTCCGCCTAACGCCAGACCAGCGACGGCATCCATCACGCCAGCGCGGACGATAAGTCCACGCAGATGCCCCGGCGACGCCCCCAGCGCCGACCGCACACCCAGTTCGTGCCAACGCTGGGACACATCGTAGGCGACCAGCGCGTAGAGGCCAATCGCCGCCACCAGCAAGGCGATTACTCCGAAGAGCCCGAACATGGTCGCTCCGAGTCTCCATTGCTGAACTTCGCTGTCCATTAGGGAGCGCAGTGGACGCACATCAGCGAACGGCAGGTCGGCCCGCAGTGTCTGCAGTCGGTCCCGGATGGCCGGAATGATCGCGGCCGGCTCGCCGCGAAACCGGATGAATAAGCTGCGCATCGGCGGTGCGTTGAATGTCCCCTGGTCGAGCACTACGACATACTGAGCCGGTGTGCTTTCCCGGAGGTTGTCACGGTAAGTGTTCTCCATTACACCGACGACCGTCGCGCAGGGCGCTGTTGCGTCGCCCACCTTAATACACTTGCCAATTGCACTCTCGTCAGGCCACAACGCTTTTGCCATGAACGCATTGACTATCGCAACACGTTCGGCGCCCTTTACATCCGTCGGCTCAAAACCACGTCCCCGCAGGATGCGTGTTCCCATCGTGGTGAACCAATCTGTTGATACCGCGTTGATGTACCAGCCGTCGCCGATGTCCGGGAGCGAATCGTAACCGGGGACAGAGAGCTTGTGCGCCCAGCTCGACGCGAACGGCACTGTCACGGCGATTGCGCTTGACGTAACTCCGGGAATCGTACGAACCTGTTCCGATGCATCGTCAAAGAACTGGTCGATGGTGGTTGATTCTCCGGTCAATCGTGACTCCGCGTCAATACTTGCAACCAGTACATTGTCGGCATCGTATCCCAGGCGGAGCGCGGAGACATTGCC
>JBGTBX010000363.1:0-27954 GCA_041749115.1 Gemmatimonadaceae bacterium
GGAATATTCGTGATGCTGCCAGCAGTATCCCCCGCGTCCGCGGGGATGGACCCGACGCCGCGAAGTGGGTGTCTCACGCTGGTGTGTATCCCCCGCGTCCGCGGGGATGGACCCACAGATGTGTTAGCGGCGGATGATACGTGGAAGTATCCCCCGCGTCCGCGGGGATGGACCCGTCAGCAAGACAGAAGTGCTTGCCTTTGTCGAGTATCCCCCGCGTCCGCGGGGATGGACCCCATGAGTCGATTACCGCCGTATAGGCGGAGCTGTATCCCCCGCGTCCGCGGGGATGGACCCGTCATAGCCGTGGCGGTCCCATGCGAGCTGCCGTATCCCCCGCGTCCGCGGGGATGGACCCAGGTTCGCGACGTGTTGTGCGACGGTTGTCATGTATCCCCCGCGTCCGCGGGGATGGACCCGGCGGGCGGAAGTACCCCGTCAAGCTGATGCAGTATCCCCCGCGTCCGCGGGGATGGACCCGTCTGGCCTTCTGTGCTTGAGGATAGTGTCAAGTATCCCCCGCGTCCGCGGGGATGGACCCGGAAAGGCATATTACCGCGGGGCGTTCCACTTGTATCCCCCGCGTCCGCGGGGATGGACCCTTGAGTCGCAGTTAAAAAAAAAGAGCAGGAACGTATCCCCCGCGTCCGCGGGGATGGACCCGTTCGCACAGCGCGACGTTCGTGTGAGTGACTGTATCCCCCGCGTCCGCGGGGATGGACCCACCCTGTGCCTTGGCGACCTCGACTGCTTTGAGTATCCCCCGCGTCCGCGGGGATGGACCCGCTCCATCCATTGCCGCAAATGTTGTCGAAGTGTATCCCCCGCGTCCGCGGGGATGGACCCTGGGCGGAGCGCCACGCGGATCAGCCATACCAGTATCCCCCGCGTCCGCGGGGATGGACCCGTGGTCGATGAGGCCAGGCGTCGCGCGGCGGAGTATCCCCCGCGTCCGCGGGGATGGACCCGTATGCGATCGTATCCTTGACTCCCTTAGACGGTATCCCCCGCGTCCGCGGGGATGGACCCGTAGTCGTGACGTGCGTTACGTACTTGAGCGAGTATCCCCCGCGTCCGCGGGGATGGACCCCCTCGTGTGTGGAGTGAACGACTGACCTACACGTATCCCCCGCGTGCGCGGGGATGGACCCTGTGACTGCAAACGTCTTTTCCATTTGTCTACGTATCCCCCGCGTCCGCGGGGATGGACCGACCATGACGTCTACAAACACAGACCGGGACCGTCGCTCTGGAATACGAGGTCGAGTAACGCACTGAGCCACTTGCTGATCGCTCCGATCGGTTACAGCTGAATCCATCATACGGTTCCGCTTCAAAAGTCGGGAATGGTGCGCCTCCCCTATTTCGGCAGGCGGCTTCGCCCCCAGAATCCCTCAGGCGTATTAAGCAACCGCTCAAGTCCCGCTCGTTTGATTGCAGCATCCGCTTCGCGCTGCGCGAGCGTCATGACCTCCTCTTCGTTCACCGTCAACACGGTCCGATCGCGCATCAGCACATTGCCGTTCACGATCACGGTGGACACATCGTTGCCATTCGCAAAATAGGCAACGCGATACAGCGGCATGTTCCGCGGCATCATGTGCGGCCTGTTCCAGTCAATCAGAATCACATCGGCTTTTTTCCCGACTTCGAGTGAACCGATGTCCGTCTCCATGCCAAGCGCACGCGCTGCGTCGATGGTGACCATCTCCAGCGCTTTCCCTGCGGGGAGTACGTTCGTATCGCGCCAATGGAATCGATGGTAGCGCATCGCCTGAAACAGGTGACGGAGCATGTCATAGCTGCGATCGGGGGCGACACCGTCGGAGCCGAGCATGACCGTTACACCGGCGTCCAGCAGCTCAACCAATTGGAACCGGCGACGGGACGCAGCGTTTGCGCTGGGGTTGTGTGAAATTTTGGTGCCCGTCTTTGCCAGAATCGCAATTTCTTCGTCAGTGAACTCTGTGGCGTGTGACAGGATGGCATCGGGGCCGAGGAGCCCGAGCTGGTCGTGCGCGAACTTGACGGTACCGGTGGTGTGTCCGTCCTGCGTGAAGAGAAGGTTGTAGCGCTTTGAGAGGTCGCGTGTAGCGCCTGCTTGCGCCTTGAGCTCGTCGAGCGCTGCACCGGCGACCGGCGTCTCGTCCTGATGATGGGTCGCGAACGTCACTGCCAGATTAATGCGTCCGTCTCCGGTGCCGTGCCACTTTTTGATCAACGCCTCGGACACTTCGAGTTGTCGGTCGAACGACACCGAAGTTTCCTTGCCACTATCGCCCGTCCAATCCGTGAAGGCGCTCGGATACGGCGCGCGGCGAGGTCCAACCGCCAGTATGAATCGGAGGCCCACGGCGCGGGTGGCCTGCAGATACGCGTCACCGTACTTCTCGTCGTCGGTGCGCATGATCATGTCGCCGCCGCCGAATAACGAGAGCGCGGTTGTGACACCGAACCGTACGCGCTCCACGCCGGTGAGCAACGCTTCTGCGCGCCAGAAGTCCGGCGTGGAGGCTCTCGCATAGATCGCCTCGGTGGCGGGATAAAATTCGCCCATATCCATGCCAAGACTTTTCACTAAGCCGTGGCCGGCGTGACCATGGCCGTCGATCAGCCCCGGCATGATGATTTTTCGGCTGCCGTCTATCGTCTCTTTCGCTGAGTACTTCGCGACGAGCTCGGCGGACGGTCCCACGGCCACAATCCGATCTCCGGTGATGGCGATAGCGGCACTATCAAGGACCCGCCGCGTGGAATCCATCGTGATGATCGTGCCGTCGGTGATGAGGATATCGACCTGCTCTTTGGCCGTGCCTCCACCGCTGCAGGCAACGAGTGTCAGTGCTGCGAGCGGGAGGAGTTTCATGGGGCAGAATCTGTGAGAGGAGTGCCATTCCTTGATTGTGCCGTGCCGCCTCGGAGGTGCGGGAGACACAACGGGCAGGCCGTCGACTGGAATCCAGATGCGAAGAACACACCCTGTGTCATGGCGCGAGAACGTACACCATGGTGCGACCGCTTTCCAGCTGATCCGCTCGTGGCCTGCACTATCCGACGTGCTTAGCTGCCTTCCAGGTCCTGACCAAAGCAGAGCCGGTAGCCGTTGCAGTCCTCGACGTCAAAATCCTTGCATCCGTATTCCTGCACGCACAGGGCGCGCACGATACGTGCCCCGCTCTTCGCGTACTCGGCGTGCAAGGCGTCGGCGTCGTCAATCCATATGTACGCATCCCACGTGTCGTTCGCCGGATCTTCACGGTGGTTGGGGTGCATGTAACCACGGACGCCGATAAACTGCTTGAGCATGATCACGACCCCGGCGCGTTCCACCATGCAGAATTGTGGAGGCTCGCCGAAGAAGCGGCTGTAGTTGAATCCCAGTACATCGCGGTAGTGGTTCGCGGTCGCGACCACGTCTTCGACGGCGAGCACAGGCGCGGTGCTCCAGCGCATCCGCGGTGCGGCAGAGTTGGTTGATGTTTCAGTTGCCACTCCAACCTCCTGAATCGGCTGCGTTTTGAGCGCGTCGGCGCGGATCGCCTCCCGGAGGAAGATCTCCCGGGACGAACGCTTGAGCAATGCCGACGCGGGCCGAGCTTTGTCGGACATCCCGTGGATGACAGTTGAGCCCGGCATTGCGTTCGGCGATGCATGACCAGCGACCACGGGAGTAGCGTGATTGAACCCACGGTGGCCTCCATTTCGGACGCGCGGTGAGCAGTGGAAGCGCGCGCCGCTGCAAATGCCAAGCGCGGCACCGACTTTGCACGTATCATAAGACAACAACAAAGGAGGGTCTGTGAGCGTCGAACTTGAAACGATCTCCTTCAACCACGATCCAGTGGGGCACGCTACGGATGGGCTCGCCATCCGCCGCAACGCTGCGCAGTCTGTCACCGTGCCGGAGTGGCGACGCGGCGTCAGCAACAGTCCCGAAGATGCCCCGTCGGCTTATTCCCTCGCCGATGTGAAGGGAAAGCAGGTCACCATCAAAGCGTCGTTCAAGCGCACCAGAAACACCGAGCGGTGCGTCGAAGTTCGTGCGCTGGATATGAAGGGCCGTAAGGGGTGCCTTTACGCCATCATTGAATCCCTTGGCCTCGACCGCTGCCTGCGGCCACCTCAGGGCAGTTTGTTGGGCAGTGTACGCACCCGAAAAGTCTGCTTCGGCAAGAATAACCTGAGCGGTGACGTGGAGTTCACGCTTATTCACCACCGGCTTAATACGGCCGGAGTGGAGCGGGACATTACACTGTGGCAGTGGCAATACCGCGAGGGCAACGGCGCCTGGCAGAACATGGGCTTCACGCAGCACGAAGTGTTTGCCGTACTCACCGTTCCGACTGCACCGTGGCAGCAGGGAGCGAACCTTGCGAACACGCAGCTGCCCTGGACGGACGCGCTGCGCGTGGCATGCGACTGGGCGCAGGGCGCCACAACCGCAGACGCTGCGGCGTCGCGGGTAACCACCGGCGTGTATGGTCTGGGGCCGGCGACGGTCGTGTACGATTGCCCGGGCGGTGGCTCCTCGCACTATTCCGGCGGCGGGTTCGATCTCAGTGCATTCCTCGACCTCGTCGGCGGAGGTACCGGGAACGGGTACTACGTGAATTGCTCTGACTGCGCCACCTTCGTATCAACCTTTGCTAACCTGGTTGGGGCAGATTTGTGGCAGTCGAGGATGGGTTGGGGTTTCCAGCTCAATCCCCTTCTGGCGATCGGCTCGACCACGTGGCAGACTGCGTGCGGCTGGTCTGGATTCAGCTATCATGAGATTGCGTGGAAGGGCGCGTGCACGGCCTCCGAGTACATCTTTGACGCGTGCCTGCAGGTGGACGTCGACGCCGACCCGAAGGTCGCGCCACATACCGGGGAATTGCCGCGCAACATGCGCTTTGGCAATGCGGGTGATGGCGATTACCGGGATCGGCTCTCGCCCTCCGGGACATGTGACCCACAACCGACATCGCGCGCGCGCCGCGCGGTTTACTAAAGGCGATCACCATGCAGATTGATCCCAACTTC
Organism: Gemmatimonadaceae bacterium; assembly: GCA_041749115.1. Lineage (GTDB taxonomy): Bacteria > Gemmatimonadota > Gemmatimonadetes > Gemmatimonadales > Gemmatimonadaceae > JBGTBX01. The sequence goes on from JBGTBX010000363.1 coordinate 5,026, forward strand.
CTCAAGCTGTTGCAGGAGCGTTATGCATACATCGAATGGCAGAGTGCCCGCACGGAGGACACCGCGGTGCAGCAGCCCGAGTTCCGGGGCGACGAATTACCGGGGTGGACGCTGTCGCGTCGATCCTCACGAGAGGACGATGGTGCCCGCGTCACGCGTGGCATCTGGACCAGCGAAGGCAACGCCGAGCGTGTCCTTGATGTAGAAGTGATCAGCACAGCGTCGGAGTCCGTGGCGCGTGAGCGTCTGCTCGACCTCCTGGGGGACATGCAAGGGCCCGTGGGCACACGCCTGCCGACCGGCGCGGGCATTGGCGACGTGGCGTTCACGTTAGGCGGCGAAAGCGCGATCATGTTTGCACGGGGTGCTTCCGTCGTTCGTATTCGCAACGCGGGTCGTGCGATCGAAGGGGTGTTGAACGAGGCGAAGGTCGTGGACGCCTGGGTGCAGAACAAGCGGCGTTAGATGTTGCGCAGATGAGTGCGTCGCGGGCGGCACAGTTTTTCACATGAACGCTTCCTGCATTGCCACCGCTACCCACATCGGCGAGCGGGTTTGGCGGTTGCGGTGGGGGGGCGAGGCGAACACCAAAGCGGCACGAGGGTGAACGTTCTCCCCCGTGCCACTTGTCGCTTCACTTAGCGACACTACATGCCGGGCATCAACACCGTATCGATCACGTGAATCACACCATTCGACTGCTTTACGTCGGCGATGGTGACCGTCGCCATCGCGCCACTTTCGTCCTTGATCATGACGTCGGCGCCATGCATCATGGCCCACAGCTTGCCGCCGCTGACCGTCTTGAGCTCTGCCGTGCCGCCGCCAGCCTGGATCGCTTTGGCGATCGCCTTGGCATCCCAGCTACCCAACACCACATGATAGGTAAGGACACCTGTCAGCGTCTTCTTGCTGTCGGGCAGCAACAGCTTGTCCACGGTACCCGCCGGCAGTTTATCAAATGCACCGTTGGTCGGAGCAAACACAGTAAAGGGTCCCTTGCTTTTTAGCGTCTCCACCAGGCCGGCTGCCTTGACGGCCGCAACGAGCGTGGTGTGATCCTTCGAATTTACGGCATTGTCGATGATATCCTTCGTGGGGTACATCGCCGCACCACCTACCATAGTGGTTTGTGCGCGCGCAGCGACGGGCGCGGCAGAAAGGAGGGCGGTCGCGAGGAGGATTGCAGTACGCATGTTGTGTTCGGTTGGTGAGAGTTGGTGGTGTCTGTTGACACCCTCTCTACGTCACCGAATCGGAACCGGATGTCCGAGCCGATCAAGAATTGCGGCAGCCATCGATCTGGCGCCAAAAACGATGGCAGCTTCATCCGCCACGTATCCGGGACTGTGCGGCATACCATCCGGACCGACACCCAGATAGAAGAATGCGCCAGGAACAACGGCTTGAAATGCCCCGTAGTCTTCGCTGAAGGCCGGTGAAATCGTCGAAAGGTTCTGCACGGCAGCCTCTCCAAATACCCTGCGTACGCTCGCCGTCGCCGTTTGAGTAAGCTGAACGTCATTCGTTACACCGGGGATCCATCGCTTCTCGTACTCCACGGCAACTGCGACGTCCGGCAGCGACATCCGCCCGACGAGCTGAGCGATCTGCGCCCTTGCCCGATCGCTCGACGCATCATCAGCCACGGAAATTGACCCGACCAGGGTCCGCTGTCCCGCGCCGGCGGTGTTGGACGCGAGCTGCGCGAGGATAAATCCGGCACCACGCGGGACCGCACCCAGGCTCAGCGGCACGGTGCCCACCGAACGAATGAGCCCAGCGACACTATCCGCGGCGCGCACCAGATCACCAGTGCCCGTTAGGCGCACCGTCGCACGGTCGCGCCACGCCATCATCGTGCCCGCTATTGTGCCGAGCTGACCAACAGCGAGCGGCGCCGTGTGAATGGCAAAGATTGCATCGGGCTTCGTCGTGAACACTCCATCGGCCAGCATGGCACGAGCTCCCGCGACATTCTCTTCGGCCGGTTCAAAAACAAAAACCACCGTGCCGCTCAACTCCGCTCGTACACTTGCAAGTCCCGCAGCCAGGCCGAGTCCCACCGTCGTATGTATGTCGTGACCGCAAATATGGCGCACGCCCGGCACCACAGAACGAAACTCGACCGGATCCGCATCGCGTGACGGCACGGCGTCCATGTCGGCACGATAAGCAACAACTGGTCCCGGCATGCCGCCCCTGAGTATTCCGACAACACCGTAACCGCCCACCCCTGTCCGTACCTCCAGTCCAAGTGTGTTCAAATAATCCGCGACGACCCCTGACGTCCGCTTCTCCTGCAGCGACAATTCGGGGTGCTGATGCAAATCGCGCCGCACTGCGCTCAGCGCAGACTCCATCGCCGAGAGTGAATCGCTTACACGTTGAAAGAGGCGCGGCTGGGCGGACGGGGCACGTACCTGGCCAACTGCACGATACGCATCGACCATCCCCGCCCCGGACTGAGCGTCCTCTCCTGGAGCACCAATGTCGCGCGCTGTCGTCACCAGAATTTCGCGCGCCTCCCACGGCGTCAAGTCGGGATTGGCTTCGAGCATCAGAGCGATAACTCCCGCCATGTGAGGACCCGCAAACGAATTGCCCGACCAGCCATTGACACCTCGGTAGTGCGCACGGCCGGCTGAGTCGATCGCAAGGATATTCGTGTTGATGGTCGCGAGATCAGGTTTATTAACCTTCCCCTCTGAATAATCCACTGTGCTCCAGTCCACGGGCCCCTGACTGGAAAACGGCGGGCGACTGCCGTCTCTTCCAACGCCCGCCATGCCGAGTACGGCGAGCGGAACGTCTTCGGGAATCCGCATCTGAACAGGCACGGGGGCGTATGAAGGAGATCCCTCCATCGCAAAATTGCCGGCGCCCGAAACAAAGAAGAGGCCAGCGAGTGCCCCGTGCTCCAGGACACGACGCCAATGCCCTCGGAGTTCACCCAACGCAGGAATCGAGAAACTCATCGAGTAAGTATCCGCGCCCACGGTGAGCGCCCATTCCACTCCTGCTGCAATATCGCCCGAACTCTGCACGGCCGCCCAGCGGCTTCCTGGTGCCATCCCGATCACAAGCGCCGTATCAACGATATCGCGGCCAGCAAGGAGCGCCGCCGTCAAATCACCGTGCGTTAAGCCACCGTCCAGAACATTCCCGCCAATAATGGACGCGTCACGTCGATCGAAGTTGAAACCGTGCACGTCGTCGATGTAGCCGTTTCCGTCATCATCCACTCCATTGCCGGGAACCTCGCGCGCGTTACACCACAGCGTCGCCTGGATCGTAGGTGCGGCAAGCGTCCAGCCAAAGTCGTGCACCACCTGCAGGACGCCACGACCCGTTAACCCGTACTCGCTCCACACACGATCCACGCCGAGTGCGCGTACGTTCCAGGATGTCCTGGCAGGATCAGGTCGATAGTCATCGACCGGTTTCACGCAACCGGCGGTTGGCACGGGGCCAGCGGTCGCCACAGAGGCGGCCCGTGGCGTCACGCGATACACGTGAGATGCGCCGGGGATTGCTCCCAGCGCCGTGACGTCGCCACTTGGCAGGTCGCATGACACACTGTTTACGATCCAGTGCCGCTCGCAGTCGGCGAGCACACCGGCAGTCTCAAGTCGTTGAATGGCAGGTCCGGCGCGTTTCCATGATGCCTCATGGAGTGCTTTCAACGAATCCACAATCTGCACGCGCAGTGCACGCCGCCGCGCACCAGCGAGGACTCTCGTTTGAACGGCGTACGCGTCGCCACCGGGCAACAGCTGATTGTCGAACCAGAGCATCATGCGAGGTGTGCCGCGGCCCGGTGTGCCGTTGCTCCACGCTGGATCAATCCACAGCCGGCTTCCGTCGCGTCGGGGAGGCTGCTGCGCGTCAACTGCTTGCGTAGTTAACGCGGCGGCCAGCAGTGCGATACACAATCGGTTCGTCACATGACTCCTGGGTGAGCGGGCACGTGTCTGCGGTGCGCCGTTTAATATACTCGCCGGCGCCCCTCGCGGCACGTGCCGTTCTCCCACACGCGTCGTTTGTCGTTCCTGCGTCAGCCGACAGCCCCCATTCAGCTGCCAGGCCTCGGCGGCGACTGCCACAGAACGCTCGTGATCATCCATTTCCCGTCGAACTTCGCCAACAGCAGGTAGTCGATTCCCCACCACGCCGTCACCTTGACCGCTGCCGTTTGATCGAGAACATCCAGCAGCTCAACTTCCTTGGGTGCCGTTGCTGGTGTCGGTCGACCCGAAGCCTTCACACTCCTGGCATAGGACAGAAACTGCGACCACGGCATCTCTTCCCCCGCGCCGTAGGTCGCGGAATTGCGTTGCCGACCAAAGCCGAGTTTGTACACGGCCGGGCGAATGCTTCGGACAAGTTTCGCCGTGTCGCCCTCGTAGAACCCCTCGAGATAGTCGAGCGCGGCGCGCCGTACTCCGTCACGATCGTTTTGCTGCAGGTCAGGTGAACCGCTTAATGTGTCCGATGGATCGGCCGTTCGCACGGCCCTGAACCCATAGGCAACCGACCTGGGAGCACCTCCCCACGAACCATACGGGCGCCACGACACGGGACTGTGTGGATTGAGTTCCCTGGCCTGCGGATCACGACCAGCCTCGCGTTGCCACTCATAGTGACCACCTCCCCGGTATCCGTAACCTCCACCATCATTGTCGCCGGACGGCCAGTCAATATTCGTAGCAATTCCGTAGCTCCTCAGCTCACCGTCACCATGTGTGCCGCGAAATGCACGCCCCTCTGAATGTCCCGCCGTTACCACTCGTTCCCACACAGAACCGGCGAGATCCATCACCCACCAGTAGCTGGCGCCTAACGCCTCACGAGTACTGTCCGACAGCTGTGACTCATCCGCGGCACCGGTACGAACCAGATCAAGATCGGAGCCCAGTACCCGTGCGAGCCGGGCTTTGGACGCGCTCCCCCACGGATAGTCGCCGGCCACTGGTTCAACCGGTCCGCGCGCGATCTTCGTGAACTCAAATTCAGTCATCGGCCGCAAACCGGCCCAATCGGCGAACGCCATGCCATCGTCCCAGCTAATCCAATTGGCGGGACGATGTGGTGAATCGGCCATAAACGTTCCCTCCACCTTGCGAATTGTCCCTCGGTTCTGCTCATAGCCCAGTCCCGCATTATTGGCGCGGAAGTGCGTCGCATCCTCGGCGATCATGTTCAGGAACGTGGCGTACGATCCCTGCGAGACCTCGTATTTCATGGCGTACATCGCGCGCGTGCCCTTCGGAAAGGCAGAGGGTATCGGACCGCGCTGATCCCCGGTGTACTGCGTCGGAGATTGATAAAACAGCGCTCCTTCGGTGTTCGCCACCTGCACAGCCTTCTCGTCGGCCACACGAAAGAGTCCGGCGTGCTGCCCCTGCGCGTTGGAACGATAAAACGCGGCCTGCGCCACGCTCGCCGGATCAGGATCCCCAATAAAGAACGGTCCAGCGGGTACGTAGACCATTTCGAGGCCGATCACCGACGCCTCAACCTGCGCCGCCGCGCGGTCGCGCTCAGACCACTGCGTTGCGTCAACATCAAACTGCACGCTGAACGCCACGTCACCACGCCAAGGCTGCTTTGTGGCACAGAAAACACCGATCTGATCTGCGGTCGGAGCACATTCAATCGACGGATTGGTCGCGTTTGATGCAGCAGCAGAGATACGCGCGTGCCTCCAGCGCCCGCCTTTGCTGGTGCGCATCTTTACGGCGAGCCATACGGCGTCATGATTCTTCGCATTGCGCCACGCATTCTTCCAGGCCACGCGAGTGTGCACCCGCGGAACGCCGGCACTTGTGCGGGTCACTGTGGCCGCTTCTACCCGCAGTTCGCTTGCTCCAGCGCTGGCGGGAACTGCCGCGAACAGCGCGAACGCCGCCGCGGGCCCGCTAATGAAATTCCGGATTCGTGTCATTGAGGCACCGCTCACCAGTGAAAGATATGTGAACCTGGGGTACCCTCGAGATCAGGTCAACGAAAGGTCGACCAACCGGTGCCTGGGCTCGCCGAACCGGTGTCGGCGCTCAGAAGCCCGGACCGAGTTGCCCTATGAGCGCTTCGCGATAGGTGCGGCTCAGTCTGACGCGTACACCTGTCGTCAATCGGATCTCATGATCTCCGTTGGTGAGACGCTCCAACGATCGCACGCGGCCCACATTGATGATGGCGCTACGATGGACGCGCGCGAAGGGCAGCGACGTCAAGGTGGCCGCCATCGAGGTCAATGTTGCATGGTGCAGATAACTGTTCCGACCCGTGTGAATACGAACATAGTCACCATCACTCTGGATCCAATCAATCGCTTCGGGATCCAGCGCGATACTGCGTCCGCGCGAACGGACGACGATTCGTTCGCTCCGCGCCGGGCGCCGTTCAGCCAGATGAGCGATCACCCGATTCAAGGTGTGCGAAAATTGCGCGTCGTCGAGCGGTTTGAGCAGATAGTCGAATGCCTCCACCCGAAATGCCTGCAGCGCCCGATCGTCATGCGCCGTCACAAAAATCACCAGTGGTCTCACGCCTGGCGGCAGCTGCGCGAGGACCGCAAAGCCATCGGCATCCGGCATTTCGATGTCGAGGAACAGAAGCTCAGGGCGATGTCGGCTGACTGCGACAACCCCTGCCGACGCTTCGTCGGCCTCAGCGACCACTTCGAACTCGCTGCGATTCGCCAAACGCGCCCGAATCCCCCGCCGCGCAAGTGACTCATCGTCAACGATTGCGGTACGGATTCGCGTCATCATCTGCGGGCCATGGCCGCCGTCGCGATCTCAGACAGGTCGTGAGACGCGGCGACGAACGGTAAGCGGAGATGCACCTTGAAGCTGCCGTCGCTCTGCCGTAGCGCCGAAAACCGCTGATCTGCGCCATAAAGCATCGTCAGGCGCTCGCGAACATTGGACAGTCCGATGCCCGCATCCACTACGGGTGTCGCGGTTTCGGCTGGAGCGCTGTTGAGGATCACGATCTCGAGATACGCGCGTCGGGATTCGTTGATCCGCGCAGCAGAAATATCAACCACGCCTCCCTCGGCAAGCCGCGCGATCCCATGACGAATCGCGTTCTCGATCAGTGGTTGCAGCAGGAGTAGCGGCACAGTGGCAACATATGCCTCTTCGTCGACATCAACTTGGACTGCCAGTCGATCACCGAATCGAATTTGCTCGATGTCCAGGTAACGCTGCACGAAACCCAGTTCTTCGGCCAGCGTGATATTGGCATTGCTGTCCTGCCCCAACGTGGCACGCAGAAAGTCGCCGAGGCGGGCGATCATGGTGGTGGCTTCGTCGTTCCGACGCTCGACGATCAGCGTCGAGACCGCGTTCAACGCGTTGAAGAAGAAGTGCGGATTAAGCTGATATTGCAATGCATTGAGGCGCGCACGTTCCGCCATCGCCTCTGCGCGAAGCGCCCGCTCGCGTGCGGCATGCAGCGCGTAGTGGTGCCGGATTCCGAGGTAGAGAAACCCCCATGCCACCAGCGTGAACGCATGATACACCGTGCCACTGAACAATTCGCCGATGGAATCGATCGCATACGTGCGTCCGAGCATTCGCTCCCGGAGCTGAATCCCTGTCACGTTGAAGGCGGCCGTCCACACCGCCGCCAGAGCGTAGGACGCCAGCACGCAGACTGTCACTACTCGCCACAGCCCGGCCTGATTGTCGATGAGCGGCTTCAGCAGCGAGCGCAGGAGCATGGAGGCGACGACACCAAGCAGCGTGAGCGCCAGCTTGTCCACGAGCATGTAGCTCAGGGGAAAACTGCCGATGCGCGAGAAGGACATCGCCAGATAAAACGCGCTCCACCCGGCGAGCTGCAGCGTCCAGAACCTGCGGCGATCAGACGTCATGATCGGGAATGTAGATCAAGGGATCAAGGTGCGCTAAGGCACGGGCGAGCATGGGCCGCTCATTTCGCCTGGCCGGACCCTTGTCGTATGCCGGGCAGAACCAACCCCGTCAGTCAGCCAACCCGCCCCAGCCGCTGAACAAACGCGTCGCGATAGGACCGCGACAAGCGCAGAGTCTCGCCGCGGTGAAGATGCACGATCCAATCGCCGGCTCCAGCAGCCCGCAAATCACGCACGCACGACATCCGCACGATAGTCGACCGATGAATGCGCATGAAATGCGCTGGATCGAGCGCTCGTTGGAGATCTCGCATCGTGCGTCGACAGAGGTGAACCCCGGCCTCGGTGTGCAGCTCAGCGTAGTTGCCCGACGCCGAGATCCAATGCACGTCTGACATATCCACGACCTGGATACGATTTCCGATCCGAACGCCCACTCGGGCTACGTAGCGCGTAGTGACACCGTGCGCTGACGCCTGCACCACCTGCTGTTGTCTCGCGCGGACACGCTCCACACATCGCGCAAGACGACGGGCATCGAACGGTTTGAGGAGATAATCCACGGCCTCAACATCAAAGGCCTGAGGTGCATAACGATCGTAGGCCGTCACGAACACCAGAAACGGAGCGCCATGGTCGCCGAGGCTCGTGGCAACATCGATTCCGTTCAACGCCGGCATTTCGACGTCAAGGAAAAGAGCGTCAGGAGCATGATCCCGCACCAGCTCCAACGCTTCCACACCGTTGCGGCCTTCGCCAACGACCTGCACTCCCTCCACGTCGTTCAACATGCGCACAAGATCGCTACGCATGATCGGTTCGTCGTCCACGACTGCCACCCGCAGATCTGTCATGCGGTGCTCCGGAGCGGTATCAACAGCACAGCCTCAACACCGCCGCCCCGGTTACCTAACGAGAAAGTCGTCCCCGTCCGCCACATCGCTGCCCGCTCGCGGGTCGCACCAATCCCAAGGCCGTGTGATGCAACGCTTTCGTGGATCCGGCCGGGATTCCAAACGGCCACACGCATGGTGCCGCGCTCGCGCGTGATCGCCAATCGCAGTTCACCTCCCTCCGCCTCGGGGGCAACCCCATGTTGTATGGCATTTTCCAGAAGGGGCTGGAGCAGGAATCGCGGTACAGGTTCTGCCAGACACGCCGGCTCCACTGAGAGAGTCAGTCGCAGCCGATCTCCGAATCTGCGGCCCACGATCGCGAGGTAACGCTCAGCCAGCCGGATCTCTTCCTGAACCGTCACCTCACCACTCCCCGAATCGCTCAAGGCTTCCCGAAGCAGGTCGCCCAGTTCGGACAGTACAGAACGGGCCTCCTCAGGCTGTGTGTGAATCAGAGATCCGACCATGTGAAGAGTGTTGAACAGGAAGTGTGGCTGCAGTCGCGCCGCGAGCGTTTCAAGGCGCGCCTCGGCAGCAAGAACCTCGCTGCGTGCGGCGCGCGCGGTCGCATCACGTGATTGCTGCCACGCGCGCACGCCAGCCGCCAGACCGATGATCAGCAGGTACGTGAGTGCTGCGGTCTGCGGTTGCGTGCCCACCAGCGTGCGACGCATCAGCGCCGTGAAACCCTCCGCCCGCATGACGCCGTTTACCGACTGGAGTGATCGACTGATGCACACCCACACCAGCACTGACGACCCCGCCAGAAGCAGTGCATGCACCATAACCGAAGCAAGCCTTCGTCCCGCTCGAAAATCGAATCGCAGACCGAATTCCACGATAAATGGCGTTGGCACAATCCAGATCATCCAGCGGGAGCCGCTGATCACCAGCGCCTGAGACCACGTCAACGGCTCCGGACCCCGCGGATTAATGTACGGAACAACCTGCGCAGCCGTTACCAACGTGACAAACGCGAGCGCCACAAAGGCCGCCAACACGGCCGGAGCGGTGTGTCGCGAAATAGCGAAAGGCGATGTGTACTCGGAAGGGTTGATGTCTTGCGTCACTGTGATAGATCCGACGTCGGTGACGCACCGAATGTTTCGATCGGCATACCGTCGGCGGCTTGAGACTCAGGAAAATCCGTGGGCCCCGGTTTCAACTTTGTGTGGGCCGGAAATATCGCACGCCGCTACGGCAGCGCTTGCCGAATACCGCGTGCCGAACCGATCCATTCCACGGGCCAACCACGCGCGCGCAGCCTCGCAACAAAGGCGTCCCGTTCCACCTGCCCCCAGGGGAAGGCAAACGCAGCTGCGCTGAATACCCACCGATGTGTCGGCGAGTAAACGGCGAGGGCGCCAACAGCGTCGGGGACATCAAGCGGTTCGAGCCAGAGTGAGTCTGTGCCAACGCGTATCCATCGTCCGCTGCTTATAACCGTTGCTCGACTCGCCAGCGCCGGACCAACGATCTTCTGCACCATGCGCGCCGCGCCGGGAGCGATCCAGAGCGGTATGCGTTGCTCGGCGAACCAGGACACACCGCCGTTTGATGTGCTCGTGAATGTCACCACACCGCCGCCGATCTTCGCGACTGGAGACTGTTTAGCAAACCAGGCTTGCGCCAGCGGCATTGCGCCAGGCGCCTGCCCCGTTTCGAGCATGACCCACATGCCGCCGACCCTTACAGCGCCGGCGGCCCCCAACTGCGGCGGGAATGCGACGAAGTCGCGTTCGATGACTTGGGCACCGTCCAAAGACACGGACCACATGGGCCGACGCTCCGTGGCCAGAAACCTCTGCACGATGGAATCGGGCACTGCGAAGGAATCAGCCGGCGCTGGTGGATTAATAATCGTCGACAGAACGGTCATTCTTTTGTACCCACTACCAGCACGTCGCACGTCCCGCTGGCGCGGCAACAGGACGCCGGGTGCAACCATGCCCCACGCACTGTACCATGTTTCGATTTCCATCTCTCCCCATGGCGCCAACCCGAAGTCATTCACCTCATCGGCGCGAAATCGCGCCATCGCTGGCAACCCGTCTGCCTCCCGGAGGAATATCGTCGTGCGGAACCCGTCGACCAGCGCCGTCACGCGGCTGTGTTTCAGCCTGTCGATAGTTGTGTCTGGCAGCGCACGCAGCAAGCCACCATCCCGCGCGAGCAGCAGGAGCCGTTCAGGTGCAAAGGCGAAGAGCTCGCGGCGTTCATCCACGTACGCAGTATTCAGCGGGAGTATCATCGCGGGGCGGTCTCCGTTGGAGAGAACGCGGGCACCTATCGTGTCGAGTACGACGTCCGCTGCGGTGGCGCTGCCCGGAATAAAGCTGCGGGTGTTGCGCCAGGCTTTCAGTGGGTAGTTACGAAGGTCTTGATGACGTTCGTAGGACGGCTGATCGCTGTACGGGTGGGTCCCGAAGGTGGTGCGCTGCCACTGGGTCATCACGTCTGTACGCATCGACGTGATGGATCGGAGGAGCGAATCTCCTCCCATTCGGAGAATGGCGCGATCGATAAGTCTGAGTGCGCGAGGATCGTTGGCGGACTGCTGAGCGTTCAGTTGTGCGTGGGTCAGCACGCTCAGGAGAAACAGGAGCCGCACAGGCTTGGGCATGGGCGAAGGGTTAAATGTACATCGCCAGTCTAGCGTGTCGCCCCACTCGAGCTGGAGGGGGGATGGGACCAACCGAGCCTACGATGGGGTGGGGGCCACCTGACGCGCCAATAAGCACTCCATCAACCTGGCTCAGATTTCCCACGGACCCGCCAAGGGTCACTCGGCCGCTACTACCACACGCGTGGAACACCGCCAATACGGACCATCGCCACACCGTCTGTCGCCGCGGCCCGAGGACAGATGAGTTCTTCATTTTCTTTCCTTTGCGGCGGCGGCCCGCGAACAGCGCGACGCAAGTTCGTTTTGCGACTGGCCTGTGGCCCGTCGCGATGGCGTGGCGCTCTATCGACGGGGCCTGCTCCCTCAGAACTGCAACGATCTACCGGTTCAACGACTTCTCGAACCAGTGATGCGCATAGAACTCGCTGTTGAACGGTTCGACTTCCCGGTAGCCGGAGGCACGATACAGTTGAATTGCCCCTGTGAGCGCGCGATTCGTCTCGAGTTGGACCACACGGCAGCCCATTCCTTCGGCGGTGGCTTCAATCGCCTGCAACAGCTGACGGCCAATCCCCTGGCCACGCAGGGATGAATCAAGCCACATACGCTTGATGTACGCGACGTCTGGCGAGGTCAGTTTAATTCCGCCACATCCAACCGCACGGCCTTCCTGCCTGACCACCAGAAAGGAACCGCGAGGAGGCGAGAACTCCGAGGGATCAGAAACCAGACTCTTCGAAGCACTGAAGCCTTCTTCGAACCGGCCGCGCAGTTCCTCGTAGTACTGCTCAAGACACCAGAGCGCATCGGCACCCGTAGGATCTTCTCTCGCAATGATTGTACGGAGCGGTTGAGCTTCATTCATCAGTCGAGGCGCACGTGTCGACGTTATTGTAGCACCGCCCGGGAATGGAGTCGTCCCGGGGCAGAATCGCAGGTTGTACCATCACGCGCTCGATCGGGGACAAAGAAACCAAGCGGGGCCCTGACCTGCAAGCTGTACGGGCACACGCATTGTCGCGCAACTCGGCGCAACGGTTACGACACACCGTGATAACACCCCACCGAATACGGGTACTCACGGGTCATGTGATAGTGATACAGCACCACCTGCTGTCCGTCCCAGGGAATCGAATGCGTGTGGCCGTGGCACACGTCCAGATCGCTGTTGATCAACGGCTGACCGCCCACACCTCGCATGCCGAACACGCCGTAACCATCCAGTGCATAGCCCACGAGCTCGCTGTGCGTGGAGGCGTCGCCAGCGTCCTCCATACAACTGCTCCATGAGTGATAGTGATACTGTCCCCTCCCCCGCGGATGACCGCTGCACAGGTCCTGCACCTCATGCGCCGCAATATCCCTGCCGAGTGCGTCCAGCGCGTTGTACAGCGCCGTGCCGCTTAATGTAAATCCGATCATGCCTTGCGGAACACACCGGGGCGTTGCCGACGGTGCTGGAACCGCCGACAAACGAAGCAGGATCACCTGCTCGGCGATCGGATTGGGATTTCCGTCGTATCGATATGCCGGATCGGATCGCGCAATGGGAAACACGCCGGTGGTATGAACAGGCAAGTTGTTGGCTGTCACAACGCGCTCGGCGCCGATCCGCGTAATGGCAATCTGCGCATTTGGCCACTGAATGCTTCCGCTCACGGTCGGCTTCGCGGTCTGATCCCATACAGCGCCAGTGATCCAGGGAGCTTTGCCCGGTGGTGCCCCGTTGTTTCCAAAGCTGGTCTGGCAACAGAATACGTAACCCACCCGCGGCGAAGTTAAGATCTTTCCGTCTCCGAGTGGCAGTGCGTTCAGTGAAGGTACGGTGTGCGCGTCGTCGCTGTGTGCGGCGAGAGCTGAGCCGCCACACGCAGCAGCGGCAAAGGAGTACAAGAGCGTGAGCGCTCCTCGCGTCGCGCACCGTCGCTGGTTCGTTAATGTATTCTTCACAACTTGTTTCCCCTGAAGTGCGCGCCTGTGTGACGGGCCCGTCGGCGCACCGTTAAGGCATCACCATCGAGCGCATTCACGCTGTTGCCGGGTTTCGTTCGTGCACAACGGCGATTGATATATCTGACGTCGACGTATTTCCCGGTGTGATGTACCGGAGACGCTACATCCCCGGCATGCGCATCGTAATCCTGACCTCACCCGTAAAACACCGTATTGACGAGGCCGCCGTGGCAGTATTCAACAGAACATAGTGATATACGCCGGCAGGAAACTCCGGAGTTGCGCTGTTTACACCGCCGCACTGATCCAGATCGGCCGCGGTGAGCTGCTTACCGTTGATGTCGCGATCACCGTAAATGGGATAGCCGTCGAACGCCACGCCGATGATGTGTGATGGACCACCGGCGACGTCGACCGTGCTGGTCACACACGGAGGGAGCGCATGATAGTGATATTCGCCGAACGGCGTCGGGTGGCCGTTGCACGTATCGAGGAACGCTACACTCTCACCGGAGCTGTTCTTCACCGTGAAGTTGCTCGCCATCGCAACTGTCTTACCGTCTCCTTCATATGGATTAAACAATCCGGCCCCTGAAATCATCATGCCGATCGTTCCAAGATTGGTCGACGTAGGTGTCGCGGCTTTTTTGGGCACAAGCGGAATCTGAAAATCATATGCCTGCGCTCTTGTCGGATCGGCGCCTGCGTACGCGGACGTAGCACCCGGAACGCGAGTCCCGGGCAACGGGAGCGCATACTCAGCCTGCCTGGCATGATTCGGGATACCGTTCGAGCGATAGCGCATGTATCCATCGGCGAAGGACACCGTTACGTTCGCAGCCCACCGCGCTCCCTGGAGTCCAGACTGAACCGACAAAGTGTCGCCACCGAAGCCGTTCATATCCTGCGCGGCGGTCACTTGATTGGCACAGGCTATTATCGTGCCGGCCGCGACGACAATGGCGGCGGCAATGGATCGAAAAGATTTGACGCACTTCATGTATGGTCTCCGCAAATGGTGCTTCATGGACAACCCATCCCCTTCGTTCATTCCGTTCTCCTCTGGGTTGGCAAGAACTTTCGGGAAAATGGAATAGGATCGGGAATGGACTTGTCCAATGCGCAGACCCTCTTCGAATCCCTGGGAGGATGCCGACGACCACCGCAGACATACTTCATTCCCACCGGAACGTACTGAGCTTGACCACGAACGCAGACACTCAGCCAGAGGCGTCCGATGCGGAGCTGATCGCTCAGGCCCGCGGCGGGAATGATGCGGCGTTCCGGATTCTGGTCGAACGTCATCAGGGAGCAGTTGCGTCGGTCGTGATCGGTATGCTCGGCGCGGGGGACGATGCAGATGACGTGGGACAGGAAACTTTCATCAGGTTTCACAAATCCATGGATCAGTTTCGCGGCGACGCATCACTCAGCACTTACCTCAGGCGCATCGCGATGAACCTGTCTCTGAACGCACTGAAGCGTCGCAAACGTTCTTGGACGCGCTTTATCAGTCGCGATCAGGCGCCTGACGCCGTAAATGAGCCTGCGATAGAACCAGCAGATCCCGAACAGAAGGAACGCACCAGCAAGATCAACGCGGCCGTCGCAACATTAAATGACAAACATCGCGCCGTAGTTGTTCTGCGATTGATCGACGGACTTTCGACCAATGAAACCGCGGACATTCTCGGCATTCCGCCCGGAACTGTGATGAGCCGGTTGTCCCGCAGTGTAGCTGAACTCAAGACCCTTCTGACCCCCTATGTACAGGGAACAGCACAATGAATCCTGACACACCTCGCGAGGGGAACATTCCTCCCACAGATGCAGACATTCTCGCGTCTGTTCTAAAGGACCACAGGCAAGCCGTTGGCCCACCTTCATTCCGTGAAGGGTTTTCGGATCGTGTCATGTCGCGCCTCGCCGAGTCGCGTGATCGGGTGATGGAGACCAGCTCCTCACTGCCGCCGTTTAATATGGTGCTCGAGCGCATGTTCCTGCGCATGGCACCACTTGCTGCGGCCGCTATGCTGGTCATCGCAGCGATGAATGTGATATCCACCCGCGACAGCAACAGTCCATTGCTCGATCGTGCGCTCGGTTTACCGACCGTCACACTCGCGTCTGCATACAGCAGCAACTGGGACATTCTCGATCAGAATGGTGAACGCCAATGAAACTCGAAGTCAAGTCAAGTATTGTTCTTGTCACCACGCTGCTGATTGGCATTGCACTCGGCATGGTGCTGCAGGGACGCTGGCGCATGGAGCGTGCACGGGAGGTCGGTGCGTTGCAGCGCCCCCAAGGTTTTGTTCATCACATGACGGAGATCATTCAACCGCGCGCGGATCAACGTGACGCGGTGATTGCCGCGCTGCAGGCCACTGCGGAACAGAACGGGCGCATTATCGACTCTGCCCGCACGCGACTGCGCAATGAGCTCACGGGAATGCAGGGTACGCTTGCGCCAGTGCTCGACGCCGATCAACGTAAGCGGTTGGCCGACATAAGTCGGCTGCCCGATCCGTTTCGTCCTCCTCCGCCCGGCGGCCCTGGAGGAAGGCCCGGCGGAGGGCCACGGGGCGGTCCGGAGGGCGGACCTGCACGACGACCTCCCCCGCCGCCTCCCGACGGTCGCTAAGTTGAAGCGCGTCAGTCGCTGCATCTCGGATTGTTAAACCGGAGTGACTTATGGGAGCTGAGAACGAGAGAGACGGAGCCAGAGTTCGCGTGCTTCCGCCCGCGATACCGTTGCTTGCCGTGATGGCGGGAGTCGGTCTCAATCGCGTCTGGCCACTCGATTCCGTTTTCGCACTTGCCGCACCTCAGCGCTATTGGGCAGGTGGGCTCATCGTTGCGGGCGCGGTGCTCGGGCTCGGCGCGCAATCCGTGATTCGGATGCGGCGCTCCGGTCAGAGTGAGAACCCATGGAGCCCGACAACACAGATCGTCGAGAGCGGCCCGTATCGTTTCACGCGCAATCCCATGTACCTGCAAATGGTCGTCGCTTGCATCGGGGTCGCCATCGCACTCAGCAACGCATGGATTCTGCTCCTCACCCCCGGTTGCGCCTTGGTGCTCCAGAAGTTCGCCATAGAGCCAGAGGAAGAATATCTCGAACGAAAGTTCGGCGTCGAGTATCTCGCGTATAAGAGCAGGGTCCGACGGTGGATGTAGTCGTGTTGCGGCATTGCCGCGACAATCCGTCTGCCCGCGAGCACCACAGCACGTTGCATCGCTGCGGCAACTGAAACCGTCGGTTGCAGCGATCGTTCTCGGTATCTGATCCGCGACGGTCCACGATCAATCGAAACACCGCACTGCGTTGATCGTACGATCACGAATACCTACCAGTTGATCCCTTCGAAAGGAGACGTGCGTGCTGGAAATCCGCGATCTCGTCAAGATTTATTCCGGACCCGTTGTAGCCATCGAATCGCTCAACATGCAGATCCCCACCGGTCTGTTTGGCCTTCTCGGCCCCAATGGCTCCGGCAAAACAACGCTGATGCGTATTCTGGCCGGTCTCCTGGAGCCAACGTCGGGACGGGTGCTCCTCGACGGCAATGACGTTGTCGGCGCACCACCGTCGATGCGTGCACGAGTCGGATACCTTCCGCAGTATTTCGGCTTCTATCCGAACTTGAGCGGCCATGCAATGCTTCTGCATATGCTGCGGCTCAAGGGCGTTGAATCGCCACGAGGTGAAGCGTACCTCACCGATGAACTTCTTGAGCGCGTTAATCTGAGCGGCGCCGCCAGACGTTCTGTGAAGACCTACTCCGGCGGAATGCGTCAGCGCCTTGGTATCGCTCAGGCGATCGCGGGCAACCCGCGGCTGCTGATCGTCGACGAACCGACCGCCGGTCTCGATCCGGAGGAGCGACAACGTTTCTACAGATTATTGGCGGAACTCGCCACCGACCGCGTCGTCATTCTGTCCACACACATCGTCGAGGATGTCGCGACGCTCTGCTCGCGTTTCGCCGTACTGCGTTTCGGTCGGCTTCTCAGCTTTACAACGCCTCACGCGGCGCGCACACAGCTCGCTGGGTGCGTCTTCGAGGGGCCTCTCGCCACCGACCACGACCACGATCACAATCTGCACGGTGCACAGATCATTCAGTCACACCTGGCCGAGGGACAACTGCGCGCGCGCGTTTACTCATCATCGGGGGATGTTCATCCGGCCTTTTCGCCGGCGTCTCCCACGCTTGAAGATGCCTACCTCGTGGCATGCGCCATCGACCGCGACGCACGGGCCCGTTCCGTCGGCGCCGCGTGATCTCTCCGCGACTCCGTCTCATCGCGCGTCAGGAGTTCTTCGCTGAGCTGATCAACCCTCTCTTCTGGGTTTTGCTCGTTTCTATCGCCCTTGTGGTAAGCAGTGTCAATGCCGCTCCGTTCATACCCTCGGGTGACACGGGGGTCGGAGGCGCGCTGGCTTATCACAACTCCCAGCACGCCCTTGCAGCAAACATCGCGCTCTGCTCGTTCTTCGCATATCCATTCTTCGCAAGCCTGATGGCCGGGCTGAGCGTGATCAGAGATGACGAACACCAGATCTCTGAACTGCTGCACAGCACGCCTCTCAGCGCGCGCGAATATCTCTTCGGAAAATGGACGGGGATTCTCGCTGCACTTGGTGTCGCACTCGCAATACACCTCGTGCTGCTCCTGGCATTACGAGAGCTGCCGGCACTCATCGGTACAGACACGGCGCACGGCCCCTTCGCGCTGGTCAACTATGTGGTGCCAATGCTTCTGATCGCGGTACCTCTGGTTTATTTCATTGCAACAATATCCTTCGTGGTGGGAGCCTTCGCCCGACGCCCCATGGCAGTCTATTTCGTGCCAATCGTGTTCTTTGTCGGCACGCTCATGTTTACGTGGACGTGGGCCCCATCGACGCTACCCGTGGCGCTCGACCGCGTCCTCGTCGCAGTTGATGCAACCGGACTGCGTTGGATTCAACGCTTTCTTTTCGCGAACGATCAGGGTCTTACATTTTACAACAGCGCTCCCGTTGCGTTCGATCGTACTCTCCTGATCAGTCGACTGCTGATCCTGGTGGTACCAGCGGCATTGATGCTCGTGCTCAGCCGACGCGCTTTCGGTGCTGTAGGGGAGCATGCGTCACTCGTGCGGTGGCCCAAAACACTGCGCCAGATATTCGCGCGCCGCGTCGACCCGACTGCGCCACCGCAAGCGGCGTCTGCAAGTGCAGGGTTCGCTCGTCTCACGGACCTCGCGATGTCCGTGCGTACGCCTGGCTTTCGGCGCGGCATGGGAACCGTGCTCGCAGCTGAACTGCGGCAACTTCGCCGGCAGCCTGCGCTCTGGGGGTTCGTGGTGTTCCTGATGTTTGTTGTGGTTGAAGCCGGCGCGGGCGGCGAGGACGCGGCCGGAGCCTCCATCGCGCTCGAGAGCGGTGTGTTTGCCGTTCGAGCAATTCCCGCCGTGACAGTTTTGTTGTGCTTGTATCTTCTTTTCGCCGTGGTCGAACTGATGTATCGCGACGTTGCAACGCGATTCGACGCCATCGGGCACGCAGCCCCTCTTTCCGAAGCATCACTGCTCGGTGGTCGAGGGCTGGCGCTGTTCGCAGTCATCGTCGTTGCGCTGACCGGCTGTTTCACCGCGTCCGTCTTACAGCTGAGTGCGCAAGGCGGTGGCTTCGACATCTGGCCTTTGCTCCTGATCTTTGGCGCAGTTCTCGCACCTACTTTCATGCTGTGGACGAGCTTCCTCATGGCCGTCGTGTCGGCTGTGAAGAGTCGCACCGCCGCGTTGGCTATTGGCATTGCAGCCCTTACCGCCACCGGCACCCTTTTCATTAGCGGCGAGATGACATGGGCGAACAATTGGCCACTGTGGGGCGTCCTTCGCTGGTCCGACTTTGGAGTGTTTCCACTGAACGGTCGTTCCCTGCTGCTGAACAGGATCGGAGCTCTCGCGCTGACCGCGTTTTTTGCCGCGTTGACCATGCGCACCTTCACTCGTGTTGAGGCTGATCCGCTGCGTAATTCGTCGCGCCGATCACCACGCCATTTACTGACATCGGCAACTCGTCTTGTGCCTTTCGCCTTCGCTCCGCTCGTGATCGTAGGCTTTCTCTCCATCAGAATTGACGCGGGCTTTCAGGGTGCGTCCACGAAACAGCGCGTGGAGCAACACTTCCTCGCTAACGCGACACAGTGGTCCGACGCCCCAATGGCTCAGATTACTGCACTCGACGCAAGGTTTGAACTGGACCCGGCTCAATCCAGAGCGAGCGTTGCCGGAACGTATGTGATGCGAAATAACTCATCGGACACGATTCCCGAACTGGTGTTTACGGTGACGAACGCGGTCGGCGATGTGGAGTGGACGCTGGGCGGCGCGAGCGCCGCCGCGATTTCAGGAAGCTATCTGCACCGCCTCGCGATGCCCCGTCCGCTTGCTCCCAACGACTCCATCGAGGTGGGATTCCGCTACGAGCTCTCGCAACCCGTTGGCATGACGCGGAATGGCGGAGGCACTCGCTCCTTCATTCTGGCTGAGGGCGCTTTGCTTTCCACCCGCGATGGTACGTTGTTCCCTTCGCCCGGCTTTGTTGATCTGCGTGAGAACGCTCCGATGGACACACGCAGCGGCGGCCGAGGATTCAACGATGGACACTCATATACATCGCGCATCGAAGTTCGGGCACCGCGCGAGTACACAGTGAACTCGGTCGGCAAGCAGATGTCTGAGGAGACAACCGGCAACTTCACTACCGTGGTGTGGGAGAGCGAAACACCCGTCGCCTCGCTGAATCTCATCGCCGGTCGCTGGAACTCGCGATCGCGAGACGGATCGGCTGTGTTTTATCACAGCACTCATGATAGCAACGTTGACGTGATGCTCGACGCGATGACCGCTGCGCGGGAGAGGTATTCATCATGGTTCGGCGCGTATCCATGGACTGATCTGCGGCTGAGTGAATTCCCGGATCTTGAAACCAACGCCACGGCGTTCCCCACAAATATCAGTATGTCGGAGGGGATCGGCTTCCTGTCTCGCGGCGAATCTCAGGAAGCCCTGGCCTTCAGCGTGGTAGCGCACGAAGTGGCGCACCAATGGTGGGGGCATCTGATTACCGCGGGATCGAAGCCAGGCGATGGATTAATGGTCGAGGGGATGGCGAACTATGCTACCCTGCTTCTGCATGAGAGCGCACGCGGGACTGACAGTCGCGCGGCGTACTCGCGGCAGCTTGAGGCCTCGTACTTATCCGCGCGCCGTGCGTCAACGGAGCGCGGACTATTGCTGACAACGGAGCGTGACGCAGGTGGTGAGGCCGTGCTGTCACAGCGCGGGGCATTTGTCCTGTGGATGCTGAGGGATGCAATAGGCGCTGATCGCATGGACGACGGCGTGCGCAACTTCGCACAGGACAGACTGCGCCTTGGGGACGACGCCAGTCCGGAGGTTCTGCTTGCTCAGCTGCAGCGGGTTGCGCCTGACGCTGCTCACTTTGCCGAGTTTATTGAGCAATGGATGCGCAGCTCCGCCTTACCCGAGTTTACAGTGCATATTGTGAGCTCTGAGTACCGCGACGGTCAGTGGCAGACTGGAGTATCTGTTGAAAACGTTGGCACGGGCTCAGCGGATGTGGAGATCGAATTACAGGGCGGCGAGGTGGCCGCCGGCCAACGCGGTCCGGTAGCGCGCCAGGTCGTCACGTTGAACGCCGGCCAAGGGCAGGTGCTGCAGGTGAAGACAGACTTCTCACCGCGAGTCGTGGTCGTCGACCCCGACGTCCGTGTCCTGCAGCGCAACAGGGACCGAGCGAGGACGTCCAGGGCCGCGACCGAGACTTAGCGCCCCGGCAACGGAATACGGAGGTTGACTTCTGTTGGCTGCGGTACCTGACCGATGCGTACGAACCGCAGTACAACGCGCAGGGTGTCGAAGTACGCGGCTCCGGTAACGTGGCGTGGGTACTTGGGCGCGCTCGCCAGCGCGACAACGGTGGCGGTGGCCGTGTCGACGAATCCGCCGGGACGCGGGAGCCGATGCACGACACTGTTGTACACGCCGTTTTCGTCGCCCTCAAGCGTTGGCATGGAGCACACACACGCATCGTCGAGTCGCAGGAGGCCGCTGATACTGTCGAGCCGCGCGCCCAGTGTGTCAGAGATGGTGCCGGTAACAAAGGCGCATCCGGTCGCGCCCGGATACCGAGACGTCGCCTTGCACGTGTTGTCCCCAAGGGCGGTGGTTTCGCCACCGAAACACGAGGCGACGGCCAGGCCTGTGGCGAGGACAAGGAGAGCAGGAAATTGACGCGGCGCACGCATGCCAACAGTATCACGCCGTGCAGGCGCACCAACAATCGCGTCCCGCACCTTCGTCCGTCGGCCAGCGGACACAGCGAGTTCCGCGCGACGCAACCAAAGTTGGCGCCGCTCTGTCACAGATTTGACCCAGCTCTCTTCGGCCAAACTTGCTTCCCATCATCCTCCTCGCCGCGCAGATCCTCCCAGCGCCACGCTGCACGCCAGCCGAGCTGATGCGTCATATCACCGTCATCGCCGCTGACAGCATGATGGGGCGTGCCCCCGGATCGCACGGAGATTCAGCAACCGTCGCGTACCTCACACGAGCACTCACTGACGCGGTCGGATCGTCAGGCGACGTTTCGACGCAGAATGTGCCACTCGGCGCAGACGTTAAACAGCACAGCACGAACGTGATTGCGACGATCCCCGGAACGCGCGACGAATGGGTCGTTGTCACAGCGCATCACGATGGACTCGGCGTCGGCAAACCCGATGCGCAAGGCGACAGCATCTATAACGGCGCGAATGACAACGCCATCGGGGCTTCACTGCTCATCTGCCTGGCGGGTGAACTCTCGTCCGAGCCTCGCACGCGCGGTGTGATCGCAATTCTCACCGCCGCTGAAGAAACGGGCCACCTCGGCGCTCGATATTGGGCCGAACATCCCACGATTGCACTGCAGAAGGTCAGGTTCGGCGTCAATCTGGATGCCATCGGCGTAAACGGACCGACGGAAGATTTCCTTGCGTATGGCAGGGACCAGCTGATCGGTGCCGACTCGATGCTCCGCGCCGCCGCAGCTCTCGCCGGATTCGAACTCACGAGCGCGGCCTTCGAGCAGAACATGTACTGGTCGTTTGATTCCGCTGAATTGGGTGCGGTCGGAATTCCGGCTGTCACGATCGGACAAGGCATGCGGTTGCCAGCAGGCCTTTCCCGCCAGCCACCCGAAGGTATGCCAATTTTGCGCCAACGTGTCCACTCTCCGAAGGATGAAGTGGCTGCGGATTGGGATCCGTTGGCAATCCGACGTTTCGCAGATCTCGCCCTGGCAGTGGTCGAGGCAGTTCGCGTGCACGACAGAGAGATACGACTGAAGATGCCTAACGCGTATCAGAAGCGGCCCTAAACGTTCCCGTTCAAACCTTCAACTGATCCGCGACAACCTCGGCGATATCATACACCGGCACACCATCCTCCAGCTTATTGCTGGCATCGCCCAGCATGGTCATGCAGAACGGACAGGCCACCGCGATCGC
>JBGTBX010000364.1:0-3967 GCA_041749115.1 Gemmatimonadaceae bacterium
CGGCGGTAGCGAAGAAAGACACCGAACGTCAGAATGCCCCGGCCGCTGCGCCACCAGTGACCGCAAGCGAAGCCCGCTTTGAAGCCGCCCGTGCCTCGGCGATGCAGCGTGAGGCGAAGTCCACAGCCATGCTCGACGAGATGGAAGCGCGAACGGGTACCACGCGGGTGGGCGATCGGACCTTTGCCCTGTCGAATGGTGTGTGGACCGATGCACGTTATACAGCATCCCTCAAAACCGTTCGCGTGAAACCGTACTCCGCTCTGTACTTCGCCCTGCTGCAACAGATTCCCAGTATTGGTCCCGTGTTCGCACTCGGGGATCAGGTGAAGGTTGCCGGTCGCCAGGTTGGTATTGAACTGGCCGCCGACGGGCAGGAGCAGCTGAGTGAGCGCGAGATGCGTACGCTCGTGAGCGCCTGGTAACAATGGACGATACCGAGCTCGAGCGTCTGTTCCGTCTGTATCACGTGCCTCTGGTGCGGTACTTGACGCGACGCCTGGGTGATCGGGATTGGGCTGAAGAGGTCGCGCAGGAGACATTCCTGCGTGCCCTTCGCCAGGATGCGCTGACCAGTGAACGTTCATGGCTCTTTGCTGTCGCTACCAACATGGTACGTGATAAAGCGCGTAAGGATGAACGACGCCGCAAACACCTGCAGTTGCTGGCCTCGGAAGAACGGGAACGTGAGCAGGAAGTACCCGAATACGCCGAGTTGGACGTGGATCGGGCGAGGGAACGAGCGCTGGCCCGGCGGGCGATCGACGGATTGGCGGAGAAGGACCGCCTTGCCCTTTTAATGAAAGAAGAAGGATTGAACTATACGGAGATCGCTGAAGCGCTCGACCTGTCTGTTGGGTCCATTGGTACCACGCTGGCTCGCGCCAGGCGACGACTCGCCGAATCATACGAAGCAATACAGGCCGACGAGAAAGGTCGGATTGGAGGGACACATGGAGCATCTTGACGAAGGCACCATTCACACGTGGCTCGATGGCGAACTGTCATCGCAGCAAGCGGCCGCGGTGGAACAGCACGTACGAACGTGCGCTGTATGCAGCCAACTGGTCGCTGAAGCTCGTGGATTAACAGCCGCAAGCTCCCGGATACTCGGCGCGTTGGATGAGGTGCCTGGTAACGTGGTACCACTCAGCGCCGGAGCATTCCGCGAGCGCATCTCCGAAACTGCGAACCCGCAAGTTGAGCCGAGGAGTGCTGCGCAGCGCAAGGTGCAGCGCGCGTGGTACCGGCGGCCGCAGTTTGCTGCTGCCGCGGCGCTGATGATTGTTGCGGCAGGAACGTGGCGCGTGGTACGGGAGCAGCCGAACGCGACGATCGCCGATTTTGCAGCCCCGACGGTTCTGCAGGAGGCACCGGCCAACACAGTGATTGACTCCGGAGCGCTGAGCGGTGCGACGGCCGCGGAGGTCGCGAGTGCTGACGCTTCCTCTACGTCGAACAGTGGTGCAGCGGGCGCGGAGGCAAAGAAGAGCGATGCCCCTCGCGCGGCAGTGCCGGGGTCACCGGCGCTTGATCAAGCTGCGGCAGAACGTGAGTCCGCTCCTCCAGGTCCCTCGACGCTCGGGCGTGCGCAGAATGCGCCACCTCCAGCAGCGATCGCCTCCAGGGGGGGGGCAGGCGCGGCCAATGTGCGCAGAACGGAGGCAGAGTCTATCGCCACTGCCAGCGCTGACCGACAGAACGCTCTGCGACAGGAAGAAGTCGCCAAACGAACCGCGCGCCTCGATAGTGTCGCCATGGTCAGTAAGTTGTCAGAGGTGACGACAACAAGCACTTCATCCGCCTCCAGAGCCACGCCAGTGCGATCAGATCTGGTGGATTCAGCTGTTACCAGTGAATCACGGCGTCTGGCCGGAGAGCGTGCGGCAGCACTCAGTATGACCAAAGCCGATTCGGCTGCGCGCGAGCGCAATCAGGCCCCGCCATTAGCCGCGGCCGGTGCAAATGCGCGTGATGCCGCTCCTGCAGACGCCGCAATTGTGCAGGCTGCGGGGTGTTATGACGTCGGCAGGCTGCGTGCAATCGAAGCATCTCTTCCAACGCGGATACGCCTGCTCGCCGCTGTGGCGCGCACTGAAAACGACCTCGTGTGGTATGCTGCACAGGGTTATCCCGAAACGACTGCCGGTCAGGCGTGGGTGTGGCGGATTGTTCCGGCCGCCGGCATTCAGCTGAGCCGGGTTGATCAGAGCCGCCGTGTGCTCACGCTTATGCTGAGCGGTCCGTCCGGTATCACCGCGGATCGAATCACCTGTCCTTGATTCAGTCGATGTTCCAACAGGACCACCGACACGAGTTGGCGTGAACCGTCAGACCGTTTCCCGTTGCATTACTCGATCGCGGTGTGCACCGAGCGACCGCATCACCATCCCCCACGTTCCTGCGGCGCCGAGCACGAGATACGCGTAAAAAGTGTACACGCGCCACCAGATGAGTGACGTTGCCATAAGATCAGATGGGATTGCTGAACTGAGCGAGGCCTTGAAGGCGAGTTCGACCGCACCTCCTCCTCCTGGCGCCGGCGCAATCCCCACACCGTACAGCAGAAACAGTGGCCACACGAGCAGAGGAGCCAGCGGGAGCGGACGCCCGTAGGATAGAAGGATCACCGGAAGCACGGTCAGTCGCAGAGCACCGTGAAGCAGGGAAAAACCCAGGGCACTCAGTGTCCATCCCACATTCATCTGGCGCAGTCCCCGGACACTCGAACGCAGTCGTCGCAGTGACAGCTGAATACGACGCCACTGTCCCGTCCCGATCCCAACACGACGCGCCCACAAAGGTGACGGCCCGCGCAGGCGGCGACCCGCAGCAACCACAGCGAACAAGCTGACGCCGGCGATAACCACCGTGTACACAACAACGGTCAGCAACAAACCTCGCATCATACCAGTGGTCGCCATCAGGCCGAGCAGAAGCGCGGCGCCGAGACACGCGAGTGTAACGACCTCAAGACACAGCTCAAGAAACAGGACGATAATCGCGTCGCCGCTCGCCATCTTCGATTCCCTCAGCACGAGAAATCTCGCCGGCTCTGTTCCGGACCGCGCAGGTGTCAGCGCGCCCGCGAAATCACCAGCCATGATCGTGCGCGCGGCCACGCGAAAATTGAGCGAAACGTCGAGCGCCTTAGCGCTGAACTGGAGCTTGAGCACGCGTGCGAGCAGCTCCGCTCCCACCACTCCCAGCAGCAAGAGATGCGCCCACCAGGGTAGACCGAGCGGCGCCCCGTCGGTCGGCCAATCCGCACGCACCACAAAGACCGACGCGATCGCCACCGCGCCGAAAGATGCGAGCAGAATTGTGGTGCGACGGAAATTCCCCACGAAGTCTCCGCGTTTGACGTCGATGCCGCGCGGACCCTTGAAACGTACGGCGCGGGCTGCCTCCGCGCCCTCAATAGCAGAGCGAAGCTCCGGAGATTCGCCGCGCCGCACGGAGGCGAAATCAACGAGGTTGACCCGATCGCCCCGGGTGACCGGCGCGCTCAGGAACGTGCTTGCGCCTTCGTACGCTGGGCTTGGTCGATTCGATTCAACGGACGCATGGGGCTACGGGGCTGGACGGTTCCCAGACCGGTCAACACCTTGAAGCATATGACCCCGTCAACGACTGCTCCGGCCCGATACGCGTCGATCACTGGTTGGGGCCACGGCATGCCCCCGTCTGTGCTCACCAACGAGGATCTTTCGACCTTCCTCGACACGAATGATGAGTGGATCACGTCGCGCACCGGCATGAAGGAGCGGCGTGTCTCACACGTATCGGCCATTGAGATGGCGACCGTGGCCGCGTCGCGCGCATTAGCATGTGCGGGGCTCGACGCGGGTGATGTAGAACTGATTATCTACGGCAGCTGTAGTAACGATGAGATCGTGCCCAACAGCGCGTCCGGGGTGCAGGTTGCGCTCGGCGCGTCGCGCGCGGCCGCGATGGATGTGAACAC
>JBGTBX010000365.1:0-15630 GCA_041749115.1 Gemmatimonadaceae bacterium
TCGCCGGCTAATCCGACCGGGACATCGATTCCATTCGAAGATCTCAAGGCGATTCACGGAATTGTGCAGGCGCGTGGCGGTGTGTTGCTTG
This sequence comes from Gemmatimonadaceae bacterium, assembly GCA_041749115.1. Lineage (GTDB taxonomy): Bacteria > Gemmatimonadota > Gemmatimonadetes > Gemmatimonadales > Gemmatimonadaceae > JBGTBX01. The sequence continues at coordinate 92 of JBGTBX010000365.1, forward strand.
TCGACGAGATTTATCACGGTCTCACCTACGGCCATCAACCGCCGACGGCAGCGTCGTTAGGCGACGATGTGTTCGTAATGAACTCGTTCTCCAAGTACTACTGTATGACCGGGTGGCGCATCGGCTGGTTGGTTATACCACCCAAGTATGCGGCGGCCGTGGAACGGATGCAGGCTCATTTCTATATTTGCCCGCCGGCTCCGTCGCAGTGGGGCGCACTGGCGGCGTTTGATGCGGAGTGTACCACGATCTTTGATGCACAGCGCGATGAATTGCAGCGGCGGCGCGACTTTCTGGTGCCGGCGCTGCGCGAGGTGGGGCTTGGGATAGAGGCCGTTCCCGATGGTGCGTTTTACGTCTATGCAGATATCACGCGTTTTTCGAAGGACAGCTGGGAATTGGCGTGGGCGCTGTTGCAACAGCAGGGAATTGCAGTGACGCCTGGTCGCGACTTCGGCGTGTATCGTGCTTTGGAACACGTGCGGATTTCGTATACGTCGTCGATGCCGGATCTTGAGGAGGCGGTGTCCAAGTTGGACACGTTCCTCAAGGGGTATCGCTGAGCGTGGTTCAGCTGTTAAGAGCGGATTGCTCGGCGCTGCACAACTACCAGATAAATTCAGTCGTAAGGCGCACACACCGGGCACCGCGGGAGTTCGTCAAGCCGAGCGGAGTCTTAACCTGCGTCTCGCCCGCTGACGACTAAAACTCGCCGATAAACCCGATCTCCGGCTCCAGCGAGTACCCCAGCTTGTCGCGCACGGTGTCCTGCGCAAGCGCGATCAAAGCACGCACATCGGCAGCCGTCGCGTTGCCCAGATTAATCAGGATGTTCGCATGCAAATGCGAGATCTGCGCACCGCCGATGCGTTTCCCCTTGAGCCCGCATTGATCCACGAGCCGACCCGCTCCGATACCTTCGATCTTCTTGAAGATGGAGCCAGCGCTGGGATGAATGTCGAGCCAGGGATGTCGCGCTCCTCTCCAGGAGAGATTCTCCTGCGTGATGCGGTGCATTACGTCTGGATCAGCAGGCGTGAGATGAAAGGTCGCCCGAAGCGCGACGTCGCGACGATAATGAAAAACGCTCGTGTCATAGCCGAACTGCATGTATTCGGCGTCGACGCGCTTACGGTCTCCCTCTTCAGTCAGGATGTCGCATGACTCGACGACTTCCGCGATAAAAAGGGTGCGATCGCGATCGGGGGCAGGCGATAAAAAGTGAAGGTTCTGCCACAGCGCGCCACCCACGGTACTTGGTATGCCCACGTAGTGCTCAATGCCCGAAAGGCCGTGCGCGATCGCCATCTGGATCGCGTCCTGCACCACAACGCCGCTCTCCGTGATGAGCCGATCGCCACTCACATGGAGCGAGCGTGCCATATTGCGTATAACGACACCGCGGAACCCGCGATCACCAACGAGGATATTTGCCCCCAAACCGAGGACGAAATGCGGCACACTAATCTCGCGTGCCAGCAGCACGGCCTCTGCCAAATCGTCGGCACTGGTTGCATCGTACAGCACATCCGCGGGACCACCGATGCGGAACGTGGTATAAGGAGCAAGTGGTTGAGCGCGTCGCACCGCATTGGCGTTGAGATTGCGGGCGGCGCGTTCTGCGAATAGCTGGGGCAGTCCGGACGGGGGGGGGGGGCATGGGGGGGAAAGAAACATCGGCAGCGCCTCAAGGGGTAGACGTTGCCCCTTGGCACGACTCTGAATAAGGACTTCGATGATACGAACGTTAAACAGGAATGACCAAGGGACTCGACGCCGCATGGCGCGGAGATGGGTCGTCGGACTCACGATCGCGTGTCTCGGCGTGGCAGCGCCGCGCGAGGACGCGCAGGGACAGCGGGCTCAGCTCGAGAAGTTCATATCGCGCACTGTGCTCCCGAACGGTCTCGAGGTCGTGGTCGCCGAGAACCACGGCGTCCCGCTCGCGACTATCGAGATCGTGGTACGGAACGGCTCGTTCACTCAGACGGCGGCGACGGCCGGTCTGGCGCACGTGTACGAACACATGTTCTTCAAGGCGAACGCCAAACTCCCTCGGCCGGACGAATTTGTGCAACGCGCCTCCGAGCTTGGCGCTGTCTTTAATGCACAAACGCGGGAAGAGATCGTCAACTATTACATGACGCTCCCCAAGGACAGTGTTCCGGGTGGACTGGCGCTCATGGCAGCAGCGCTACGGGAACCCAAATTCCTCCGCGAGGAGCTCGAACGGGAACGTCAGGTGGTACTTGGCGAATACGACCGGAACGAGTCAAATCCCTTCTTTGAACTGCAGCAGGGGCTCTCGCGGCTCACCTATCCAGGCCATTACGAACGCAAGAACATCATTGGTGAGCGCAAGGTGCTCGAGACGGCGACACCGGAGCAGTTGAGGGAAATTCAGAAGAAGTACTATGTGCCCAACAACTCGCTGCTCCTCGTCACCGGAGACGTGCAGACCGCGGAAGTCATGCGATGGGCACAGTCCGAATTCGGCGATTGGGCACGGGGGCCGGATCCCTTCGTCGCGGACCCCATTCCGCCAATTCCTGCGATCAAGGCAAACGCCGCGATCATCAGTGAACAGCCGGTGAGCGCCGTGACTGTGTTCATTCAGTGGCAGGGACCGAGTGTGCGCAAGGATCCGCGCGCCACGTATGCGGCGGATGTGTTCTCTGACGTATTGAATCAGGACGGGAGCAAGTTCCAGCAGCGTCTCGTGGACAGCGGCTTGTTTCAATCGATCGGGTTCAACTATTACACACTCGATCAGGTGGGTCCCATTTCTGTGGCAGGCCAGACGACTCCAGAGCGTCTAAAGGATGCACTGGCAGCACTCGATGTGGAGCTCAATCGCATCGCCGAGCCCGGCTACATTGATCCGGAACAGGTCGCGGCATCAAAGGCTGAGCGCGCTGTGTCAACGGCGTTCGGTATTGAACGCGCGACCGCGTTCTCACACACGCTGGGTTTCTGGTGGGCGGTGGCGTCGCTGGAGTATTACATGGGCTACATCGATGGCATGGCGGCACAAACAGTCGCCGATCTTCAGCGGTATGCGAAGAAGTACATCGTGGGGAAGAACCGCATTACCGGGGTGATAATCGATCCGGAATCCCGCAAGCAACTCAATCTTTCAGAGGCGACGCTGCTGATGCGGACGGTTCAATGAAGTGGCTTTGCAGCGTGTTGCCGGCGGTCCTGGTCGCCGTCGTGTGGAGCGCACCGGCAGCGAGCGCGCAGGACCAGATTTCTCCGCGTGCCGCGGACACGTCGACGGTGATGTATGACATCGGCGGCATCCGGGTGATTCATCGTCCATCGGACACCGAGATTGTAGTCGCGAATCTCTATCTGCTGGGCGGTGTTCGGCAGGTCACGTTCGCCAATGCCGGCATCGAACCATTTCTCCTGCAGATTACTGAACGCGGGACGCGTACATACCCGCGGGAGCGGTTGCGTCGGGACATGGCGCGTCTGGGTACGGCGATCACGATCGATGCGACCAAGGACTGGACGCAGTTCGGATTGCGTGCAACGCGTGGAACGTTCGATTCGACGTGGGCGATCCTGTCGAGCCGATTGATGGAACCGACTCTGGAATCGTCGCAGGTTGAACTTGTTCGGCGGCAATTGTTGCTGGGGGTGTCGCAACGACAGGATTCCCCGGATGCGCTGCTGGAGTACCTGGCTGACTCCGTGGCGTACGCGGGGCACGCGTACGCCGTGTCGGAGGTTGGAACGTCGGAATCTCTGGGCCGCATCAGCGAGGCCGACTTGCGTGCGTATCACAAGACGCAGTTTGTGAAGTCACGGATGTTATTGGTGGTGGTTGGAGGCATTACACGCGAAAAGCTCGAGAGCGTGGTGACGCGCACCATCGCTAAGCTGCCCGCGGGGGACTACGTGTGGAGTGCTCCGGACACGTTGCCCAGGCGCAAGGCCGCCGCTTTCGTTGTGTCACGGTCGCTGCCGACCAACTACATCATGGGGCGGTATGCCGGTCCCAGAGCGGGCACCAGAGATTACTATGCACTGCAACTGGCGTCAGCGGTGTATTCGGGACAGCTGTTCAGCGAGATCCGATCGCGTCGCAACCTGACGTATGCCGTTGATGCGCCGTTCATTGATCGCGCGGTGAGTGGTGGTGGCATGTATGTCACCACGGTGTCTCCGCAGCTTACGATCGACATCATGCGCCAGCAGCTCGCGACGATGCGTACCGGGACCGTGGACGCCGCGGCGCTGAACAGGTTGGTTCAGCAGTTCCTGACGCAGTTCTTTCTGGAGAACGAAACGAACACGGAGCAGGCGGATTTCCTCACGAAGTCATTCCTTTATGAGGGAGACATCAGGGCCGTGGGCCGCTTTGAGCAGCAGCTGCGGGCGGTGACCCCGGAGGACATTCAGCGCGTAGCACAGCGTTGGATACGGGACGTGCAGTGGGTCTACGTCGGCGACAGCTCCAAGGTGCCCAAGTCCAGCATGGAGCGGTTCTAGCGCTCCCGTTGGGCGAGCGTGGTGGCAATATCGCGCCAGCCGGCACCGAGTGGGGCCAGCGCAACGAGGGTGTGATACATCAGGTCGGCCGCTTCCTCAACTGCACGATCGCGGTCTTCATCGGCACAGGCCACGGCCAGCTCCGACGCCTCTTCGCCGAGTTTCTTCAAGCGCAGGTTTCGATCGGCGAGCAACCTGGCTGTATAGCTGCCGGATGGTTCAGCCGTCTGTGCGCGCTCCTCAATAGTCGATGAAAGTCGCGCAAGGGTGTGCGCGTATTCAGTCGCCGCTGCAAAACATGAGATGCTGCCCGTGTGGCAAGCGGGGCCGGCGGGCCGTACTCGTGCGAGCACAACATCGCGATCACAATCGGCGGTCAGCGCGACCACACGTTGCACGTTTCCCGAGGTTGCGCCTTTGTGCCAGAGTCCTCGAGTGCGGGAGTGGTAATGCATCTCTCCGCTGTTCACGGTGCGTTCCAGCGCATCACGGTCGGCTCTGGCGACCATCAGCACGGCGCCGGAATCAGCATCCTGCGCAACGACAGTCACGAAACCGGCACCACGCTCAAAGTCGAGCGCATCCAGATCAATCATTGCCGTTCTCCTGAGGATGTGGGATGCCTAACGCCCGCCGCAAGGTGGGACCGAGTGCCTGGTTTGTCGCGATAGCATCTCCACCGTTCATGGTGTGTACACCGCGCCAATCAGTGAACAGGCCACCGGCTTCTTCGATAATCGGCATGAGCGCCGCAGCGTCCCATGAGTTGAGCCGATCATCAACCATGAGTTCCGCGCGGCCTGTTGCGACAAGCATATAGCCGTAGCAGTCACCCCAGGTGCGACTCATCGCCACTTGTCTGGCGAGGGGAGTCCACTGTGACGCGCGATCCGGGTTGTACGGAAATGACACGTCGGTGGAAAGAATGGTCGCCTGCTCGAGCTGAGAGGTGTCGGACACAGTGCACCGGGTGCCGTTCAGGAAACATCCCTCGCCCCGTGCTGCGGCTACCAGCTCTCCGGTCGCGGCACAATTGATGGCTCCGGCGAGCACGTCGTCTCCAGCAGCAACAGCGATCATACTGCCCCACATCGGGATCCCGCGAATGAACGATTTCGTGCCATCGATGGGATCGATAAACCATGTGCGGCGATTGGTGCCGGGAGTGGTTCCGTGCTCCTCGCCGACCACGGCGTCATCGGGAAAATGAGTACTCAGCCAGTCGCGTACGGCTGATTCGGCGGCCCGGTCGGCGAGGGTGACCGGCGAGCCATCACTTTTCGTCTCGACGCCAATGTCCTTTCCGAAGTATTGCATCGCGACGTCACCACAGAGGCGTGCAGCCTCAGTGACGGCGTTCAGCAGGTCAGCGTTTTTGGAACGGGTCATGAACTCAGCGTGTTGCGAGCGCGTGTTCACGAACGACACGCTTAATGTTTGCCAGTGATTCGACACCGTCATGAAGAATACCGGCCACAAGCGCCGCATCCGCTCCGGCGAGGAGAACATCGGCGACATGCTGCGCTGAGCCGGCACCACCGGATGCGACGACGGGCACGGACACCTGTTGTTTGATGGTTTGTGTGAGGAGGAGATCGTAGCCCTCCCGTGTACCGTCGCGGTCGATGCTGGTCAGCAGGATCTCACCGGCCCCACGCTCCACACACTCGGTTGCCCAGGCGCGGGCGTCGAGTGCGGTGGATTCGGATCCGCCCTTCACGTAGACGCGCCAGTTGTCGTCGTGACGTGAGACATCGATGCTGGCCACCACACATTGTGAACCGAAACGTGCCGCGCATTCCGTGAGCACCTCCGGACGTTGTACGGCCGCGGAGTTCAACGACACTTTATCGGCGCCAGCCCGCAGCACCAACCCGACATCATCGGCGGTTCGCACCCCACCACCGACGGTCAGCGGCACAAAGAGACGTTCAGCGGTTCTCCTCACGACATCGAGCAGTGTTCCCCGTTCTTCCTGACTGGCGGCAATGTCGAGAAAAACGATTTCATCCGCTCCCTCCTGCTCGTAACGCACCGCCAGTTCCACGGGGTCGCCGACATCGCGCAGCCCTTCAAAACGAACGCCCTTCACAACACGCCCGCCCTTCACATCAAGGCAAACAACAATGCGTGGTGTAAGCACTAGACCGCCCCGTCGGGGGTGCGTCGCCATGTAACGCTTCCTTTGGTTGAAAACACCGCACCGCCGTCACGCATAGCGTCACGGAGTGCCAGGCCGAGTGCCTTGAAGGCTGCCTCGACGACGTGATGGCGATCGGCACCACGTTTGACGACGATGTGCAGCGTGCATCCGGCGTTGTCAGCAAACGAACGCATCCAGTGATCGTACATGCGACTCGGCAGGTCGCCACTGTAGAAGGGTCGGCCACCGAGATCGATCGCCACTTCGACGAGGGCGTCGTCCATGGGTATGACGCGGTGTCCGTATCGAGCGGCCGAAGCAGGGGTGGACTCACGGAGCGCGGCGCCAAACGTAATGGCGACATCTTCGATGATGTGGTGCGGCAGGTCTCCACTGGCAGACAGCGTGACCCCGAGTCCTGCATAACGAGACAACGTCTCGATCATGTGGGTGAGAAAAGGAATCGGTGTGTCGACTGACACGGTGTCTGTATCGCTGTGGAGAGCGATGCGTACGGTGGTTTCACGAGTTTCCCGTTCAATCGTCATTGCCGAACTCCAGGGCGAGAGCACGCGGATCAAGCGCGCCAGTGTATAAAGCCATTCCGATCACGGTACCAGCCACGCCGCGATCTTCCAGTTGAAACAGGTCTGCCATGGACGAGACGCCCCCCGCTGCATAAACCGGCACGGTGGCGGCCTCAACAACATCCTCCATGAGCGGGAGGTCGACACCGGCAAGCAGCCCTTCACGGTGCACGGCGGTCACGAGCACTGCGGCGAGCGGCAGTGTGCTGATTTCGTTCAGCAGATCGATAACGTCGCGACGGATGCCTTCAGTCCAGCCACGCGACACCAACTCGCGCTCGCGTACGTCGGCAGCGAGGATAATGCGGCCGGGGTGAGCCAGTGCCAGCTCCGCGAGCCAATCGGGTTCTTCAAGGGCGCGCGTGCCAACAATCACCTGAGAGGCATCCAGCTCGAGCATCTCCTCAACCAGGGTCGTGGTACGCAGGCCCCCGCCAACCTGTGTCGGGACGGAGGTCGACCGGATGATACTCTCGATGAGGTCGCGGTTGCTGCCGACAGACAGGGCTGCGTCGAGATCGACGACGTGCAGGCGGGAGAAGCCTAACGTCTCCCACTCTCTCGCAACGGAGACAGGGTCTTCGAGACGCACACGCTCCGCGTCGAACTTTCCACCCACCAGCTGAACGCAGGCACCGTCGCGCAGATCAATCGCCGGAATCGCAATCACGAGGTGACCTCACGCAGAATATTCTGCAGCAGCGCGATGCCGCCCTCGGAGGACTTTTCCGGGTGAAACTGAATGCCCACGGCGTTCCCGGAGCGTACGATGGCCGGGAATCGATCGTTCTCGTGTGTGGTCCACGCCATGACGATGTCGTTGTTCAGCGGGCGACACACGTACGAATTCGCATAATATCCGTGTGTGATGCGTGCCGGCGCGGATGATCCACTTTCTTCGTCGGCCCAATCAATAGTGTTCCAGCCCATATGCGGGACGTTGGCAGCCTGCACCCGCGAAACCTGGCCACTGAACACTCCGAGTCCTTCGCCCGATCCTTCGTCACTGCCGTCGAACATCAGCTGCATGCCCAGGCAGATTCCGATGGCCGGGTGGCCCTGAACAACGGCATCCCGCAACACCACACGGGATTCGTTCAGCTGCGCGGCGGCAGGTGCAAACGCACCCACACCGGGCAGAACCAGCACGTCAGCGTTGAGTGCGGCGACTGGGTCGCTATACACGGCCACACTTCCGCCAACAACCTCAAGGGCTTTGGCGAGCGAGTGCAGATTGCCGACACCATAGTCTACAAGTCCTATGCGCACTTCACCTGCTCCTTCATGACGCCGGCGACACGTTGCATCGTGGGCCAATCGGCAATAGAGACGCGGATCGCGTCACCAACCACGGGCAGCGCGGTGAACTGCCTGACGAGAAAACCGCTCGCAAGCAGCGTCGCTGTGGCCGCGGCCGCATCAGCCACGGGCACGAGGACAAAATTCGCGGCCGATTGAATCGGTTGGAATCCGGCTTCGCTCAGTGCAGCGGCGAAGCGCTGGCGTGCTTCTGTGACGATGCTGACGGCGCGCGTGACCCAGGCGCGGTCTTCGGTGACGGCAGCGAGTGCTGCGCGCTCACTCATGGCGCTCACTGTGTATGGTCCCCGAGCCTTCTGCAGTTCGCGGATGAGCGACCGATTACCCACTACATATCCCACGCGAAGCCCGGCCATGCCGAAGGCCTTGGACAACGTGCGGTAGACGAGCATGTGGCCATGCGCCGGAGCCGAGGCTGCCAGCGAGGTTCCGGAGAACTCTGCGTAGGCTTCATCGACCAACAGCAGGCCGCGGACCTCGTTCATCGCACGCTGCAGGAGCCGCTCCTCAATCGCAACGCCCGTGGGATTGTTGGGATTGCACAGATAAGTGAACGTTGCGTCGGCGGCGACCAGAGCATCCATGTCCGGTTGCAGTGATCCAGGCATGAGGGGGATTGGTACCGGAATCTGTGAATTAACCACCGTGAACACCCGTGCCATCACGAACGTCGGATCCTGATAGGCCACTCGTGCGCCGGGATCCGCTAAACCACGGAACGTGCTGCTGATCGCCTCGTCTGAACCCGCGCCGATCATGATCTCGTCTGCGGCGACCCCCACGTAGTCGGCCAGGGCTGCCCTGAGGTCGTGCGAATATGTGGACGGATACCGCGCGATAGCGGTGTCGGGCATTTCCCGCAGCACGCGCAGGGCAGCCGGCGGTGCACCAAACGGCGAGGTGTTATCGGCGAGCTGCATAGCGACGTAGTCGTCACCAACTTCGTAGGAGCTGACCGAGGCGAACGATGCGCGAGGGGTAAACTGCGGTTTCTCTTTTATGGTCATTGGACGCTGCCATTGGCCCATGCCGCCGCGGCCCGGGCATGACCATCGAGCCCTTCGGCCATCGCGAGGACTTCCACGTCAGCGGCGAGCGCAGCCGCTGCGGCAGGTGAGACGCGTTGAATGGTCACCCAACGCATGAAGTCGAGCGTTGAAAGGCCGGAGTAGCTCCGCGCCAATCCACCGGTTGGAAGCACGTGGTTGGCGCCCGTCATGTAATCGCCAAATGCCACCGAACTCGTCGGATCGATAAACACCGTACCGACGCGCCGAACGTGGCGCAGCGCTTCTTCGTTCTCCCGTGTCGCGACCAGAAGATGTTCCGGGGCAAACAGCGTGGCGAATGCCGCGGCCTGGAGGATGGAATCAGCCTGGAGCAACGCCCCTCGACGGGCGAGCGAGGTTGTGACGATGCCCTTCCGCGTGGTAGCGGCGGCTTGCGCACGGAGTGACTGCTCGACGCGTTCGACCATGCCACTGCCAATGAGCACTGCAACGCAGCACGCATCCTCGTCGTGTTCTGCCTGCGCAATCAGCTCGCGGGCGACGGTCGCGGGGTCGCACGAATCATCGGCGATGATCAGGATCTCCGAAGGTCCTGCAGGTGAATCAATGCCGACGACGCGCGATACCTGGAGCTTGGCTTCAGCGACGAACGCGTTGCCTGGGCCAACGATGCGATCCACCTGGGGGACACTTTCGGTTCCGTACGCCATCGCGGCCACCGCGCCCGCTCCGCCGAGTGCAAAGACGCGGTCGACACCGGCGAGTGCGCAGGCGGCGAGCACAACGGGCGAGGGAAGGCCATTCTTTCGTGGTGGAGAGCACACGATAACGTCCTGCACTCCAGCGACCCGTGCCGGGATAGCACTCATGAGCACCGAACTCGGGTACGCGGCTTTACCTCCCGGGACATACACTCCCACACTGCCTAACGGCTCCGCCTGCCGCGCAACGATCACCCCGGGTTCCGGTTCGATCACGATCGGCGTCGGGAGCATCGCGCGGTGTACGGTGGAGATGTTCCGGGCGGCGCGTTCCAATGCCTGTCGCAGGGCCGGGTCCAGTGCATCCCACGCCTGCTCGCACTTGGACATGGGGACTTCGAGTTTCGTGAGAAACACGTTGTCGTACTCCCGGGCCAATGAGCGAAGCGCCGTGTCTCCCTCGCGTCGCACCAGCTCGATGATCGCGCCGACGGTGTCCCGCAGCACGTCGTCGAAATCGGTGTTGCGGCTCAGCAGTGTGTCGCGATCTTCATCGCTGAGTTGCGCAACGTGTCCACGGACTCGAACGAAATCCGCTGTCATGCCATTAACCTCTCAATGCGGGTGACCAGAATACCCTCGGCGCCTAACGACTTCAGGTCGGCGATGGTGCGATAGATGCTGCCGGAATCCACAACCGCGTGCACAGCAACATGGTCGCCACCATTCATGATGTCGATCACTGTGGGTCCGTTGAGGCCGGGAAGAATGCGCGAGACGTCGGCCAGCTTAGCGCGCGGGACGTTGGCCATAAGATAGCGCTTGCCACGTGCGGTGAGGACGGAATCGAGGGCCGCCTTGAGTTCGTCGGTCCGGTGCCGTTTGTCGGCTGAGCCGGCGGTCACTGTGGGTCCCGCGATGAGTTGAGCGGAGGACGTCAGGACCGTCGCCAGCTCCCGTAGGCCGTTCTGACGGAGGGTGGAACCGGTGGAGGTGATGTCCACGATGGCATCGGCGACGCCAAGGTGAGGTGCAACCTCGGCGGCTCCCGAAACCGGGACCAGGGTGATGGCCACGCCAGCTTGCTCGAAGAAATTTCGTGTAATTCGGGGGAAAGCTGAGGCGACTCGTGTGCCTGGCCGGAGGGACGCAATATCTGCGGCCGGGTCGTCGTCCTGAATCGCGACTACGAGGCGGCACGCGCCGAACCCAAGATCAGAGAGAATGACGAGACCCTCGTCCGAGGCTCGGCCCGATTCATGGAGCAGGTCGAGGCCGGTAACGCCCAGGTCTGCGGCGCCATCGGCGACGAACTCGGGAATATCCTGAGCGCGCAGGAACAGGGCAAGAAAATCGTCCCCGATGCGCGAGGTCAGCGCGCGCTCACTGGAGTCGAACACGAGATCAGCGTCGCCGAAGAGTTGCCGGGTTTGCTGAGCGAGGCGGCCCTTATTGGGGAGTGCAATTCTGAGCATGCGTGCGGCGGGAGAAAGAAAAAAGGCCCGTCCAAAGGGACAGGCCTTGAGCAAGTGGATGGTGTCGCCGGTGGTACTTTCAGCGCACGCCAACAACTCCCCGGCCTGTTTGGCTGAGGTGATGGTGGTGGTGGCGGTGGGCGACTCGGGGCGACATAGGACTGGAAACGTAGGGACTGGGGGAGGGCTGGTCAATCCATGCGTTTGAGGACGCTGTGGGGGGAGGGGTACACTTCCGCCCCCTTTGTGAATAAATTCACAATATCCGTAGGGCACTACGGATCTCGAAATCCTGTACGGCACTGGAGGCCTCAAGAGATGCGTTTTAATGGCGTTGCAGTTCTGGTCGTAGCGACCGCGATGTTGGCGTGTGGCGGTGGTGAGAAGCCAGCCGAGACACCGGCGACTCCCGCAGTTGATGCGAACGCTGGCACGATGACCGGTGCCGCCGTCGCGGCCGCCCCGATCACCGGAACGATCCACGAAGTGAAGATGCTGCTCGATAACGCGGGCGCTTACAAGTTTGAGCCCACCGCGCTCACCATTAAGTCAGGTGACGGTGTGAAGTTTGTGAACGTGTCGGGTGGACCGCACAATGTTGCATTCGATGCGGCGACCGTGCCGGAAGACACAAAGGCACAGCTGATCGCGAATCTGCCCAACACGCTGGGCAATATGGATTCCCCGATGATGATGCAGCCGATGGAAGCCTGGACGGCATCGTTCGGCAACATCAAGCCCGGGACGTACGGAGTCATCTGCACGCCGCACCTGGCGATGGGGATGAAGATGGACATCGTCGTTCAGTAGCGCACTGCTGTTTGTACGAAAAGGGGGCACCGATCAGGTGCCCCCTTTTGCGTTCCCCAGGTAAAACACTCGTGAAGGCTGTGACGCGGCCGCGTTCATGCCGTATTGTGGTAGGATTCCCCGCCCCGTTCCTTGCCCACGACTGCTCGCGTATCCATCCCTTCCCGGCGACACCGCGCTCCGTCGCACGCGGCGTGGCTTGGGGCACGCGCGTCCAACGTGCGTCGACGAAGCAGCACGCTCGCTGCAGCTGCCCTGCTGAGCTTCGGACTCATCATGGGGCTGTATGTGCTGCTGCCGTCAGTCATCGTCGAACTGAGCGCGCTGGTACCGGGAAGAACCGCGGTGGAGGCGGACACAACCACTCTCATCATTGCTCGCGAACGAGCTGCTGCATCGGTGCTCTCTGCCGACTCGGTTCTCGAGAGACAACGTGCGGCGCTCCAACTAAGCGAACAAGCGGCACTCCGCGTGCTCGATTCGCTCAGTGCCGTGGTTCCCATCACGTATTCCGACTCATTGCTCCTGCTCGATCGCCTTATTGGGCGAGCGGAGGGCTCGCCGCTGCTCGCGAACTACGTGGCACTCGGCAATGCACCGTTCATGCTTGGCGACGCCCAGGCGCGTGCGCTGGTGGATTCAGTGGTGCTGATTTCCTTGCGGCGCGACAGCCTTCAGAACCGTGCGTCCGGTGATTCGACGTTTGTTTCGCTCACCACGCAGCTCAATGAACTTGGGCGATCGCTGCGGGCCGTGGCACAGGTGCGCGCACGGGCGCTGCGATCGGCGAGTCCCGACGAGGCGCGAGAACGTCCTCTTGAGGGACCGCGGGTTGATACACTCGCGGCAATGCGGTTGCGCGATGGTGCACGTGGCGTTCTGACGCGGGCGGATGGTGCGCTGGAATCGGCGCGCGATCGGGCGCGCGCCCGGGAGAGAGCTCAAGCCATTGCAGGAGCCGCCGTCGAACCGGCGCCTCTGGGGATTCTCATCACCGCGGCACTATTGCTCGCTGTGACGTTCGCGTTTGTGATCGTACTTGTTCTGGAGATGCGTCACCCCAAGCTGGCGGACGCAGCGGAGGCGGAGCGAGAAACCGGCCTCCGTGTGATCGCTCAGGTCGCCCGCCACCGTCGGCGCCCCAATCGACGGCGGCGGATAACGGACCTGGATGTTGCCTCTGTTCTGAATCCAGCGAGCGATGATTATCGCATTCTTTGCGGATACATCGCGGCACAATGGCCGCGCGATGGAATTCTGACGGTAACGGGGGATCGTGCTGCAGTGACCGCTGCCATCGCTGCCAACATTGCCGCGGTGTTCGCCACCGAAGCGCACGCCACGCTGCTGGTCGACGAGGACTTCTCAGTGGAACCGGTACGGCGGCTGCTGCGCATCCGAAAGGTGGCGGGACTCGCCGCGACGCTGGAGAATCGGCGACGCTGGGCCGAATCGCTGGTGACAGTGCCTGTGGGAAGGGGACGCGGGCTGGAAGTTTTGCCGAGCGGCGCCACGAATCGCACGTTGGGGCCGGCCGAATCCGAAGCGTTGGTCGCTGAGGTGAACAAAGCGGCTCGCAGGTATGATGCAACGGTAATCGTGGCACCTCAGCCGTACGCCATCAGTGCCAGGGCGGGAGACGACGTGGTGATCTGCGCGGTGCGTGGTTCCACACCGCTGCGGGGTCTCGTGGATCTCGTCGCGGCGTTGATCGACGACGGAGCGAGGGTGCGTGGCTTAGTACTATGGGACGGAGGTGTACCGAAGCTACAGGGGAACTAGCGCAGCAGTGCACGGAACATACCTTGACAAGATCCTCTTTTCCGGCTGTCAGGATGCGAACCGTACTGCCTCTGTTAGCGGTCGTTCTCAGCGTTCAGCTGAACGCGCAGACCAACGAAGCCGTGGCGACATGGATTCGGCTTGACGCTGTGCCGGGAACAGAAGCCGCTACTGCCGCGGTGATTCGCAAAAATTTCCCCGATTGGAGCACTGACCAGTGGGGGAATCTTATTGTTACCCGTGGCTCGGGTTCGCCGCGCCGCGTGGTGGCATGTGCGCTGGACTATTCGGCATTCGTGGTATCACAGATTACTGAGCAAGGTTATCTGCGGGTGCGCCGCACAGGGAGTCCGGCACATCCGCTGTGGAACCAGTTCCAGGAGGCACAACGCGTCGCGATAGCCACGGCAACCGCACGCGTTCTGGGAGTGGTTGCTGTGCCGAACGGACACTTTGCTGCGCTGCATACCGCGGATTCGCTCGCGCTGACAGCAGATGACATCTGGGTAGACATCGGAGCGTCGTCTCACGCCGAAGCTGTCGCAAGCGGTATTAAACTGCTCGATCCTGTGTTTCCTGATCGGCCGATGTGGACTTTCGCACAATATGCGACAGGGCCTGCAGCGGGGGCTCGCGCCGGATGCGCTGCTGTGGCCAGCGCGGCGAGCAGCACACCAGCCGTTGGCCAAACAACGTACGTTCTCTCCACACAGAGCATCTTCGGCTGGGTTGGACTATCGGCGGCCCTCACCCGATTCGGTCCAATAGATCGGCTCGCGCTCGTCGGGTCGGGGAGAGAGGTTCGCGCGATTGGTGGCTTAGACGCCGGCCGCATGCCCGCTGCCTTCCGTGCGCTTTCGGGCCGCGTGCCAACCGCGACGGCCGCGTTCGGCCCGGCGGTCAGGTGGCCGGGCAGTACCGTTGAATCCATCGACTCGACGGAGACAACGGCCATGGTGGCATGGATCGCCGAGCAGGCGGGATTGAGCTCGGCTCCGAGTATCATCCCGATCGCGACGGACAGCGCGCGACGTCTGTCGCGCCGCGCGGATGCGTTTGGTGCGATGGAATCTCTCTTCATGAAGCTGGCTGATTTGCCTGGTGTCGCAGGTCATGAACGGCACATCCGCGATGCCGTGCTGTCGGAGCTACCTGCATGGGCCCGGGAACGCGCCGAAGTGGACGACATCGGCAATGTGATTGTGTCGGTC
>JBGTBX010000366.1:0-3527 GCA_041749115.1 Gemmatimonadaceae bacterium
AGTTCGATTGTCTCGACCAGTGCGTACTATCTAATCACGATCGTCGTCGGTACGCTCAGCGACATGCGGGCCGCGGCCCAACGGCGTGCTAGCGAGCAGCAGAGCGAGGCAGTGTCCCAGCGCGAACACTTGCGCGCCACGCTGACATGTATCGCGGATGGAGTCATCGTCACCGATATCCACGGCCGGCTCACGCTCATGAATTCGGCCGCGGAGCAGATGACGGGGTGGAGCGTGAACGATGCGAAAGCGAAGCCGTGGTGGGAGATCTTGCCGATGCGCCGAGAGGATCGACAGGAGGGGGTGGAAAGTCCTATCGACCGCGCCTTACACGAAGGGCACATCGTCCACGAGACAATGCCATTGGTTCTCACTTCGCAGACCGGGCACACGATGCCGATCGCCTACAGCGCGGCACCGATTCGCGATCCGCAAGGGCAAATCACTGGAGTCGTGCTGATCTTTCGAGATGAAACTGAGCGGCGACGCACCGAGCTCGCCTTGCGCAATGCCGACCGGCGGAAGGACGAGTTCCTGGCAACCTTGGCTCACGAGCTGCGAAATCCTCTGGCCCCGATTTCCATGGGATTGGAGCTGCTCAAGATGTCGGATGACGACCCTGCCGCGGCAGAAGACATACGCCTGATGATGCAGCGGCAAACGCAACACATGGTGCGGCTGATCGACGATTTGCTGGACGTGTCGCGGATCACGCGAGGCAAGCTGGAACTCCGACGCTGCTACGTCGAGCTCGCGGAAATCATCCGCAACGCGGTCGATGCGACGCGCCCCTTATTCGACGACGCCCAACACGAGCTCAGCGTTCACTTACCCGCGAAGCGAGTGCTCCTGTACGCGGACACGAACCGCCTCACGCAAGTTTTCACCAATCTTTTGAACAACGCGGCTAAATACACGCCGCGGCAAGGGCAAGTCGATCTGAAGGCCGAATTCAATGGCAGCGATCTCCTCGTCACCGTTTCCGATACGGGCATCGGTATCCCCGCGGACAAGCTAGACTCGGTGTTTGAGATGTTCACGCAAATCAACTCCTCCAGCGAAAGCGGGCACACCGGGTTGGGGATCGGGCTGACCTTGGTCAAGCGGCTCGTCGAAATGCATGGCGGGAAAGTGGAGGTCCAGAGTCGCGGACGCAACCTGGGAACTAGTTTTCGCGTCCGCCTGCCCGCGCTGCCTTATCCGTCTGCCGACGAGGCGAGTCCAAGCACGGATGGTCCACCGAGCCCAATCGCGGCCAGGCGGAAGATTCTGGTGGTCGACGATAATCCCGACGCGCTCGACAGCTTGAGCCGCATGGTAACGCTGATGGGCAACGACGTCTGCAAAGCCCGCGACGGTCTGCAAGCACTTGAGGCAACGCAGCAGTTTCACCCGGATGTTGTCTTGATGGATCTGGGGATGCCTAACATGAACGGCTACGAGGCCGCGCGGCGCATGCGACAGGAACCGTGGGGACGCGAGCTGTTCCTGGTAGCCACGACCGGCTGGGGTCAGGAGGAGGACCGCCGCCGCACGGCGGAAGCGGGTTTCGACCGCCATTTGGTGAAGCCGATCGAAGCCGTTGCGTTGCGCGAGCTGCTCAACGATCCGACACTGACAAGCTCGGCGGCCCCGGCGCTGGCGGGTGAGTAGGTAAGTAGGTGAGTAGGTCGTAAGAGCGGTGGAACTGTACTTCTTCGTCAGGTACTCTACGTAGCACGGACTTTAGTCCGTTTAGTGGTAGGGTGGGTCTCGTTCCTCGACCCCATACGCATGAACTTAAGGAAACTGGTCTTCCAATAAAAAAGGGAAGTCGTTCTCTCAGTACTGGTTAATTCCGAAGAACGTACTGGAAGAAGGAGCTTCCCGATGAGAATCGTAACTCAGGTGGCGGCGGGAATGCAACGCGTGTTTGGGGCAATTGCGGACGAGGCGGCGGACCGATGCGGCTTGATCCGGCGGCGACGCAAGTTTTCCGGCGCTACGTTGGTGCAGGTCCTGGTGTGGGGATTTCTGCGAAAACCCAATGCATCGACGGCGGACCTGGCGACGACGGCATCCCTGATCGGACTGGAGGTGACACCCCAAGCGATTGAGAAGCGGATCACGCGACCCCTGGTCGATACCTTGCGGCAAGTTTGGCAGTCGATGGTCCAGATCGCCATCTCCAGCGAGCCTGTGGCAATCCCGCTGCTCCAACGGTTCTCCGGCGTGCGAATCGGCGACAGCACGGTCATTCCACTGCCGGAGGAATGCGCCGACGAATTCCCGGGCTGTGGTGGCAGGTCTGGTTCGGGTCGCAGTGCGCTGAAGATTCAAGTGACCTGGAATCTGTTGTGTGGCATGCTCGGGGCTTGGCTGCAAACAGGCCGAGAGAGCGATCTGCCGACGGCCGATCCAGAAGGATTGCCCCCACGCGGCTCGCTCTCGATCTATGATCTCGGGTACTTTTGTCTCCGGCGGTTCGGAGCCTGGAGCACAGCCGGGGCGTATTGGATCTCGCGACTGCAGCCCGGCACGCTGGTCTTCCAGCTTCAAGGTGAGTTGCTGGACTTGTTGGCCCATGTGGACCAACACCAAGGTCCGGGTCCCGTGGATGAATGGCTGCTGGTGGGACGCGAGGAACAACTTCGTTGCCGTTTGATTGCCCTCCGGGTGCCACCCGAGGTCGCGGCGCGGCGTCGCCAGAAAGCCTACGAAAAAGCTGCCAAGAAGGGCCGCACTCCCAGTGCCCAGCATTTGGCGTGGTGTGGCTGGACGATCTACATCACCAATTGCGATGAACAACTGCTGACTTGGAAAGAGTTGGTGGTCCTGTACCGAGCCCGCTGGCAAATCGAACTCCTGTTCAAACTGTGGAAATCTCACAATCGGTTGGCCGTCCGCAAGGAGGTCTCTCCCCTGAGGCAACTCGCGGAATTGTTCAGCAAAATGATCGCGGTCATCCTTCAGCATTGGCTGTTGTTGTGCAGCATCGGCAACCGCCTTCGCTATAGCTTCCGAAAAGCGGCCGCTCGCCTGCAAGAGTGGATCCTTCCGCTGACCCAGACCCTGAACGACTTCGACCGGCTCTGCCAGACGCTCGACCACCTCCTGAGGGCCATCGAAAAACTCTGTCACATGGATCGCCGTCGCAAACATCCCGGCACCACCCAACTGCTACTAAACCCACAGCTTCTGGACTACACCGCTTAAGTTCATGCGTATGGGGTCTCGTGGAGCTCGACCCACCCTACATCTCACGTACTCACGTGCTCACCATGCCGACCCCCAAGTCACTGGATCAGAAGCTATCCCGAATAGCGGCGGACTCCTCCTGTCGCGACTTTATTCTGGCCGACGCCAAGGACCCCGACATGGCGTTCGGAGTCTCGGCGCTCGGCGTTCGCAGGACGGCCAACGGCGAGAATGCCGGCTTCCGCAGTGTGCAGGAGTTTCACGCGCAGATTCGGGAGATCGTCGCCGAGCGGCTCGTCGATATCATGCTGATGAGCGTCAGCACGAGCGATGCGCTGGCGCTCCGCGAG
>JBGTBX010000367.1:0-14734 GCA_041749115.1 Gemmatimonadaceae bacterium
GAACATCAGCGACGCCGGGTCAAGCAACATCCCAGGGAGCGCGCCCGCCATCGACGCGTCGAACCACTGGTCCACCACGTTCACCGCAAAACCGCGCTTCTTTCTCTGGAGCAGCGGCGGCGGCAAGTACTGCCGGCACACCTGCCGATGCAGCCACTTACCTGCCCGGCCGCGGATCTTGAGCCCGGTCCCCAGCCGCTGCGCAAACTCCACCACCGTCTTGTCCAAGTACGGCACCCGCACCTCGAGGCTGTGCGCCATCGATAGCTTGTCGCCGAACATCAAGAGCTCGTCGGGCAGGGATGACCGCACTTCCAAATGCTGGAAGCCGCCGAGGTCATCGAGATGCGCCATCTGCGGCAGCAGGGACTGCCAGAACTCTGGAGGCGCTTCCTGCTCCCCTGTCAGCAGCCCTGGCCTGAACAGTCCGTCGATGAGCCCACCCGGGGCGAGCGAAAACACATGCTGGTAGCGCCGCAGCCGGTCCTCAGTCCCGAGCGCGTAGACGCCCCGCTTCATCGTCTCGTTGCGGGGCAGCTGGTTCACCGCTGCGCCGATGAGGCGCCGCACCGGTTTCGGCAACCCGCGCCATGATTCCCCGTAGCGCACGCCGATGTGCCGCTTGTACCCACAGAACAGCTCGTCGGGCCCCTGGCCTATCAGCGCCACCTTGACGTCTCGCCTTGCCTGCGCGCACACGAAGTACATCGGGACGATCGACGACGAAGCGATTGGCTCCTCGAGGGAGCGCACGATGCTGGGCAGCGACCGCTCGAACTCCCGCCGATCGATCAGCACGGGAATGTGACGCGCACCGAGGAGCGACGCGGTCTCGGCCGCGTCCTTGAGCTCGTCGTCTTCGAACGTCTCCCCGTAACCCACGGTGTAGGCCGGCCACGACGTGCCGTGCTCGTTCATGAGGGCGAGCAACAGGCCGGAATCCAGTCCCCCGCTGAGGAGAATGCCGACCGGGACGTCGCTCAGTAGGTGCCGCTTCACCGCCCCCCGATACAGGCGCAGCAACTCACCAGCCGCCTCCTCGTCGTCTGGTTGCGTCTCGAACGGCTTCGGCGTGTAGTCGTACCACCCTTCCTCGCGGCACTCGCCGTCCTCGACGATCAGCATCGTCCCGGGCGCAAGCTTGCGGACGCCACGGAACACGGTCATCGGTGACGGCGTGTAGCGGTACTTCAGGAAGAGGTTGAGGGCGAGCGCATCGACCTCCGGCCGGCTGTCCCCCGCAGCCAGGACGGCACGCACTTCAGACCCGAATGTGAGCTGGCCCCCGGCGTTCCGGTAATAAACCAGCTTGATGCCCATCGCATCGCGCGCGATGACGAGTCGCCGGCGCCGGACGTCCCAGATCGCCAGGCCGAACATTCCGTTCAGCCGTTCGAGCACGCCAGTGCCCCACTGCTTGTAGCCGTGGACGATCACCTCCGTGTCGGAGCGGGTCTGGAAGCGGTGCCCCAACTGTTCGAGTTCGGTGCGCAGCTCCTTGAAGTTGTAGATCTCCCCGTTGAAGACCAGCCTGACAGTCTCCTCCGGGTCGCTCATCGGCTGGTGGCCGCCGGCCAGGTCGATGATCGAAAGCCGCCGAAAGCCGAGGCCCACCGGCCCATCAACGAAGTATCCCTCGTCGTCCGGGCCGCGATGGACGATGGCGTCCGCCATCCGGCGGACCCTATCCCGATCCACCGGCTCACGCCGCGCGTAGTTGAACTGTCCTGCGATGCCGCACATAGCTGTTTGTCAGACCGCTGCTTTCATGGTGTCCGCGCGCGGGGTGCCACTGGCGTCTCGGGCCAGGCGCTCGCGCCAGTAGAAGGCCAGGCTGCGGAACATCTGTGACTGGGCCCATCGGTGCATTGGTACGTTGTCCCAGCCGACGTACAGCTGGCGGGACCTGAACGAGCCGTCGGGCTTGATCCAGTCACGCTGGACGCCCGCGACAACCGTTTCGAGCGTCCCCGCACATTGCGGGAAGCGATCGCGGAGTAGCAGACAGAGGTTGATGGCCTCGGCGCAGTCGTACAGCTCGCGCCTGTAGACGGTCAGCCGCGGCGCCTTCGCAAACGGCTTCGGCATCCCGTCGATGTCGAAGAGGTTGTCCAGATAGTACTGTAGGCCGCGAGCGAGAGCCCTGCTCGTCCGCTCATGCCCTGTGAGCGTGTGAATCTTCGCCAGGGCCTTCATCACGAAACACGTGTGGAAGTGGTCGACGAAGTCCCGGACACCGTCCGCCGCATAGAACCACGAGCCGTCCGGATTCTGGTTTTCCAGCACGAACTCGAGGTTCCGCTCCGCAATCGACCAGCAGTCCGGTCGTCCCAAGAGTCGAGAGGCGCTGGTGAGCATAAACGCCCGGTACGCGGCAGCGTTGATGACGCCGCCCCGGTCGTGAGGCGTGTAGGAGCACGTGGAGGCGGTCGGCGATACCTCGAAATCCTTGATATCGGTGCACGCGTGCCTCACGATCGACTCGAGGATCCGAGCATAATTGTCGCGCGGCGCGAGCGCGTTCACGTGAGCGAATGCTTCGTAGACGTAGGGCGTCGTGGTAATGAGCGGCGTGCCAGCGGCAATGGTGCCGTTGCGCGTCACCCAATCGAATGGGTAACCCCAGCAGTGCTCGACGTAGGCCGGACAACGCGTCGCGGCCAGAGCGTCCAGATAGTGCTTGGCTCGATCGAGATGCGTGGCGTCACCAGAGACCTCGTGCAACATTGCAAACCCCATCGCGAAATGGGCGTCAGCGATAGGAAATCGGTCGCGACGATGAAAGAATCTCCGGGCTGACGGAAGGAAAGCCTCACAGAGGATGAGCGGAGCGACAGCCAGAGTGCCGAGGCGTGGCCGCTCGTAGTAAAGCCGCTTCGTGGCACTCCCCCACGATCCGGCGAAGAACGTCTGGTGGTCGAGCGATGTCTCGCCGAATCCGTCGAGCCAACGAACGAAGTTCAGCAGGGCTGCCGCAACGGAGGGCTGCGTCGTGACGGCCTCGCTCATTTGGAGAGGGCCCCTTCAGTGCCGGGCGAGAAGCTGTCGACCTTCTTCAGTCTGAGTAGGCGTCCAAGTATGGCCTTGAGTTTTCGCATTTGCTCACGGCGGTGAAACTCCATCAATTCCGGGGATACCGCACGCGGCACTCTCCGCAGTGCCGCCCATACATAGCCGGCGCCCAGGGCGAGCCCCCCCACGACATAAGGGCGCTTCGCCAGTCGGTACGTCACCCGAAACGCCTGCCACAGCGGAGCCCCCCCAAGGTAATAATCCTTCTCCCCGTAGGAGAACAGCGCCGAGACCGGTCCGCGCTCAGCCGTGCCCATCGATCGATG
Source organism: Gemmatimonadaceae bacterium (assembly GCA_041749115.1). Lineage (GTDB taxonomy): Bacteria > Gemmatimonadota > Gemmatimonadetes > Gemmatimonadales > Gemmatimonadaceae > JBGTBX01. Next base: position 3,339 of record JBGTBX010000367.1, read on the forward strand.
GTGATGGAAACGCCTTTCCGGAAACGAGCGCACCGTCCAGCCTTTCATCCGGGCAGTCATGACGGCTATCCAGTCCACGCCCCCTGCAGGATTCGGCACATAGCCCCCAATGTCCTTGAAGCAGCGGTAGCGAAAGAGCTGGCACGGCCCCGCGACATAGTTCTCCCCTTCGAAGCTGTCGCGTGTCGAATCGTAGCCGCCGACTTGCGTAAACGGTGTACCCGCCACGCCGAGGTCGGGGTCTTCGACAAACTTCGAGATCACGAACGCCATGTAGCCAGAGTCGAACGACACATCGGCGTCGAGATTTCCCATCACGTCGAACTCGATGTCCGCTACCTGCGTCAAGCCGGCATTCACGGCGTGAGCTTTTCCCGCAAAGCTGCGGGCGTCACGGGGCGGTCGCCGCACGAGTTCGATAAAGGAATACTTCCTCGCGTAGGTTTCGACGATGGATGGGGTGTCGTCAGTCGAGCCATCATCGACGATGACCCATCGTGCCGGCAGATTCGACTGGGCCACGACAGCGTCCAGCGTGTGGCTGATAACTGCTGCCTCGTTCCGCGCCGCTGTAATGAGTACGTATTTCATAATCGTGACCGCGAACTTGATCGCCAACTCGCTTCGAACCTGCCGGCTGCCAGCCGAGCCGTTCGCGCCTCGGGCACTTTTGCAGGCGTGCCCGTTTGCCCCACAGCCTTCGGAGAGCGAACGGCTGGTTGCGATGCGGCGACGGACGGCAGCGCGTCGATCGCGATGAGATGAAACATTGTCCAGACCAGGTGCACGCCCTTGAACGCAGCTTCGGTGTAGTTGTAGATGACAACGGCGAGGAGGACGGCAAGACGGAAGCGCCCGTAGTCAGGGTCCCGCAGGAGCTCGACTCTTCCCTTCCGAAAGGCCGAGAGTATTAGTGTGACCAGCAACGCCACGCCAACCCATCCGAGGTTGATGTATGTTTCGATGTAGCCGTTATGTGCCTGGGTCGGCTTCCACCACCATTTCTCCCAGAGGAGTTCGCGACGATGGCCGACCCAGAAGCTCTCGAACCCAGCCCCGAGCAGCGGGTTGATCTCTATCTTGAATAAGTCGGCCCAGACCTCGGTGCGATCGGTCAGCGTGGGATTCCGACCCAGAAACTCCACCGTTGGGGCGTAGATACCAAACGATGCCTCGATCGCCGCGACGCCGAGCACGAGTGCGATAACCTGAACCCCGAGGAACTTCCGGGTCACCAGGGGCGTGCTCAAAACCAGCATCGTCGCCACAGCCGCGATCGTGCAAATCAAGGACGTGGCGCTGTCTGCCGTCGAGAATAGCCACCAGATCATCGCCATCATCACCAGGCTCAGTGCAAGTTCCTGACGCCGCTGACTCGTGCTGGCGATCTGTCGGGAAGAGAGCAGGTGCCAGGCGAAGAACATCGCAAAGGCCATAGTGGTATAGCCAAGCTCATTCTTGTTGTGGTGGATCCCGCCATTCCCTCCCTCGCCCGTCCACGGATCGAAGTACCTGCCGAATTCCGGAAAGTATTTGATGAAGAGGATGGAGAGTGGAACCATGACGTAGGCGGCGCGCTTCAGCACCCCACGCAATGCCTGTCGAGGGTCAGCATCCGTCAGGATGATGAGCGCCATGACGGGGTGTCCGAGGATCTTGATCCAGCGCTTGAATGCAACAGCGGGAACATCCGACCACACCACCGCGAGCAGACAGTACCCGAAGAAGATCGTGAGCCAGATGTTGTTGGCGACCAGGGTACTCCATGGGACCGGCCGACGCGCCAACACAACCACGCCGGCAAGAATCAGGAAGAGGAAGAACACCGCGTCAAGGGGACTCCCGTCCTCCGGGGCGCTAGGTCCACCGATAGAGAGGCCGAGGAGTTGAAGCCATTGCGACGGGAACTTCGATGCGACGAAAAAGACCCAGAGGACCGGCAGCCACACTGCCGGGCTTTCGGACCGGTGCCGTCGCGCGTGATGCCACAACATCACGGCGCTGAACGACACGGTCAGAATTAGGGCGAGATTTGGAGACACGCGAAGAAAGGAGCCGAGACGATGGATGGCGGCGGTTTCGTTCCCATTGCAACGGGCCCGCACGAATCGCGGGCACCGTTGTTCGTGAGACCGCGCGGGGCGACGCTACCGCGCTACCTGATGATCCGCACGTTGGTCGGCGGCGCCGGCGCGGTTGTCCCCGCGCCACCCGATAGCAGAGGATGAGGATACGCGTATTTGACGTACCCTGGCCGGGCGCTCAGGGCGTAGTCCCGGTTCAGCTGCCAATAGTCACCGAAATTCAAACCACAGGGATTCCCGAAGTTCCACCCCGCGTCAACGACCTGGGCGCCGCTGTTGTTCCAGATGCGGATCGGATCGGTGAAGTAGGCCGTCCCATTGTGATTCTGCCCGACTTGTCTCGGGACGGGATATCGGACATTCGAGCAGGAGCCCTGCGGCCGCGCATCCTCTGCGCCGCGGATCCAGAAATGCAATTCGGTCTTGTTGCCCCAGTTGCTCCCAGCGATATCGACGAACTGGTTGTCGGTGATGACGCCCGTGCCACCCCGCATCAGGATGAGCCAATTCTGATTGCAGATGGCGGTCGAGCAGTTCCCCAGCGGATGCTGGAAGGTGTTGTTGTAAATCTCCCAGTGGCGCACGCCCGACCCGGACGTGTCCCAACCGTGGCTATTGATCGACGACCGGTCGAACGTATTGTACCGAATGACGCACCGGGCGGCATCGTCACAATCGATGCCCTGATTGGTACCACCGAGGAAGGTGTTGTTCTCGATGTACAGGTTGCGTTTTCCGTTGGTATCAGCGGCGCCGATGGTGCCTGCGATGCCCCACGAGTTCCCACTATCCCCCTCATCCTTGGGCTGGATAAAACTGTCATCGTTGCCACCCACGAAGTTGCTATTGGCAATGATCACTCCGCCCGCAACATTGATGCGAAAAAGGCCGGAGCCGCTCAGACTGTAGTCGTTGTCCGTAAAAATAACAGGCTCAGCGCCTTGCCACGAGCCACCCACGGTCCAGCCCTTACTGCTGTTGCCGCCACCATTCTTCGTGAAACTGAAGCCGCTAATGCGCGTGATTCCGGCAGACTGCTTCGTGACGGTATTGTTCCCGGTGAGGGTAATCCTCGTCTGGCCGACGCCCGCGCCGCGCACATGCACGGCCTTACTGATGGCAAGGCCCGACCAACTGCACGTTCCCGCAGGCACCTGCACGACGTTGCCATGACTCGCCGCCGCGATCGCAGCGACCACGTCACTCTGCAAGCAACTCGCGGCCGTCCTCGTCACTCCCTGAGCGGAAGCCTGTGAGGACAGGGAAAGCAGAAGGACCACGAGGCTCGCAACGAGCGGACCCGCTCCCGACCGACCCCACGCCACACGCGCGGGACGCGGCCATACCGCCTCGCTAGAGGCAAATCGAAATGGACGACGCTTCTCGCGAAAAACTGCCATGGTTGCCTGACCTTGAAATGGCGCACTCAAACATGGGCATGAAACCTCCCCTGTTTGGGCTCCGATATGTTGCCCACTGGGACCGTCAAGGTCAGCAACAACCTTGCCGATTTTGACGGACCCACACAAATGACTCAGGACCAATGGGTTAGCCATTGTCCTTGGCGATTTCCCGAGCAACCGGGATGACAAGAGTGTCAGGAACAGAGTGATCTTGACAGTTCCGATGACTTAAGTCAGGCGGTTTCCTGCGAATCAACCGTCCCGGGTTTTGAGCGAGCAGGGCCTGTAACGTTGCTTACAGCGCAAACTCCCCGATTCGAGCCGCCACGTAAGCGATCTGCGCCTCGGTCAGCTCCGCGAACATCGGCAGCGACAGAATTTCGCCGGACGCCCGCAGCGCTTCGGGGAAGTCCCCAGCCTTGTGGGCGAGGTGCCGGTACGCCGTCAGGTGCGGCAAGGCGATCGGGTAGTGCACGCCCGTGTCGATGCCGGCCTCCTTCAGGTGGGCCTGCAGCGCCTCGCGCCGCCCCGCCGGGACCCGTACCACATACAGGTGATAGACGGCCCGTACGTCTTCGAGTTCAGTCGGGGTGACAACGCCCGAACTGGCAAGCGCAGCGCTGTAGAGCCGCGCGTTGCGCCGCCGTCCCTCCGTCCAACTCTCGAGATGCCGCAGCTTGACCCCAAGAATCGCGGCCTGCAGTCCATCGAGCCGGCTGTTGACCCCCTCGAACGCGTGGTTGTACTTGTCGCTCCGGCCGTGGTTCGCCATCATCCTGGCGGATGCCGCCCACTCACCGTTGTTCATCACCAGCGCGCCCGCGTCGCCGTACGCTCCGAGGTTTTTGCCCGGGTAGAAGCTGTAGCACGTAATGTCCGCTACCGTGGCGATGGGACGTCCCTTGTAGACAGCTCCGTGCGCCTGCGCCGCATCACCGATCACCCGCAGGCCGTGTCTCCGAGCGATCGCCATGATCGGATCGAGGTCGGCTGGCTGCCCGTACAGGTGCACCGGGATAATGGCCTTGGTCTTTGGAGTGATCTTCTCCTCGATCTTCGTCACGTCGATGTTGTATGTCGTGGGATTGATATCCACGAACACGACCTGCGCGCCCGCCATCCGGATCGCCTCCGAGGTCGCGACGAAGCTGTTCGCCACCGTGATGACCTCATCACCGGGACCTATGTCCAGCGCCCGAAGCGCGATGAAGATTGCGTCCGTTCCGTTGGCCACGCCGACACAATGGTCCACGCCACAGTAGCGGGCGAAGGCCCCTTCAAAGGCCTTGACGTGCGGCCCGCCGATGAACGCCGTCTCCTCGAGGACCGACGCGATCGCGCTGTCGATCTCCCGCTTGATGCTCTGATACTGCGCTTTGAGATCCACAAATGGAATCTGTCCGAGAATTGCTACTGTCTCCATGGTCACTTGTCCTCCGGCTTGATCCCCATCACCTTTGCGGGCTGACGTCGGACCGCCGCATCTCTCTAATTTAAATAACTGCTGTTCCCGCGTCGATCGCTCTATCCATCAACCTTGCGTACGGTAGCTCCGAGATGTGCCGCACAACGCGCGCCGGATTGCCGACCACGACCGCCCCTGGGGCAACGTCGTGAGTCACGACAGATCCTGCGCCGACCAGTGCGTCTTCTCCCACCACGACCCCGGGCAACAACGTGACGTTCGCACCGATCTTCGCGCCTCGACGGATGATCGGCCCGGCCAGCTGATCCTTGACCCCAGGCGCGAGCGGATACTTCGCGTTGGTGAAGACGACATTGGGCCCAATCCAGCACCCCTCTTCCAATCGCGAGTACTCAGGAATGAAGACCTGCGTGTGTATCCGCACGTTGTCGGCGATCTCCACGTGGTGCTCGATCACTGACAGCGTCCCGATGCTGACGTTGTCGCCGATTCGATTCGACTCTCTGATGTTCACCTTGTTACCGGTCTGAAAGTTGTGGCCGATGGTGTTGTCGGCATAGATCACCGAGTGGGAGCGGATGACGGCGTTGTCCCCGATGCGAGTCGGACGCTCTCCTGGCGCAGCGCCCCTCGGGGCAGCTCCGATGATGCAGAACTCTTCGATGACTGGCGCCAACCCGAACGTCACGTTCGCGTGGATGACAGATGTACTCATGAGGCCACTCCCAGGCGGCACTTTCTTGGCCGGAATCGAAGCTGGACGTCGGTGTTGGTCTCAATCGACTCATAGAGCGCCGTAATCAGTTCCAACGAGCGGCGACCCTCCAGGCCATCCACCAGCGCCGCGCCCTTCGTCTCGATTGACTTGACCACCCCACGCAAATACTCACCAAGATTCGCTCCAAACTGCGGCGGGTTCTTGCCGTACTGTTCGAAGACGACATCGTCGATGGGCTGGCGATCTTGGAAGCTCCAGGTGACCAGCTCGTTCATAAAGAAGCCGCCGATGACGACGCTGCCCTTCTCGCCCAGAATGCTGATCGAGCCTTCGAGGTCACTGGGCCGCGCTGCCGTCGTCGCCTCCAGCAAACCGAGCGCCCCGGAGTTGAATCGCATCACGGCCACGCCGGTGTCTTCAGCCTCGATCTTCACCAGCCGTGTTGCCGCCAGGCTCCGCACGGATTCGACGCCCCCCATGAACCAGGTCAGCATGTCGATGTGATGAACCGCCTGGTTCATGAAGACGCCACCGTCGTGCGCCCACGTTCCGCGCCACGCTTCTGAGTTGTAGTACTCCTGATCGCGCTTCCAGCGCAGCCGCACCGTGCCGAGAGCCAGCTTGCCGAACCGGCCCTGCTCCAGCGCCTCGCGAGCTTTCATGATGGCCGGGTTGTAGCGATTCTGATGGACCACGAAGATCTTGATGCCGTGCGCATCGCAGGCCTCGATCATGCGATCGGCATCCTCCAGCCGAAGGGCCAGGGGTTTCTCGATCACGAGAGGTAGGCCGTACTCGACGAGGTCGAGCACGTTGGCGGCATGCGCGCCGCTCGGCGTGAGCACGCTCAACACGTCGATGTCGCCGCCCACCGCCTTCATCATCTCCGCCGCGCTCGAGAAAGCCGGCGCGCCGTACTTCTTGGAGAACTCCATCGCCCTGGAGAGATTGGTATCGACAAACGCCCCAATCTCAGCCTCGTCAAGATACTCATGCAGCACGTGCGCGTGCTTGCGCGCGATACTTCCACACCCGATAAGGGCAAACTTCAACTTACTCATGCTCTGATGTCTCCAGGGATCGGGTTTCCGATCGGGTCACCGACAAGATTGCGATAGAAGTTCACGAAATCGTTACCCTGCCTGCTCCAACCGTGCTCGTCCAGGAACTGGGCGGCGAGCTGTGCCTGACGAACACGGCCAGGTAAATCGGTAGACAGGCGATAGATACAATCCGCAAGAGAGTCGATGTCTTCCGGAACGTAGTAGGCAGCCATGTCGTCGGTGAAGTAATGCTCGATCGCCTTCAGACGCGGGACAACAACCGGTATCCCCAGCGCCACGTACTCCAGCAACTTGACTGGAAGCATCAGTTCCCCGGCCACGGTGCGGCGGTTGCCTATCACCCCCAGGTCCATGCCCCGGAGATGGCTCGGAAGGTCCTGCAGCGGAAAGCCTCTTGGTTCGAACAGCACGCGGTCGTGCACGGACAATTCCCTGGCGAGCCGTTGAAACGAGGCCAGGTCGTCACCGTGCCCCCACAGGTGCAGCCGGATGCCCGAAATCCGCCCCTCAAGTCTCGCCACGGCACGAATCACCAGGTCGACCCCGAGACGTTCGGCCATCGTGCCGTGATAGACGAGATTCAGGTGTCCGTTCTGAACCGGTCGCGGGCTGGAGCCTGAACCGGCAGCATGGTTGAAGATGCGCGGATCGGGCACGTTCATCGAGATGAACGTTTTGGAGTGGCGGATGCCACGGGCCACAAGGGTGTCGCGCTGTGGATGGTTCACGCAGATGACGCGATGCGCCAGCAGGGCGCTGAGCCGCTCTTCCATGCACAACAACGACCAGACCAGCGGCCGCTTGGCGAACTTGGTCGCAAACGTTTCCGGCACCGAATCGTGGACGTCGAGGACCACCTTGCAACCCGCCACGCGGGGCAGCAGGGCTGACACCACAAGGAAGTCCGGCAGGTTGTGCACGTGAACGACGTCGAGTTCCCCCTTGAACAAGAGGCGGGCGCACGCGGCCGTCGCCGAGGCGAGAAACCGCAGGTACGAGAGCAGGTACGCCAGTGTGCTCTTCCCGCGGTACTTCACGACCGGCAGTTCCCTGATTTCTACGTCGTTGAGGATGAAGGTTCTTGGCGCCGCATGACCCTGGGCGTTGAGCGCGAGGCAGCGTACTTGAAACCCATGACGAGCGAGCGTCTCCGCTTCTCTCCGGACCCGCGCGTCGGACGGAAAATCGGTGTACGCAACCATGCATACACGGATCGGCTCCCGGTCTTTCACAACTGCACCGTCACGGGCGTTTCGCCGGTGAACTTCAATTCAGGTCCGTCGCTGCCAGACCGATGAACGGCGACCCTTGCGGCCGGCAACCCATCGGACGCGCACGGCCCCGAGACAGTGAACGTACCTGGTTGCTCCTCCGTGATCCGTATTGAGCGACGCCAACGGAACCATCCCACAGCGTCGCGCGCGGTGGCGAACCACGTGTCGCCGCCCTTTTCGATCTCCGCCACCAGTTGCTGGTAGCTACGCCGCCACAGGCGCTCAGGAGCGAGACTTCGGTCGTGCCAGTTGACGACGAGCGTGCCGCCCCACTTTCGCGCGTGTTCAACGATACGTTCGCAGCGGCGGACGGCGTCGGCTGCCGAGAGGCCCATCCTGCCTGGAAAGAGCAGCGCAGAATCCATGATCAGGAGCGGCAGCTCGAGCAGCCGTTCCACTCCTGAAGGCCGAAACACCTGGGATGTTCCGGCTCGATAACCGACCGTGCCGTTGTATCCGAAGGTCGAATCGTAGGCGAACCCGGCGTCGTCGAGGCGCGCCGCTGAACCGGGGTCGAAGTATAGCCAGTGCATCCGGACGCCAGCGTCCGCCTGAGCGGTGACTGATCGCAGCGCGGCGAGCTCGGCGCGGCCTGCTTCCTCGTCTCGCCATGCGTCGATGCCGTGCACGGCGAGTTCTGCTCCGCCGGCCGACGCCGTGAGCAGGAGGTCGCTGATCTCACTGATCTGGTACCCAACCCCGCGGCTTGGATGCTGAACACCATCGGGACCCACGCCGGGCGTGTGCTTGAAGGGAACCAGGAAGAAGGTAGATCCTCGGTCTCCGTCCGCCCGCGCATAGTCTCTGAAGGGATTCCACAAGTCCGGGAGCAGGTTGAGGAACACCAATGGCAACGACAGCAGCGCCGCGAGGTTCTGAATGGCTTCACCAAGGGTCCGCCGTCCTCGGACGAGATCGGAGATCGTGAACACGGATGCTCGGACGACGAAGCCCGCCAGGGTACGATCGAAACGGTGGCGCTTGATTCCGCAAAAGTCGATGTCATGGGTAAGGCAGCAGATGAAGGCGGCGCCAACAGGCTTTGGGGGAATCTCGATGAATTCGGCTCCCGCGGCCCGTAGCAGCGCTCTCACGAGGGCGATGTGCCAATCCAGGGTCGGCACTGAGGCCCACGCCTCCGGTTGGCCCTCGCTCAGGAGCTGCTCGACTTCGGAAAACAGATCGTATCCAACCCTGTGAATGGATCGGCCTCCGGCCTGGTACTGACAGTCGACGGCCCCATTGCGATGTCGAAGGCCCCCCCCGCTTCCCTGAAGAAGCGCCAGTTTGCCGTAGACCGGGAATTCCGTGTCGCGCCAACTGACGACACTGGGACCGCCTACCTCTGCGATCCCTACTCCCGCCAGTCGGTCCTCACCGCACGGTGAGGAGCCGAACAGAATGAACGAGTCGGCGTCGAAATGGTCGATCGGCCGGCCCGCGCTGAGCACAGCGGCGTACTTCCGGGTTGTGACCGCCCGTTCCCAAGGGATCTTGAAGAGTTCGAAGAACTCTTCAACCACCCACGAACTACTTCCCTCTGCGGCGACGCCGATCATGCGGAGAATCTGTGTTTAAGTCGCATTTCGCGGGCCGCTGATGGCTACAGCTTCGCCCTCTCAGTCACATTGGGGCGGGGACCCAGACCTCTGGGCCGCGCCGACGCATCCGACTGCTGGGATGGCTACCTCTGACAGAGCAAGACGGCTACCCCGTTTCGAGCCTGGAGATAGGTGCTCATAAACTATTGATTTGGCTGAGTTTAGAGGCTATGGCGAACACAAGGCGCCCTAGCGTCTCGGGGAAAGTCCCTTAAAAGGCAGACTTTGTTCCGTGATGACCCCGTCTTCTGGCTGTTGGCGACGCTCGAATGCGGCCAGGACCGTGTGGCGGAGGCATTTGTGCGCCGCCTCGCAGTTAGGTTCCAGAGGCGGGTCAGGTTGTTGGCCGGGAGAACCCCAGAAAGCCAAGTCCCAGCCGGATCGGCCTGGGGATCGATCCCTCAGGAACCAGCGCCACCAGCGCTCGAATCGAGTAGACCCCGGACACAGCCGTGGCGGCTGTCCCGATCGTGGTCGCCAGCCAACCCGGTAGGAAATAGAACGCGACAAAAACGCCGGCCGTCAGGGGAACGAATGCCCCCAGGAGACGAACGTTCTCCGCCGACCAGCGGAAACCGGTCATCCGTCGAACGACGACGTAGATGAACAGCGAGTGCCAGGCATACAGCCCGAAGAACGCAATGCCCGCGCCATTCACGCCGAGCCGTGCCACCAAGAACCAGGCGAGTCCCACATGCACGACGGTGGCAATCACCTCAGTCCAGAAGAATGTTTTCTGGGCGTTTTTTGCGAGCACGATGTAGCCCATCGGGTATGCCACGATCCGAAGCATCATCCCAAGGCAGATCCAGCGCAGAAGATCAGCGGCTGGCGCAAATGCCGCAGAGTAGAAGATGGCCACGACAATGGGGGCCGCCGTGAGGGTTGCCAGGACGCCTGGCCCCGCAACCAGGAGGCTGATTTGGGCCTGCTCGTTGACCAGCCGGTTACATGATCGATGGTCGTGAGCGACGCCGGTCAGTCGTGGATAGAAATCAGCTCCCATCGCCTGCAGGATGAAGCCGACGTACATGCCCCCGACGGCCCACGCGGCCTGATACAGCCCTGCGGCGTCGAATCCGGCCGACCGGAGAACAATGATTCGGATCGCGTAGGCGGCACCCATGGTCAGAAACGCGCTCGCCATGAATGCCCCGCCGAGCGTCAGCAAGTCACGGGCTTCGCGCCGGACCTCACCAAACGAGATCGGCGGGGTCTTGATGGCAGCCTTTCGGACATACCACCACGACGTCACCAGATAGATGGCGGCGAAAGCGACGAGCGACAGAACGACGCCGTCCTCGCGAAGAAAAAACACAAATGGGATGCTGATTGCCGTGCCGAGCACCGCTCCGAGCACGTTCACCCGCGCCATATCCGAGATTCGCCGCAGCCCCTGAAGCAGCGCACCCTGACCGGCCGCCACCAGCCTGAAGAACACCGCTGCGGCCAGTAGGACGATGCCGCCGACATGGCTCCGATCCTCGAATGTCAGGGTCGAGATGGGCCCGGCGAACACAACGAGAAGGGCGGCACCGATCAGGCCGAGGTAGATCGACACACGGCTCAGAACGGCGGCCGTCCGTCGGATACGCTCCTTGTCCCCGCTCCCCACAGCCTCGGCGATCTGCCGGACCCCGCTGCTCTGAATCCCCATTCCTGCGAGGGCGAACGCGACGTCGGCAACGGATGTATAGAGCCCCATCAGGCCGACGCCTGCGGGGCCCAGCAACAGTGCCATCACCTTGGTGCGAACGATGCCCAACAGGACATGTACGGCGGAGGAACCGCCTATCAGCGCGGTCGACTTCAGGATCTCGACGTAC
>JBGTBX010000368.1:0-11136 GCA_041749115.1 Gemmatimonadaceae bacterium
CGTCGCGGCGGACCAGCAGCCGCAGCCGGGCCAGCAGCGCGTGGCCGTTCATGATGTGCGCAGCACGGCTTCGAGGCCGGCGGCGAAGCGTCGCCAGGACTCGATCTCGTGGCCGAGTGCTCGGCGACCGGCCGCGGTGAGGCGGTAGTAGCGGGCCTGCCGGTTGTTGTCGGTGGTGCCCCACTCACTCGTGATGAGGCCGTCCGTCTCGAGTCGCTGGAGGGCCGGATAGAGGGAGCCCTGATTGACGTCGAGTGTGCCGTTGGAGATCTGCTGGAGGCGCTGGCTGATGCCCCATCCGTGCATCGGGCTCAAGGAGAGCGTCTTGAGCACGAGGAGGTCGAGGGACCCCCGGAGTGCGTCGGTTGCGGTACGCGCGGGCATGCAGTTCTCCTCCAGCTGTCTGGAGAAGATTCACCCGCCTTCTCTAGCTGTCAAGAGGAATGTGCGAGGTCATGGAAAGCGTTACTCTGCAGTCGTTAGTCCAGGACATTCGGATAGGACGTGGAGGTCCTTCTAGATGACCTAGCGCGGGTTTTTTGGCCTGACGCACGCAAGGTGGTCCGATCCCGGGTACGCCAGCGGCCGCGGGAGAACGCGTTACACGACGCTGGAGATGACAGTGGTTATGCCGATGCCGATGGCGAGCGTCAGCCGGACGACCGTGGAGATGGCGGAGCTGGGTCGCACCGCGCAATAGGCGTATTACGATCTTGCCGAGTCGGTCCACGGGTTCGCTCCGTGCGCGTCCAAGATGGAACAGTGGCCTGGATCATAAGGTTCCGTCGACACGGCTACTGCCTGCGGAGGGACACCATAGCACTGTAGCGACGGCACCATCGCTCTGCCGCCTCGCCCGAGTCATTCATGTCTTTGATAGAGCCAGCGCCCTGGATCAGGCAGCGCCCCGGGAGCATTTACGCGCTGCAGGTCCATGGTCACTGCCATGTCTTCAGAAAAGAGCCGCCATGAGCTCTCCCTGGCTCGGGATCACCAGTGCTCGGACTCTCTAACGCAGGAGCAGCAATATTGGCTTAGGCTAACTCATGGCCACCCTAGCGAGTGTGCATAGAGCGCGGTGTGCGCGTGGCCTTTCTTGCCTTGCTCCCGTTGATGTTTTTTCACACATTCTAGTTTCTCCTAGCTCCCCACGCACCTCACACACGTGGCCCAAGACCGCCCTGCCGCGCCCACCTGACCAGAGGTCCTCTTGCCCAACATCACCAACTTTAGGACCTACGTCGTATCTGGCATTGCTTCGCGTCACCTCAATGAGTCCCAGGCACAAGCATTCGGCGCCGCGGTGATCAGCGTGAGCAGACGAGATCGATGGTGGTCCGATGAGCGCGACCTGCGCTTCTCGCTTCTGAAGTGTGATCGGCTCTTCGATACCTACGTAGCTGGCGTGCTAACGCAGCAGCACCGGTTGGAACGGCATCTCTATGACGACGCGAAAAGAGAGAGTGTGGCAGAGATTGACTCTTATGCAGACCGCTTCTTCGTTCTGGACGTCGGCCGCGGTATGCTTCTGTTGGAATGGCGCCGATTCACAAAGCAGCCGCCGCTGACGCCAGATGTGACAGTGGAACGACTGGCCTTGATCCTCTCCGATGTTCTGCGTGAGGTCGGGTTACCAGGAGAAGCTCAGCTAGTTCCTTTCGAACGCCATACGGCCAAAGAGGAGTTTCTGAGCCTATTCTATGAGAATCGGGTGCTCGAGGTCATAGTTGACGAGATAGGTAAGGAGTATGTCCCTGCGGATGTGATCCTCGTAAATCCCAACCCACACTTGGAGGGCGCCTTGCGAGAGATCTTAGAGCATGATCTCCGGGAACCTTCGCTTGGCAGCATCACCGCTCAGGTTCGTGACGACTCCGAGGCAAGCCTCTCCCGATCAGCTATTGTCAGAGGCGCCATGCATTCGGGTACACCCAAGATTTTGCGGTACCAGCACCCAAACGGCCATATCCACATACGCAAGGAGACCGAACGGGGCATCGTCACTGTAAACGTTCCGACCGACACAACCGATACGCCCGAGGATCGCGCCTACATCGCGGCATCCGTGCTCCACGAGCTTGGGGCCCTTGATATCGATCCAATGAGTGTACTGCCCAAGAGTCTGCCTCCGCAGTCGGACACCGACAATCTGAATCTGTTCGAATGAATGACGCTGTCGCAGGTATGAGCGATGAGGCCGCCCCCACGTTGCTGGTGGAACAGTTGTTGTCAAACGCGCCCATCTCTCGCAATCTGTCGGCCGAGGACTTCCGGGACCTCTACCAGACGCTGCAGGGGACCACTGTAGGCAGAGGCCTACGATGGATTCAGGTATTCCTTGGAGATCAAGTGATTCTCCAACCGGTCGGTCGTCGCAACGTGTTTCTCTACTTGAGTCGTCCAGATGCGGAGTATTTCACCACAGACGACTTCGGGTACATGAATGCGCACGGGGTTACCCGCTACGGCTCCTTCAAAGGCCGATACCACTTTCGTGCGTTTCTGCGCGAAGTTGTTGGATTCCGTCGAGCGAGAGTTGCCGGTTTGTCCACCATCCTCATCTCACTCGTGTACTTCACATCAGTCCCTCTCTCGGCACTACAGGCTATCGCACAGGCACTACTGCAGGCGTTGGCCATTTTTGTGACGATGTTCACGCTTTTCGTTCTTGAGGTCGATCCTGATCGTGAACGTGGCTACCTGCGGAGCGGACGTTTTCGTAGGATGGCAGACGCTGACAAGCACATTGCATTCATCGGTCTGTTGGCGCTAGCACTCGCGGTTGTTGCGGTAGCCATGCTTTCATCCCTACCGCATAGACCGGCCGCGCCAGAGCATCTCTTAGCGGCGCTTCTCATGGGACTACTGACGACGGCGAGCTTTGGAGCCTACTGGCTCGTTGTTCATTACCACTTTAGTCGTAAGCAGGAGATGGCGGAAATACTTATGGCGCAGGCGCTGCTTCGCGAAGCACAGGAGACGACTCGGGAAATTACAGAGGTATGAGTGCTCGCGCACAGCCCTTGCCGATCCACGATCCTCGATCGGGCCGGCATGTGAGCCTCAACCGGTCAGGGCATTCAGTCTACATCGTCTTGTCCGATGACTGAACGGAATATCTGATAGCGATAGAAAAGGGCTCAGGCATGCTTGAGCACTTTCGATTGTCGTGACTTCCGTATTGCGCGGACTTATTCCTACGACGGATGATCTTGGCCGCCCGTGCGCTCGGCACCCCGTCACGCAGATCGCAGCAGTATTGTTTGATCCGCGTCCCACTCGACGATATGCCTAGTGGTTCTTCAGTCGGCTTCAATGGTTCTGCGATAGACCAAGACCTTCACGCGAGCTAGTCGCCGAGTGTAACTAGTGCGCAGCGCGTTCCCTTCTCATTGTCGCCAAAGGCGCAAGCGTGCACGTCGAAGCTGCCTCGAAGGTCACCAAGAGTAACGGCTTCTCGTCCCTGAGCCGCAGAGAAGGCACGGCGACTCAGCACACCCGCGACCAAGGAGCCAGCCTTGGCACTGCCCCGACGGAGAGGAACAAAGCTGCTTTGCGGCCGGCCGCGCCAAACTACCCACTCCGGGCGATAGCAGAATGGGCTCGGTGCCGTGATTCGCGACATAAGCGCGCTGCGACGAGCCTTGGAAATGCCATCGAGCGATCGCTCGGCCTTCTCTTTGAATCGGTCTAAACCTGCCTCGCGCTGCAGTTCAGCCGTCGGGCTGCCGCCAATTGGCGCATCAAGAATCAGGCGCCACACGACCGTCGCCCGCTGGTAGCTGATTGTCGGCCACTGTTCCCGACACATCCTGCCAATCTCAAGCAGTCGAGTTAGCATCTGAGGATCGCGCCGCGCAACCGACTTTAGAAAGGCCGGCTCGAAAGGGGCATATTGCCGCCAGAACACCGCGGCACGAGGACCCTCAGATGATGTGAGGTCCAATAGGCGCAAGGCTGCCAGGCGCAGGGGTACGCGAAACTCTTTTGCAACTCTCGTGGCGACAAAAGCGGCGATGTTCTCGTTCTTTGCCAACGTCGGCATTGCGTTAGAGGGTACCAATATCAGGCGCGCCGCATAGTTCGCGATTGCCTCTTCATCAACACTCCAGCGCGAACGGCACCAACCGTCGCGGCCTCCAACAGTATCCGCCGGATACAGAAGGATATGCCCAAACTCGTGAGCGACGGTTTCACGATCGGCCGGGCCTCGTCTTGCGGAATAGTGCACGATCCATCCGCCAAGGCTGTTTGGAGCAACGGAACCCCGAAAACTCGGCGTTGCTACCCTTGAATCCGCGACCTTAAGAACGACCCCAAGTTCCCGGGCGAGTCGGCCAAGTCGCACGGGAGGCTCACCACCGACGACAACTGCTTCGGATCGCTCCAGAATGTCCCGAGTTCGGCGTTCGAGTGCATCTAGCACGTTGCTGGTACAAGTCTGTCGAAGAAGAGTGGCCGCCCAATTATGACCCTCAGGGAGATGGGCTTGGTCTCGCTGTAGGTCTGACCGGCACCTCTCGAGCAGCCACGTAGCGCTCGGCGATCGCAAGGCTGATCTACGTGCCGGAATCAAACGCGCTTCCTCGGTGTCTTTGTTTGTGGTTGCTCCTTACCTAAGAGATCATGCTGCGCATCCAAGGATTCACCAAGAAGCTCTGCGGCGGAATTTTCTTTGAATAGTTGTCGAAGCGGAATCGCAGCTGCCACAAGGTCTGCTGTAGCGACATCCTGGGAGTCATGTGCAGCAGCACGCCCGGTCGTAACACGGCCGGCGATGCGGGGATCTACTTCACTGAGTCGCGCGACCGCCCTGTCCGCGACGTCCATGAAGGGCACGGTCCGATCCTCTTCGCGTCCATCCGGAAAGATGACCCGAACGCTTGGGGCGAACGCCTTGTCCGTGTCATCTGGCTCGGCTAGTTCACGCACCATCGCGGGGTCGTTGTCCACCCTGCCTTTGAGGGAAGGATCGGGCGCTTCTCCCACGATCGCGCCATGCAGAGTGGAGAATAGCACCGTCTGAATCTCAGCATTGATTGCCTGATATCTCGCAACAAAAGGCGGCGCGACGCTCACCACCAACCTCCACATCGAAGCATACATTCGCTCAAGCGCCAAGACCGCAGCTTCGTGCTCCGAAAACACCTGCGGGTTGAGTTGACGAATTTCCCGAAGAGGATGAACGATCTCCTTGTCGGTGTCCTCGTATAGCAACAGAATCTCCGCGATTTTCTTCGGTCCGTCACCTTTAGGACAGTGAATCGTGACAGCGCCCCGCGGGAGACCAGCCCGATGCTCGACCGCACGTTCGGCCGCGGCCCGTGTGCTCGCATTCCTAAAGATCTCCGCAACCTGTGCAGCTCCCAGATGCAGCTCTGGCACGGCGACGTTTGGAAGTAAGCGGAAGATCGGGCGATGATAGCGACGCGCCCCGAGACGGTTGAGCAACCGAATAGCTGCCGTAAGATCGACGATTACAGTTTCGATCGGTTCGGCCTTTCGGGCCACGAGTAGAGCTTCGGCGGATGCGGCAAGACCGCCGCCAGGTACGGAGATCAAACGTTTGACGCAGTTAACGAGCACATCGTCCACAGTAATTCCGGTGGACCGATGCTGCTGCAGCAGTGCTCTTACAACTCTCGCTACTTCCCCGACTTCATGCAAAAAGACGTCGTCCCCGACAAACAGATATTGACTCGGCAGGCGCTCCCAGCCAATTAGCTGAACAGCGGATCCCAGCATTGCGCCGGCAATGCATTTTGTCGGATGGAAAAGCACCCGCTGGTACACATAGAATCGGACTTGCAGAAGATTCATCAATTCGCCGGGCATGTCGATGCGCAGCTTGTGCGAGAACATCGATATCGCCGTGCGTAACATCGGTTCCACCGATTGATACTTCTGGCCCCGACTTAAGTCTTGACGAACAGGTCGGTGCGAAACGAGAGTAAAGTTCTCAACGATGCGATCGACATCGTAGTCCAGTTTCAAAGCTGCAAAATGCGAGTCCCGCTTGGCGTAGTCCAACAAGTCTGCGCAAATCGTGTTACCGATCACATCGAGCAGAAAGGCATCTCGCGATAGGTGGAAACGCCGATCAACGTCTGTAGGTTTCTCGCCGAGACGACCGAGCACGGCGTCAATCAACTGCTCAAAAGCATACGCGCCGTCCTCAAGCACCCTCCGAGGCTTCGACTCCTGACCAACAACTGCGGATGCATTTGTTAAGGCGTCCTCCAACTTGTCGTCGTGGAGTGCCTCCAGCCAAAGCAGGGCCCGCATTGCAAAACGAATGTCCTGAAGGAGCTGAACGCGGTCGCTCTGAAAGAGCGATCGCTCGGCCCTATTCGCAGGGGCATTGCGAATAGCCTCTGCGGCCAGGCCGGCCAGGTATACCCGGAACACATCATCGCTCCGTGGAGCCACGAGTGCTGGCGCATCAAGGAATGCGTGGAGCGCTGCACGACACTCAACGTTTTCGCCTGGCTCGACCCGGTCATCATCGTTAAGGTGACCGCTGTCAATCGCTAGCCAACCGAGATATTGACAGATTAGCCGATAGAATGCGTCGGCCTGTCGCTCTGGCTCATCATGCTTCTGCGGCTGGAGCTCGATTTCGTCCTCGAGCGTATGGCCGTACGGCGCGTGCGTCAAGTCGTGCAACAAACCCATCAGGCGAGCCGCACGACGGGTAGTGCGGACATAATTGGCGGCGTTCGTCCCAGAAAAGCTCGTCCGCTTGCCCTGCCGGTCCCGATATTTCAGCGTGCGTCGCGCTCGACGCTCCAAGTTCCGACAGATTGCGTCAAGAATGCGCTCGACCTGCTCCAGCACGCCAATGACGTGTTGCAGGCGCGAATGCGATGCATCTACAAAGACTCTGTCCGTTAGCCCAAGCTGATGGAGCTCATACAGTCTTTGGAGCGCCGGGGTATGCAACAGGTCCAGTTCTGTGGCTTCAATCCGCTGATCGCCGTATAGAACTGTCCTAATTCGCCGATCTCCCACCGTACCCCCCTTCTCGATTCTCTGCTTAGCGCTCTACGAATCTATCCGCACTCGCTAAACCCACACACGTGGCACTTCACGCACCCTTCCGCGAACTCCAGCTGTGACCCGCAATCGGGACACGTCCCCATGAAGCTCTCCGCAGAGTCGTGCCGGCCCATCATCTCCCCCTGCTCCCCGCCCTGACCCATCGGACGCACCATCACGGGCTTCGCCGCAGGCGGCTCGTCCGCGCTCGGCGCGCCAGGCGCGCGGAACTCCGCCGTATTGAATACCTCCTGCTGCACCCCCTGCACCTTGTCACGCCACCAGTCGTCCAGCGCGATGCCGATCGCGTCTGGCACGCTCAGCACCTTGTTCGGGCCCAACCCCACCGCGCGATCGCTCGAGATCCCGCGCAACTGCTTGTGGATCGACTGCAACGGGATGCCAGACCGCAGCGCCAGCGAGATCAGCCGACCCATCGCCTCCGCGTCCGCCATCGCTGAACCGCCCGCCTTGCCCAGCGTGACGAACACCTCGAAGGGCTGTCCCTTGTCGTCCTCATTCACCGTCACGAACATCACGCCCAGCGGCGTCTCCTTCTTGTACGTCGTGCCCTTCAGCCTGTCGCTGCGCGCGCGCTTCTGGCGCCGGTTGGTATTCTCGGTCTCCACGTCGATCACGCGCTGCTTCAGCGACTCGACCTCGGCCTCCTTCTCCGCAAGCGTCCCCACCAGCTCGGCGAGGCGCTCGCGCTGGGCCCTGTTCTCGGCCGCCCCTTCGGGGCGGGTCGGTTCACGGTTCTCGGCCTGCACACCGGCACGCTTCTTCGCCGCTTCCTCTGTCTTGCCTGTCGACAACACCTGGTTGTCGCGGCTGCCGTCGCGGTACACGGTCACGCCCTTGCACTTGAGCTCATACGCCAGCTCGTAGATCGCGCGCACGTCGTCCATGCTCGCCGCGTGCGAGAAGTTGGTCGTCTTGCTGATCGCCGAGTCGCAGTGCTCCTGGAAGGCGGCCTGCATCCGGATGTGCCACTCGGGCGCGATCTCGTTCGCCGTGACGAACACGCGCTGCCACTTCTCCGGCACCTCCGGCTGCTTGGCCGTGCCGCTCTTGGCGATGCGCTCCATCAGCTCTTCGCTGTGCCAGCCTTCCCGCTTGGCGATCGCCACGAAGTCCTCGTTCACGTCGGGCATCATCACCCCAGCCTGGTTGCGCATGAACGCAACTGCGAACAGTGGTTCCAGGCCACTCGAACAGCCTGCAATAATGGAGATCGTTCCCGTGGGAGCCACAGTAGTAACGTTGCAGTTGCGCAGCTTCTGCTTCGGGCGAATGCGATTGCCCTCGGCGTCGCGCGCGGCGGTCTTGTCCGGCCCCCAGATGCTCTGCTCCCACTCGGCGAACGGCCCGCGCGACTTGGCCAGGCGCTCGCTCTCCTTCTTGCTCTCCACGTCCACGAACTCCATCACCTTGCGGCCGAAGTCCACACCCTCCGTCGTGTCATAGGCGATGCCCAGGCGCACGAGCGCATCCGCAAACCCCATCACGCCAAGCCCGATGCGCCGGATGCGCGACGACAGGTCCGTGATCGCCTCGAGCGGGTACTTGTTGACGTCGATGATGTTGTCGAGAAAGTGCGTGGTGAGGTGGATGTCGCGCCGGAAGGAATCCCAGTCCAGCGCGCCGTCCTTCACATAGTGCCCCACGTTGATGGAGCCCAGGTTGCACACGTCATACGCCAGCAGCGGCTGCTCACCGCACGGGTTGGTGGCTTCGTACGCGCCCAGGTGCGGCACCGGGTTGTACCGGTTGGCCTCGTCCACATAGAACACGCCGGGCTCGCCGGTGCGCCAGGCGCCGAGGATCATCTTGTCCCACACCAGGTTCGCGTCCAGCTGGCCGGTGACCTTGCCGTTACTCGGATCGATCAGGTCGTACGATGTCTTGTTCTTCAGCGCGGTCATGAACTTGTCCGTGATGGCCACGGAAATGTTGAAGTTCGTGATCTGCGTGAGGTCTTCCTTGCAGGTGATGAAGTCCAGGACGTCCGGGTGATCCACGCGCAAGATGCCCATGTTCGCGCCGCGGCGCGTGCCGCCTTGCTTCACCGCGTCCGTGGACGCATCGTACAGCTTCATGAACGACACCGGGCCGCTGGCGACGCCGGTGGTGGACCGCACCATGGAGCCCGTGGGACGCAATGAGGAAAAGCTGAACCCCGTGCCTCCGCCGCTCTGGTGGATGAGCGCCATGTGCGCCAGCGTGTCGTAGATGCCGTCCTTGCCGTTGGACAGCGCGTCCGTCACCGGCAACACGAAGCACGCCGAGAGCTGCCCCAGTGGGCGGCCGGCGTTCATCAGCGTGGGGCTGTTCGGGATGAACCGCCGCTGCGTCATCAGGAAGTAGAACTGCTCCGCGACCTCGTTCACTGCACCCGCCGACGCGCCGTACTTGCCGTCCGCCTGGGCCACCACCGTCGCCACGCGCCAGAAGAGATCCTCCGGCTGCTCCATCGGTTGCCCCTTCTCGTTCTTGACGAGGTACCGCTTGCCAAGAACGGTTCGCGCGTTCTGGGTGAGCGTTACGGGACCGGCGGGTGGGTTCAGGGGGTGGGGGTGGGTCATGGCGCGTGCTCCTATCATATAGAATGTCTCGTTCCAGCCTGGGCCAACCCCGTCTCGAGTGTTGAGTACAGTGTTGGTGGGCGCGGATGATATCCCCACTCGTGATTCCACGCCAGACGTGTGTTAACTCGTTACTCGGGCGTCACTTCGGATGGATACATCACGA
Organism: Gemmatimonadaceae bacterium; assembly: GCA_041749115.1. Taxonomy (GTDB): domain Bacteria; phylum Gemmatimonadota; class Gemmatimonadetes; order Gemmatimonadales; family Gemmatimonadaceae; genus JBGTBX01. The sequence goes on from JBGTBX010000368.1 coordinate 9,790, forward strand.
ACATGAGCCGCGAACATGACCGGACCCATGGTCATTCGTTACACATTGCGAACAAATGACTTAGGCGTCCTCGACCGTTGACGTTTCGCGCCTCCTCAGCCGCAAACGCAACATAGCCAACTACTTACCGCGCCGCGACTACCCCGCGATTCCGGGCAAAGACAGTTAGTCACACCCAATCCACACCTGTGGATTGCTGTGGACTTGCCTGCTGTCACGCCAAAACGACCAATGGAAGCCCCGCTTACGCGACTGTTACGTGGGCATGGATTGCGCGCAATGTGGGTCGGGAAGAGCTTCACTTCCCCCCCCCGGCTCCCCAGCAGCAGACCATGACGGCTTCCGTTCATCCAGGCAGTTCGCAGTCCTCGGGCCCCGGCCCGCGCCCGTATCTCAACCGGGAGCTGTCCTGGCTGGACTTCAACGCGCGCGTGCTGCACGAGGCCACCGACCCGCGGACCGCGCTCCTGGAGCGAGTGAAGTTTCTCTCGATCTTCAGCACCAACCTGGACGAGTTCTTCATGGTGCGGGTGGCGGGGCTCAAGCGGCAGGTGGCCGCCGGCGTCACGCAGGCGCCCGCGGACGGCCTTTCGCCCAGGACGCAGCTGGACGCCATCCGCGAACGGGTGAGCGCGCTCCAGGAGACGCAACAGGATTGCCTGGCGGACCTGTGGGCCGGCCTGGCCGAACACGACGTGTGTCTCGTGAACATCGAGTCGCTGTCCGCGGCGCAGTTCAGCGAGCTGGATGACTACTTCGAGCGCGAGGTGTTCCCCGTGCTCACGCCGCTCGCGCTCGACCCGGGTCACCCCTTTCCGTACATCTCGAATCTCACGCTCTCGCTCGCGGTGCGTCTGCGCGACACCGAGCGGGGCACCGAGCATCTCGCGCGCGTGAAGGTGCCCAGGAGCTTGCCGCGCTGGGTGCCGGTCAGCGGCAGCTCCACGCACTTCGTTCCGCTCGAGCAGGTGATCGGCAGCAATCTTGGCGCGCTCTTCCCGGGCTACGAGGTGCTGGACTATCACGTCTTTCGCCTCACGCGCTACTCCGACCTGGAGATCCAGGACGCCGAGGAGCCGGAGGACCTGCTGGCGGCGATCGAGGAGCAGGTGTTCCAGCGGCGTTTTGGTGAGGTGGTGCGCATTGAGGTGGAGACCGGGATGCCGGCGGACATGCGCGCGCTGCTGCTGGAGGAACTCCGCACCGAGGGAGACGAGCGGGCGCAGCTCAGTGAGCGCGACGTGGTGGACGCGGGGCAACTGCTGGACCTGGGCGACCTGGGCGCGTTCGCGTCCCTGGACCTGCCGGCGCTGAAGCTCCCCGCGGTGCAGCCCTCGGTGCCGCCGG
>JBGTBX010000369.1:0-2305 GCA_041749115.1 Gemmatimonadaceae bacterium
TGTTGTGGATCTTTGGTCTCGTCGGCGGCGGCCTGCTCGTCGCGGGCGTCGTGGAGTACATCGCCCGGTTCGTGATGCGGCCCAATTGACGATTCACAGGCAACCGACGTTGCCAGGGCCATTCGGTCCTGAGTGACGGCGATGTGTAGTTCTTGGAGACTGCTGGGTTGGCTCGTTCGGCACAGCGCCACCGGCCCTGTCGAAAGCCCGGTCTGCCGCGAATCGCCGATCGTGTCAGAACTGTGTCAGATGCCTATCGAAACCCCGGTCGGACACCGCGGTTTACCGACGCATACCGAAGAAGACCGTTGTGGCGGGAAGTGCCTGATGGAGAGTGCCTTGGTGCCGTTTGAGATGCCTTGGTACGCGTCGCCGGAATCTATTTCCAAGCGTGCTCCTTCAACCACTCGGACGGGGATCCTCCAGCATCCGACGAGGCCATCGCAACAGCCGCTGCCGCCTCCAGTATAAGCCGCCGTTGGTCTGCCTCAATCGTCGTGTTGAATCGTCCTGAAGCTGCCAGACAGAACCGGGTCGATCCGATCCGCCTGGCCGAGTGCCAGTCTGCCCAGTCTTGAAACCCGCCTCACTGAGCGGGTTCTCAAGCGTAGATTGCAGGTCTCGAACGGCAGAGACGTACGCGCGAATCTCCTGCGCCTCCCTGAGAGCCCTCGCCTGCGCAAGTAGCCGACCGACTCGCGCCTTTTCAAGTCGCTCGAGTCGTTCGCGCTCAAGCCGACCCCGCTCTGCCTCCTTGTCCGAAGTACGGTCGTACAGGGGCAATCCGAACGGCCAACTCGGCCGGCTACTAGTACATGCGCTGCGAACTTTTCGGCACCGGGTGGCGAAATTCCGCACGCCCAGCCTAGCAGCGCGTTGAACCTGCGAAGAAGCCGTTTGTTTTGAGACCGGCTTGAGGGTGTCGTTGGCGTCCTTCTTGCCCCGTAGAGGACCGAGCATCACGTGGTACGAACGCTTGCACTCTCAATCGTGCTGACACTGGCAGTCGGGCCAAACACTGCGCTGCTGTGTAGTGCTTGGTGTCACCGATCGATGACCGGCTCGAGACTGCCCCACCATGGAATGGCCGCCCCGCCGAGCGCACCGCACCACGGTGAGCCCCTCGCTTCGAGCGCATCCTTTCATAGTGAGCACGCCGCCTCGAGCGCATCCGGCAACAGGGACGCCGCCGTTTCTACGGTGATGACCGCGGACCACACCTGTTCTGACTGCGATGACGCAGGTATCGGCGCCGTGCAATGTCTCCGAGAGGATGGGCGACGCAGCGTCTCTGCCCTAGATTCGCTTCACACGACTCTAGTCCCCCGCGATCAGTTTACCGCTTCGACCACCCGCTCGCGCCCACAGCACGAGCCTTCGCGTGTGTGGTCACTCGAAGAACGCCATCTCCCTACCGTTCTCCGTGTCTAAGTCCCCCCACAGCGAGCCGCTTTGCGTGTAGCCGACGCTTGCGGCGCGTTCACCCAAGAAACATCCAAGTAGTAGCTGTGCGTGAGCTGAAACGCATCGGCTGCAACTGGAGTTTCCGCTGTGGCTACGGTCACGAGAGGAAGTTGGTCCGTCATGAGCGCTTCTGAACACCCTCCAAGTGCAGCAGTCCGGTCACGGTGACTGCGGTCGCGAAGCTTGTCCGCCGCTGGCATGCGCGGGGGACGTCGCAGTGAGGATCGAGGTGAGGTGTATACCGTGACCGCGCCTGACCCGAACTCAAGGAAAAGGGAACTGCCATGGAAGGCTTGGGCTCGTTGCTGCTCTTTGCGGCGTTGTTTTATTTCATGATGCGCTTCGGTTTCGGCGCTCATATGGTGCACGGACACGGCGGGGGTGACCGCGGCGAGCATGAGCGAGGCCCTGGCGCCAAGGATCCCGTGTGCGGGATGGACGTGGCCGCGGGCCAAGGCTACGGAAAGATGTACGAAGGCCGCGACTATCGTCTCTGCTCCAGGGCATGTCTGGATAAGTTCGAAGAACATCCGAACCAGTACGCGTCGGTCACGGGAGGTGCCCGATGAAGCACAGTGTTGCGTTGGTGGCGTTTGGCCATGCCACGAGCCTGTTTCTGGCGATCACGTTCGTGTTGTGCGTGGGATTCGATCTCGTCTTCCCGCACATGGCCATGTATCGAAGCTGGCAGACCCTGTTTCCCGGATTCACGTGGATCAGTTGGTCGAGCTTCCTGCTTGGTCTCGTGGAGAGCTACGGCTACGGGTGGTATGTTGCCCTGATCTGGGTGCCCCTGTACAACGTGTCGAGTGCGCGCGCCGTTCGTTAGCGCGACGACGGA
>JBGTBX010000370.1:0-5773 GCA_041749115.1 Gemmatimonadaceae bacterium
GAGTCCTGCGACTGCGCGAACGCCGCCTGCGCCTCGGCGAGCGCCGCCCATGCCTGCGCCGAGGGAGTACCGCGCGCTTCCTGGTAGAGGCGACCGAAGGGAAGCTCGAACGCCATCGCCAGCAGGAACGCGATAATGAACGTGTGTCGCAGATTTCGGCGGCGGTACGTGTGCTCGAAGTTCCGCATCAACTGCGGGTAGTTGTCCGCGGCGCGCACGACGTGCGGGAGGAACTCCTCAGAGTACGCGGTCAGGAGCGCCTTGACGTCAAGGTGGCTGTCGTCGGTCCGCTTCGTGAGGAACGCATGGATGTCGCGCGCCGACTGGTAGCCGGGAGCGCCGGCCTGCGCGTTCTGGAGCTTCGCCAGAAGCTGGGTGAATTCCTGGGTGTGCGGCGTGCGGGAGTCGGGGGACGCCGTCCGTGCCGCGACCTCGAGGCGCAGCACTCTCAGGGTCTCGCGATGCCACGGGGACAGGGTGCGCTCGAGTGCGGCCAGCAGTTCATCGCGCTCCATGGGCAGCAGTTTTGACGGGGGCCGGATCTTCAGGAACTGGAAGGGGCCGCGGAACTTGAGGTCGGAGGCCACGCCGGTCTCGAAGATCCGCCGGGACCAGGGGCCGAGGAAATCGACAAGTGCCATCTCGTAGGCCCGAGCCTGGCTGCTGGAGGTGAACTTGTAGACCTCCTGGACAATCTGGACGAGGAGGGAGAGTGCAAGGAAGGTAGCGACGAGCGCGGCGATCGTGCTCAACAGACTCTGGTCGAGAAAGCTCATGGTCGCGATGCGGGAGGGCGGACTGAGAGGAACGGCCGGTCTACACGACCTCCAAATTGCTGCGCCGTTGCCGTGGGAGGCAAGGGCTGTGCTGCAGCCACGCTGCGACGGGGCACTCTTCTATTAATGCCTCTTAAGCTTTCGTTCGGCCTCAGCGCCCTTGCGCCACTGCCCACCGCCAAGCACAATGGACGTGAGCATTCGTTACCTCCGCCCTGTCCTTCTCCCTGCCATGCCCTCCCCCCTCACAAACCCCGGCTCGTCCGATTGGTATCGCTCAGGGCAGGCACGGGGGCGGGCCACGTTCAAGTTCAGCGACGGCAGAGCCCGGGCCCTCACCTTCAGCAAGATCGACGGGCGCGCGATTTTCGAGGGGGACATCTGTCTTGGTACCCTCGCGGCCCTCGACACGGCGAGGGCGCGTGGAGAGCTGATCCCCCAGGGGATCGCGCGCACCGGAGCCCAGTTCCGTTGGCCCGGCGGCACTATCCCCTACAACGTCAGCGAGGAGCTGACCGATCCCGACCGCGTCGAAGAAGCGATCGACCACTGGCAGTCGAGGACGAGGATCACCTTTGAGAGGATCACCACCAGGAACTCGGCGCAGTTTCCGACGTACTTGTCGTTCGAGGACCACGGGGACTGCTGGTCGCACGTCGGTATGCAGCGCGGGCCGCAACAGATTTCCATCGGCCCGAGGTGTCCCCTGGGATCGGTGATCCACGAGATCGGCCACGCGGTGGGACTGTGGCACGAGCACAGCCGCGAGGACCGCGCCCTGTACGTGCAAATAGTGAAGCAGAACATCAAGCGCACGGACTGGCACAACTTCGTGCAGCACGTACTCGATGGCGACGATCTCGGACCGTACGACTACGGCTCGATCATGCACTACCCGTCGCACGCGTTCAGCAAGAACGGTCAACCGACGATCGTGCCGAAGTCGCATTCGCCAACGTCCATCGGCCAGCGCGACGGGCTGAGCCCGGGCGACCGCGCCGCGGTCGCCGCGATCTATCCCGAACTCTACACCTGAAGGCGACGATGGCACTGCAACCGCATCCCAAACGCAAAGGGCTGTTTCAGGACCCCGATCTCAGAGAGGGGCCGGCGACTTTTGCGGTCATCATCGGCGTCAGCGCGTATCGGCATCTCGAGGGGAGGCGCAAGAAGGCGTCCCCAACCTACGGACTGGGACAGCTGGCGGTCAGCGCCGTCACGGCGCAGCGGTTCTTCGAGTGGGTGGCGTCGGAGTATCTCTTCGACGAAGCCCCGCTGTCCAAGTGCTGGATCCTGACGGCACCGACCGCCGCGGAGAAAAGGGCGGTACCCGCGCTGGCCAAGTATCCGGTGGCGACGATGGACAACTGTGCCGATGCCATTGGCGAGTGGAAGGCGGCGATCGAGGCGCTCCCCTTCAACCATGCGAGCAAGAGCCGCGCGATTTTCTTCTTCAGCGGTCATGGCATCGAGCGCGGCAAGGATCGGCAGATCCTGCTCCCCACCGATTACCTGCGACCGCCCGCCGAAGCCGTCAACGACGCCATCAGCACGTACAACATTTTCGCCGGACTGCGTCATCTGCCATTGCTGGCCGACTTCATCTTCGTCGATGCTTGCCGCGCCCTGCCCACGGAGATGGCAGGGCTGGAGATCGACGGCCGGCGAATACTCAACGAGCACTCGCGGATTTCGTCCAATGCCAATCGCGTCTCGCCCATCGTGTACGCCAGCGCTGCGGGCCACGACACCTGGCAGCCCAGCAAGGTCAAGGACGGCATCTCGTTCTTTGGCGAGGCCCTCATCGCCGGGCTGCGTCGCGAACAGGCGCGCAACGCCGAGTGCGGCCATCCCGCGCGCCACATCACGCTATTCAACCTCGCGAGCTTCGTTCAGAAGCGCGTCGCGAAGCTGCTGGACGGTGCCGTGTTGGCACCGGTGAAGCTGGGCGGCGAGATCGCGGACGTGTGTGTCACCGATCTGGTGGGTCGTCCGAAGTCCGCAACGGCCGAAGCGGAAGGCAGCGCGCGCACGGATGTGTTGGGTCCCGAGGGTTTCGACGAGCGCATGAAGGCCGCCGATACGCTGGCGTGGCTGGATCTTGAGACGACCCGCGCCGAGGCAGGTGACGCTTTTGTCGACGACATGGCTATCGATGCGACGTTGGCATCTCTGTCTATGGAAGCCGAGGATACCATCGACGCTTCCGCTATCCCGCCGAGAGCTCGTGATCGCATCGACCTCTCGCCGCCGGTCCGAGCGAACGCAGGCAGTTTCGGAGCACTGCACGGGCCGCTAAAGCATGAAGCATTGACCCGGATGTGGACTCAGTCCAAATCAACCGCGCTCAATGTCCGCGCGGCGACTGGAATGAAGCTGGATTCCGTCGAGTCATTCGGCAGATCGGGTCTTCGGGTGGGGTTTCGATTGGCGAATGAGAAGGCCGCCTGGGTGGAGTTTCCCTGCCCGGAGTTCGGCACCTCCTACTACGCAGCCCTTCCGGCCGCGGCGAACGACGAGAATATCCGGTTCGACGCGGAGATCGTCGATGACATCGGACGGCCCGTGAGCTTCGAGTTGTCGCTCTCTCTCGACAACGAGAGTTGGTTGGGCCACGCAGCGCGCATGTGGGACAAGCATTGCATGATGCAACAGAAACAGGCGCTCGACGAGTTGGATGCGAGCCGCTTCGAGCAGATGCTCAGAGAGAAGATTCGGTCTCCGCTGTCAGCGACGGTCGCGGGACTTTTTCTGCTCAGGGCCGGCCAGCACGATCGACTACACGACTGGCTTCGCAATCTCTGCAACCGGTTCCCCCACCTTCCCGATGGCGCTGTGCTCTGGGCCGAACAGCTGAGACAGACGCAGACGTCAGACGAGGAGCCCGTGGAAATCGTTAGGGCCCTGTTGACACTCGAGGATCGTGGGGCGCCCTTTCTGTCCGGGGTGCTGGAGTACGCGCTCCAGATCGTGGAAGAGCTTTGCGTGCATCACTACGCCGATGATCGGCAGCTCGGGTTGCCGCAACGAACGCGAGCCAAAGGCCTCCGTAAACTTCGGGCCTGGTTGCGCCACGCTGCGACGTATGCCCGGCCCGGCGGCTTGTTTCAGACCTACGTCGCGAAACCGGGCAAGCTGACCAAGTCGCTTGTCCTGGCCCCGAAACGATAGACGGCCGGTAGAAAGACACTCCAACGCGAGAGAGCGCAACAATGCCGGACATTCAACACGTGATCGTGCTGATGCTCGAGAATCGCTCGTTTGATCACATGCTTGGCTTTCTCGATCATCCAGACCCGGCCTACCCGCGACTAGCTAACGAATCCAATCCAGCGGTCGGTCCGAGCGATCCTCCGATTGTCGTGCAAGCCAATGCCAGGCGAACCTTACCTGTGGATCCGGATCACTCGCACGACGCAGTGATGCTTCAACTGACCGGCAGCCAGGATCCATCGCCCCCATATCAGCTCACCAACAAGGGGTTTGTGACGAGCTATGAGACAAAGGGTTTGGAGGAAAAACGCAAGCCTGGTTTCGGCCCGCAGATCATGCGTTGTCAGCCGGCGGCCAACATTCCCGTGATGGCAATGCTGGCCCGCGAGTTCGCCGTGTGCACGCGTTGGTTCAGTTCTGTGCCCGGACAGACGTGGCCGAATCGCAACTTTGCCCACGCCGGCACGTCGGACGGAGAAGTGAACATCACTTTTCGTTCATACATGAACCGCACCATCTTCGAGCAGCTCGAGGAGGCGGACAGGGATTGGGCCGTGTATCACGATGGCATGCCTCAGGCCGCTTGTTTTCGGAAGATCTGGCTGCGCTGGCGTGGCGGCCGGTTCTACGAGCAGGATTATCTGTTTTGGGCCATCGAACAGGATGCGCTGCCGGCATACTCGTTTCTTGAGCCGTCGCACTTCTGGCCTCAGCCTCACAGCCAGCATCCCGGCAACAACAAGAGGAACGGCAACGACTTCAAGCGCGCCGAGCAGCTGATTGGTGCCGTCTATCAGTCGCTGGTCGATCACCCAGAGGTGTTTCACAAGACCATCTTCCTGCTCACGTACGACGAGCATGGTGGTTTTTTCGATCGCGAAGCGCCGCCACAGGGCGATCAGTACAAGGACGGTCGCGTTGCGACCGAGCATCACTTCGCCTTCGACCTGCTCGGCGTACGTGTGCCTGCAATCGTGATCTCCCCGTGGATACGGCGTGGGACGATCGATGACACGGTATACGATCACTCCTCGATCCCGGCCACCGTGCGCGCTCTTTTTGCGCCCGGTGCGGGACCGTTGACCGCCTGTCCGCGATCGCGCGATGGAATGGCCAATACCTTTCATCATCTCCTGGCACTCGCGACGCCGCGTGAAGGTAGCGCACTCCCGTCCCTGCCCCCTTCGGACGCGATGACCGTCGCGGAGCTGGCCGCAACGCCCCCGGTGCAGGACGCGCCGGAAGATCAGGAGTTGGACGAATTCGAACGCAGCCTGGTGTGGCTGACCTCGCGTATGGAAGCGGAATTGCTCGAGGAGGGCGTCGACCCGGCCAGTCTCGCTTTGCCCCCGATGGACGCGCCGGTAGACGACACGAATCCGGCGTCGACTGCCAGTTATGCGGCCGAGCAAAGGAGGGTCATGCACATGCTCAAGGCCTCAGCGACTCGCTTCCTTACCATGAAGCTGGCGTCGGGGGAGGTTGCGTTGAACCCAGACGTCGCAGCAATCGCGAACGCTATCCGGGCACAGTCGCCCGGGTCTCCTGGTCGAGTGTCACTGTTGTGGGGACCTCCGGAACTCCTGACGATTACGGGCGGGACACGCGTACGCTTCGTCAACGCCTCTGAGGAGTCCTTCGAGCGACAGCGTGCGCCCGAGGCGATTCTGGAGATTGTCCGGGCGTTCGTGGCAAGAGACGGAGCGCGGGTTCAGTCACTGCTGCAACCCGTCTAACTTCGCTCCCGCACATTGCCGCACCTTTCTTCGCGTCCGGATTCTTGG
>JBGTBX010000371.1:0-1742 GCA_041749115.1 Gemmatimonadaceae bacterium
CGTTGCCGCCGCCTAACAAGGCGATGGACCCGGCCGGCTTGCACTGGGCTGCTTGTCGCGCGGCATTGCGCGCCGGCGGGTCATCGCCAAGGCGTTCGGCCGCGTGAGATGGCGATGCGGACGCCTCCTAGGAAACCAACCGGCGAGGTCGGCCCGTTCTCGCTCACGTTCAATGGAGGGACGGCCGTCGTGCAGTCGCACTTCATCCAGTTCCCCCCAACAAAGGAAGCTGTGGAGGATTTGGTCGCTGAGGGTTTCCTCGCGCAAGCGCGCCGCGAGGCGATTCTGCCGACCTCAAGCCGGATTCACCGCAACGCGGTGGACGATTTCGATTTCACGCTCGAGACGCCCAGTTCCCTGAGGTATCTGGAGTTGATGGAAGTTGCGCCGCTGGAAGCCGCGGGCGGATCTCATCATGCCACGACCGGTAGCTTCCGACCCTACGACCTCGCGCGCGGCGCCATGGACAAATTGCAGCAGAAGTCGAATCGCTACTTCGGTGTTGCGCGGAGCACGAGGATTGTCCTTCTGCTGTACATCACGCATTGGACCTTCACGCCGAACGATACCACGATCATGCTGTTGCAGTACTGGTGCCATCACGAAGCGCACTGTTTTGATGAGGTCTACTTCTATCAGCCGCACGACAACACCTGCGGAATGCTCTCCGTGCTGCATCCGACCCCGAAGCAGCACTGGCAACAGTGCGGAGGCTTCGATCCCGAGGACTGTCGGCAGGACGTCATGCATAACCTCGTGCCGGTCGCGGTCCAGACTGACGACCGTGGTCACCCAGGTATTGTCATGGGCACCGCCGCTCGCGGCGTCTCCAAGCTAAAATGAAGCGTGCGTATCGCAAGGAGCCGAACAAGCGGCTGGAGCCGACGCGGGCCTCTCACAATCTGGCAAAGAGTGGATGGCGCAAGGTGGCAGAAGAGGGTTCGCTCGGTCAGCTGAACCTCGTTGGCTCCTTGGTGTTCGGCCGCTACGAGCTTCCTCGTATCCTCCGTTTGAGGTACAGGTGGCACGGTAGAGGAGCCCATCGCATGGAAACCGCGAAGGACGAGGTCCGGCGCATTCTCGACGCACTCCCGGACGACGCAACGCTCGAGGAGATCCAATACCGCCTCTACGTGCGTCAGGGGATCGATGTCGGACTGCGCGACATCACTGAGGGTCGCACGCTGTCCCAGGAAGAGGTTGAGGACCGCGTGGCCCGATGGATCGGGAAATAATCTGGTCGGTCTGGGCCAGCGATGATCGTTGTTGTTGCAGAGTATATCTCCCGCGATTCTGATTCTTACGCCGCCACCGTCGTGCAGGAACTCGTCGCTGCAGCGCGCTCGCTCCGCGCTTTCGCCGAACGTGGCCGCCGTGTTGCTGAGTACGACGACCCGTCTGTCCGAGAACTCATCGTGCGGAGGTATCGGCTCGTGTACCGCGTCCTCCCTGAGCGTATCGAAGTGTTGAGGATCATTCATGGCGCGCGAGAGATGCCTTCTGGGATGTGAGTGTTGGAGGGTGCCGAACAAGGCCGCTGCAGCCGACGCGGCCAGAGCGCCGCGCTTCTGAGCGCCGGCGTTCGGCAGTGAGCCGATCGGCGTCGGGGGTCGGAATCGGTATCGGAATCGACGGCGACGACGGGAGCTTTGGCCACGAGCGACTTGACGTCCACCGCGCGGCGACGAGGACTCGGCTCGACATGCGCTGCGGTGGGAATCGATCCCGATTCCGATAGCGAT
>JBGTBX010000372.1:0-4541 GCA_041749115.1 Gemmatimonadaceae bacterium
CGATTGCGCTGCGAGTGCGCGGCGCGGGCAAGAAGCAGGAGTTCGTCCCCGTGGACGAGTTCGTCGCGCGGGTGGTGCGGGAGCGGTCGGAGCGCGCCCTGGCGCCCTGAGTCACCGCGTGAGGGCGGGGGGTGGTGGCGCTCGCCCCGTGCCGCGCACAACGTTAATGTATAGGTGTATGAGTGGGGGCTCAGACGGCCTGACGTGTCATGGCAGCGATCGTCTGCCGCAGCCCATTTCCCCGAGGTTTCAGGTGGCATTCCTTCGCAAGAGCATCCCGCTCCTCATTGGAGCACTCGCGGCCGTCGGTTGCGAACCGAATCCGACGACGGGCGCGATCGTCCTGACGATCGAGGGGCTTCCAGCTGGAGTCCCGGTCGCGGCGCGCGTGACGGGGCCAGACAACTTCGCGACCACGGTTCCCGCCACGGGCACGATCGAGGGGCTCATCCCCGGCGAATACCGGGTTCGGGTGCAGAGCGTTACCGTGGGTGGAGACCTGTACACGTCGTCGGTGACGCAGCAGATGCTCAACGTGGCAGCGGGAGCGACCGAGAGTTCCACCATCCCGTACGCGTTGACGAGCGGAAGCATGGACTTCACCATCGGGGGCCTGCCGACGGGCGCCTCCGCCAACGTGATCGTGCGTCGTTCGGATGGTTTTGCGCGGCTGGTGCCGGCCTCTGGCGTGCAGCGTGGCCTGGGGGCCGGTTCCTATACGATCCACGCGGACACGACGGTGACCGCGGAAGGAGACAAGTTCGGGCCGAGCGCACCGCAGCAGACGGTTACGATCGCTGCGTCGCAGACGCCGGTGCCGGTGAGCGTCGCATTCAGCCAGACGACCGGCACCATCGCCCTCAGCATCTCGGGCCTCCCCTCAACGGTCCCGTTTGATCCGGTCACCGTATCGGGGCCCCAGGGATACTTCCGCTCGACGAAAGTGTCGACGTCGTTCCACGGGCTGGCTCCTGGGACGTACACGATCTCGGCGGCGAACGCGGCCGGGGACTGTCCCACTATGTACGTGGCGAACGCCGCGCAGCAGACGATCGAAGTCAGTGCCGTGGGGACGACCATGGGGTCCGTTTCGTACGCCAACGGGGCGGCGAATCCCGCCGACCTGAATCTGCGGATCGTGAGTTCGCAGGTCATCCAGGTCACCCAGGATTCGGCGGGAAACGTTCCCATCGTGGCCAATCGGCCGGCGCTCCTGCGGATCTATGGCATCGCAAACCAGTGCAACGAGGTGGTTCCGGGAGTGCGTGTCACATTCTCGAACGGGACAGTAGTGAACGTACCAGCGCCTGAAGCGTCGGTGCGCACTCTGCTCAGCGAAGGGACGTTGCTCGCCACGTGGAACGTGGACATCCCCGGAACGGAGGTGCAGGCCGGTCTTTCCTTCAATGCGGTGATCGATCCGACCAATGCTTTCGCTGAAGCCAACGAGAGCGACAATCGGTATCCGGCGTCGGGCGACAAGGCGGTAAATGTTGTCGCTCTGGCACCAGTGAAATTGGTGATGGTGCCTGTCTCGCAAACCACGCATGGAACGGGCGCCATCTCTCAGGCGAACATCGACCAGTTCCTCGCCTTCTCGCGCAGGGTGCACCCAGTCGCGACGTACGATGTCGTTCTCGGGCCAACGTTTTCCACGCAGACGAACCTGTCGAGCGGAAATGACGTTAATGGCTGGGCCTCTATTCTGAACCAGCTCGATGCCGCCCGCGTGGCCGATGCGGGCGCGAACGGAGTCAATCGATTCCACCATGGCATCGTCGCAGTTCCCTTTACCGGGCTCGTCATCGCCGGAATCGCGTACGTAGGAGGGTGGTCCGGGCTCACCTGGGACCGACTGCCAAGCGCGAGCGAGATCGTCGCGCACGAGTTTGGGCACAATTACAATCAGCTACACGCGCCGTGTCCGCTTTCCATAGAGCCAGGTGGCCCGAATTCGCCTGATCCAACCTACCCTTATTATCGCGCCCAGATCGGAAAGTTCGGCTACGATCAGGCTACCCAAACATTGAGGTCGCCCACCGCCTACACGGATGTCATGGGCTACTGCGGATCCCAGTGGATCAGCGACTACATGTACAAGCGAATGCTCGCCAACCTGCTCGCTCGTCAGTCAGCCGCGGCTGCCGTGGCAGCGAAAACCACAGAGCGCGTACTCCTGGTCTGGGGACGGATCATCAATGGCGCTCCGGTGCTGGAGCCGGCGTTCGAGATCGACGGACGTGCGCAGCTTCCGGGGCCTGGCCCGCATCGCCTTGCCGCGCTCACGCCTGACGGATCCGAAGCGTTCAACATCTCATTCGCCGGCAACGATATCGCGGATTTGCCGGGCGACAACGAATCGTTTGCGTTCACCGTCCCGGTCTCCGCGTTGGGCGGTCAACAGGTCGAGTCGCTGCTCCTGACGGCACGCGGCCGCACGGTTCGCAACCGCATATCGGTCGAGATCGCGGCCGGCCCCACTTCCGACCCGCAGTTGCGGATGGATCGCGTGGGCGCCCGGGAGGCGCGCCTCCGCTGGAATGCCGCGCGATATCCGGTGGTCATGGTACGTGATCCGGCGAGTGGACAGGTGCTGTCCTTCGCGCGCGGCGGTGATGCCACGCTAGTTATCGACTCAAACGAACTTGAGCTGCACTACTCAAATCGTGTGCGCAGCGTCCGCGTGCGCCAAGCGATCCCGTAGGATTGCCTGGATGCTTGTGCTCCTTCCCTTCAATCGCAGGCAAGTTCGCGGAAATCACTTCGACAGGTGAACTTGCTGAGTCACTCGCGAGGTTGATCGCTATTCGCCGCAGACGTATTCAGAGCCAACGGGCACATTCCTCATAGCATAGGTCGCCGCGATCGATGCGTGCTCAACCGTCACGCGCAGGTCGAATGAGCTATTCGATGAGTGCGCGTGGGCGAACCCCGCCGCGCCTGAACTCAGCCATCCAGTCTGCTTGAGCGCGCCATCAACGTACCATCGAACAATCGACTCGTCGGGCATGGAGGAAGCTGCGTCGAAGTGACAGAGATCGTTCTGCCTAACTCCACCGGGATAGCTTGAGAGGTCCGTATAGCAATAAGGCGATCCCCCGGGCACGCAGGCATCGTCTAGCGATGTGCCTTCGACCGTAACATACTGCGTAGATACCGCGATCAATTGGCCTGAGTTTGTCCAATGGCGCGCAGTGAGCGCAAAGTTGTCGCCCGGCTGCAGCGTGATGGTCAGGCCGGTATGGACCGGCTGTGACTCGTTGCCTATATACCACTTAACATTGTGCTGATTGGGGTCGTACGGCTCCGCCCCTTGGCAAAAGCACAGAGACCACGTCGTTTCTTCGTTTTGCTGGATCGTGTAAGGACCGATTACGACGAAACCATAGAAACTTTTGTTGGCTCTGCTGTCGATGCCTACTGCACTTTCAGTCACCATTCCCTCGTGACAACCCAGTATTAGAGGCAGGGCTAGCACCATCATCCGTGTCTTCATTGGTTTCTCCGATGGACGTGCAGTACCACATTTAGGCGGCGGCAGGTCGATCAGGGAAGGACCTGCGCATCCGTGATTGGATGAGGAGAATGTGCTTGAGGGTATCATATAGTCCAGGCGACGGCAAGAGCAACGAAGCTTCTGCTGCTGTTAGCGTAATCAAATGTTCTTAGTAAACTGCCATTAAAGAGAGTTGAATGCCTGATAGCACGAGACAGCCGGTCATCGTTGCGGCTGCGCGCACACCCATGGGCAAATTCCTTGGCGGGCTCGCCGCGCTCCAGGCGCCGGAACTCGGCGCCATCGCCCTTCGCGCGGCGATTCAGCGCGCCGGCATTGCGCCGGACGACGTCGAGGAGGTCATCCTGGGGAACGTCATCCAGGGCGGGGTGGGGCAGGCGCCCGCGCGCCAGGCCGCGCTCAAGGCCGGCATCCCCGCCAGCGTCTCCGCGCTCACCATCAACAAGGTGTGTGGCTCCGGGCTCAAGGCCGTGATGCTCGCCGCGCAGGCCATCAAGGCGGGGGACCGTCAGGTGGTGCTCGCCGGCGGGCAGGAGTCGATGTCCAACGCGCCGTTCTACATGTACGGCATGCGGAACGGCGTGAAGCTCGGCGATCAGACGCTCGTGGACGGCATGATCAAGGACGGCCTCTGGTGCGCCTCCTGCGACGTCCACATGGGCGGGCACGCGGAATACACAGCGAAGAAGGCCGGGCTGGATCGGAAGATCCAGGACGACTTTGCGGCGGCGTCGCATCGCAAGGCGGTCGCGGCCCAGGAGGCGGGGAAGTTCAAGGCGGAGATCGCGCCGGTCGAAATCCGCGGTCGCAAGGGCGTCACCACGGTGGACGCCGACGAGGGACCGCGCAAGGATTCCACCGCCGAGTCGCTGGGCAAGTTGCGGCCGGCGTTCGCGCACGCGGCGGTTCCGCAGAACGAACTGTCGGTCACCGCGGGGAATGCGTCGAGCCTGAACGACGGCGCGGCGGCGCTCGTCGTCACGTCCGAGTCCTTCGCGAAGGAGCGCGGCCTGCCCATCATGGC
>JBGTBX010000373.1:0-1795 GCA_041749115.1 Gemmatimonadaceae bacterium
AACGCTTCGCCCGGGATCGCCTTGGTAGTAGAGTCGTGCATTAGCGTCATCCTCCGGCACCCGCCGCCAAGCGGGCGCACAGCTCGTGGTTGAACTGCGCCGGATGATGACGCGCTTTCTACTTTTCCACCAACCTCAAGACACTACCTCCTCAAAACGCAGTTATCGGAGGACGAACTACGCACGTTTAGGGAATGGCCAGTGCAGGAGTGGCGATCGTACGTGGCCTCTCACGCGGCTCGCCTAGCTGATGAGGCGAGTGTAACTACCCCTGTCACGATAGTGGCTGAGTTGAGTGACGAAGATCGTCAGCCGTCTGGTTCGGCGTTAGATGAAGCGCTTATTGAGAAGGTCAAGGCGGCTCTCCCCGCCCAGCCATGGGCTGATGGGACGCACAAAGCGGTAGCTGTTCAGCTCGGCATATCCGCGTCGCTAGCCACCCGCTATATATCGGAGTTGATCCGTAGAGGCGACTTCATCCAACAGGTCGACGGGCAGCTGTTGCCGGACGGTGGCTAACCAGCAGTTGCAGCCGACGGCGCGCGGTGGACAGCTGAGCGCGCCGCGGCTGAACCGCGGTTGTTAGGCCAATTTCGGCAATGACGACTGTAGACCCTGCTCAGTTGCTTCGCCAGGATGAACTCGCTCGACTGTCACGCCGGGGCGTATCCGTGTCTTCCGCGGGCCTGGTGTTCGCCAAGGAACTCGGGGAACGCGATCTCCGTGACGTGTGGGGGGCAGTTGCTGCAATCCGGCGTCGTAGCTTGAATGCCGACTGGACCGATTGGCTCGTCGGCGACTGGGCCAACGAGACAACGCGCCGTCTCGGGGAGGGAGTCGACTGGCAGATCATTCATGACGAGGAGACGGAGTTCTCGTATACGCGCCACCTGTGGCAAGTCACTGGGGCGACGTTGTGCTCGTTGCAGCTCACCGAGCTGGCCGTCGGCCTCTGCTGCCGCTTCTTGGCGCCAGAGCAACTTGAGCTGACGCCGAACACAGTCTTCGACGTCAACGCCGAGGTGCGCCGCAAGACTCTCGGGCAGTTGAGCAAGTTGCTCCAAGATCGTGAGATCTTCATCGAAGCGTTCGAGCAGCGAATGGATCGATTCGTTGAACATCGCAACCGCTTTGCACACCGACTATGGGTTGACGCTGCACGAAAGAAATCAGAGGACCACAGCGACCGCATGGCGATTCTCAAAGCTCGCGAGCGATTCGTTTTGGATCTTCTGCTCGAATCAGACTCGATCGGCAAGATCTTTAAGGGCCTGCTCCTTGCCATCGGAGCCTCCGTCGCCGACCAAGATCACATCGTCGAGCTTGGTGACGCGTTCGCGGACTACGTCAGTCACGTTGCTGAGTTTGAAGGCGTGCGACGGACCCCGAACCCATCGACGGCCTAACATCGGCTTGCAGCCGACGACGGCCCGGTGGATCATGAGGCCGTCGCGGCTGAGCCGCAACGTTAGCAGGAATCCGAAGAACACAGAACGACAAACTCGAAGGCATGGGCTCATGCGGCTCGACACGCCTGGGCGCGAGTGATCGGGCGGTGACGGTTCGAGGCGTTGCCGAATTCGGAGGCGTCCAGTCGGCTGCGGGCAGGCACGGGTCCGGTGATGCGTGCGCGGCGACGAGTTGGGTTACAGCGTCGTCGCACCGTAGATCAGTCCGGGGATCCAGCGGCGAAAATGGGACTGGCAGTGCCCGGGACGGCCGGTGCGGGCCGGCGCAAGAACCACGAACACGAGCGAACGACATGCGCTAACCTTCCGCTCGAGCCGACTCGGCG
>JBGTBX010000374.1:0-58159 GCA_041749115.1 Gemmatimonadaceae bacterium
CCCTCCCCCCTCCCCCCTCCCACCCTGCGGCCCGTGGGATTAGTGTTACCGGTCGCAGCAACGCAGGCGGTCGCGTAGCTCAGCTGGTTAGAGCGCTGGTTTCACATACCCGAGGGCCGGGGTTCGAGTCCCTGCGCGACCACTTTTCAGGGCGTCCATCACATGGGCGCCCTTTTTTTTTGCGCGACACGGCCGTCGCGTAGCGCGCAACGATGTGAGCCGGCGCGGAGTCGAAGGATGCAGCCGCTTACGTCCCATTCGACCTGCCTGTGCCGAGACTTTTTCCGCTTGAGGCGGCGCGGAGTCGTACGGTGCTGCTGCTTTTCGACCTTCCCCTTCGACCTTCCAGTGCCGAGACTTTTCCGCAATTCGACCCGCTATCTGATGGCGACCACCATCGCGGCCGCCATGCTCAGCACCTCCTGCACCGCGCGCGCCCGAACGCTCGCGGAAGCAATATCGGGGGAGCTAGTGCTGCGCGGCGTCAACGTGCTTGCCATGGACACCGACTCGGCACTCCTGAACCAGGACGTTTGGATTCGGGGAGGTCGCATTGCGGCCGTCGCGCCATCTTCAAGCAGGGACGCGCCTGCGGCCCACAACATTCAACTGCAGGGACAGTGGGTTCTCCCCGGACTCTGGGACATGCACGTGCATGTCCTCAATTCAACGGATACGGCGCGCGTTGCACGCACGCTGCGTACCATGATGAGCTACAGTGTCCTCGGCGTGCGCGACCTCGGCTCCCTGCCCGACTCCGCACGCACTCTGCTGGCGCAGCTGAGCGGCCGTCGCGACATTCCCACCCTGACCTGGGCCGGACCTCTTCTCGATGGCAGGAAGTTTCAGTGGAGCCAGAGTGTTGCATGGCACATCACCACAGAATCGGAAGCAGTTGCCGCTGTTGATTCACTCGCCCAGCTGGGCGTCGACTGGTTGAAACTTTACGGATCGCTCGGTGCGCGCGAGTTTCATGCCGTCATGCAACGGGCGAGGGTGTTGGGCAAACCGGTCGCCGGGCACTTGCCGCAGGGTGTCAGCGCAACGGCCGCCGCCGCTGCCGGCCTGCGCTCACTTGAGCATATCGGTTTTGATATAGTCGCCGGCTGTACTGCGAACGGACCGGCGCGGGTTGGACGCGTACTGAGTCGCTGGGTCTCCGACGGATATGCCGGCCGCTACAACGAAATGGAATCGCTGTGGGCTGCTCGTGATACGGTTGCCTGCGCGTCACAGGCTCGCACGATTGCCACCAACGGAATGTTCGTCACACCAACGCTGGTGCTCGAGATCAAGGACACTACCAACTGGCGCCCGCCCGCGCTTGAGCTGCTTGATTCGGCGTCTGCAGGTTATTGCAATGGAACGCTGGCATCCATCGAGATGGCTGCTCCTGCCACACGTGAGCGGATCTTTCAGTACCTGCTTAATGACGTGAAACAGCTATCCGCACTGGGTGTGCGATTGTTGGCCGGCACGGATCTTGGCAATCCCTGCATAACACCAGGCGCTTCGTTGATTCAGGAACTGCGCCTGATGCTCCGCGCAGGCGTCGCACCGATGGAAGTACTTCGTTCAGCCACGCGATACCCGGCGCTCGCGCGCGATGGGCATGATCGAACGAATGGCCGCGTGGCAACGGGCAATGAGGCAGAGCTTGTGGTCGTCGCCCACGATCCGCGGAGGAACCTTGAAACACTCGCGGCGCCACTGGGCGTGGTGCATCGCGGGGCATGGGTCCCGGGAGACTCGCTACGCGCGCACCGCCAGCGCTGAACACGGCGGGTGATGTCGCAGTCAGGGACCAGGAACCCGAGGCACTGGCGTGTCCCCCGGCCAACTCCCGAAGAAGGCGGGCTGGTCGTAACTTCGCGTCATGCCCACTCCGCCACCCGCTACGACGTCCCCCGCGCACGTAAGTGCGCGCGGCCTCCCCACGCATGCACGCGTTGTTGTGATCGGCGGTGGGGTCATCGGCTGTTCCGTGGCGTACCATCTCGCCCACATGGGATGTCGGGACGTCGTCCTCCTCGAACGACATCAATTGACTGCCGGTACCACATGGCATTCAGCTGGATTGATGGTCACGTTCGGCTCCACCTCCGAGACGTCCACGGAGTTCAGAAAGTACAGCCGTGATCTCTACGCACGACTCGAGGCTGAAACCGGCCAAGCGACAGGATTCAAGCCTGTTGGCTTTATCGAGTGCGCCACAGATGAGGGGAGACTCGAGGAATACCGACGCGTCTCGGCTTTCAACAGGTACTGCGGCATTGATGTCCATGAGATATCGGCGCGCGAGGTTGCTGAGCTTTTTCCGCTCGCGCGCACCGACGACATTCTCTCCGCGTTCTACGTCCGCGAGGACGGGCGTGTAGATCCTGTCGATGTCACTATGGCATTGGCGAAAGGTGCCAGACTGCAGGGTGCCACGCTGATCGAAGGGGTAGAGGTTTGTGGAGTCATCACTCGGCAGGGCGCGGTGCATGGGGTGGCGACATCACACGGCGACATCAGTTGCGACATGGTGATAAACTGTGCCGGCGCGTGGGGGCGCGAGGTCGCCGCAACCGCCGGAGTCAGCGTTCCTTTGCAGGCGGCCGAACACTACTACCTCCTCACAGAGGAGATCGCCGGCGTTTCGAAGTCCCTCCCGGTCCTGGAGGACCCGGCGTCGTACGGATATTTCCGGGAAGAGGGTGGCGGCTTAATGATCGGTCTCTTCGAGCCGCTCTGCGCTCCGTGGAAGATCGAAGGTATGCCGAACGATTTCAGCTTTGGTGAGATCGCTCCGGATTGGGAACGCGTCGGCGGGTATATCGAAACGGCAATGCAACGTGTCCCGATCACGTTGACCACCGGGGTCCGTAAACTCTTCTGCGGTCCCGAATCGTTTACACCGGATCTCAGACCGTGTCTGGGCGAAGCGCCGGAACTCAAGAACTACTTTGTGGCGGCCGGGCTCAACTCCATCGGCATCCTGACGGGCGGCGGTGTGGGCCGAGCCATGGCGCACTGGATGTTGAATGGCAGGCCGGATTGCGACATGACCGGGTTTCACGTCGATCGGTTACACCCTTACCAGGGGAACCCCGATTACCGGCGCACTCGAACCGTCGAATCGTTAGGTCTCGTTTACCAGACGCATTATCCCAATCGGTCGATGGCTACGGCGCGGGGCGCGAAGCGCAGCCCGATTCACGAGCGGCTGGTTACGGCCGGTGCCTGGTTCAAGGACGTCAGCGGCTGGGAGGGCGCCGACTGGTATTCAGCGGACGGCTCAACCCCAACGCCTGATCCGCTCACCTACGGTAAACCGCGCTCCTGGCCCAACTGGAAGGCTGAACACGAAGCGTGTCGCAACGGTGTCATTCTCATGGACATGTCGTTCATGTCCAAGTTTCTCGTTCAGGGACCGGATGCGGGGCGCGTTCTCAACTACCTCTCCACGAACAACGTCGATGATGCGGTGGGTCGAACGACCTACACGCAATGGCTGAACGACGCTGGAACGATTGAGGCCGATCTGACCGTAACGAAGCTACCCGTGGGCTTTGGCGGTGGCACGGACGAACACGCGTTCCTCGTTGTGGCATCAGACACTGCGCATCGCCATGTGCTTACCTGGATCAAGCGCCATCCCCTCGCCGATGCCGTGTGTATTCCCACCGACGTCACCAGCGCTTTCGCTCAGATCAACATTCAGGGCCCGCGATCCCGCATGCTCCTCCAGCGCCTCACGAGTACTGACCTCTCGCATGAGGCGTTTCCGTTTCGTACCGCGCGGGAAGTTGATATCGGCTTCGCGCGGGTTCTCCTGATTCGCATCACATATCTTGGCGAACTCGGATACGAATTGTTCATTCCGTCCGAGCAGGCTGTGCATGTGTACGATGCGTTAATCGAGGCCGGGCGCGATCTCGGACTTCGACACGCCGGGCTCAAGGCGCTGTCCAGCCTGCGCATGGAGAAGGCCTATCGCGACTTTGGACACGACATCGACAACACCGACCATCTGCTCGAAGTCGGCCTTGGGTTTACGGCAGATTTTGATAAGCCGGGCGGGTTCGCGGGCAAGGACGCCGTACTGAACAAACGCGCCGCAGGCCTCGGAAAGCGACTTGTCCAGGTTCTGGTGAACGACCCGGACGCACTGATGTACCACGCCGAAGTTGTCTACCGGGACAGCAAGCCCATGGGGTATGTGCGTGCCGCCTCATACGGCCACACGCTCGGCGGCGCGGTGGGGCTCGCAATGATCGAACGGGCCGGTGAGCCGATCGATGCGGCATGGCTCGCTGGCGGCTCGTGGCAGGTGGACATCGCAGGAACCCGTGTGCCTGCCACCGTATCGCTGCGACCGATGTACGACCCGGGGAACGGACGGATTAAGCAATAACACCTGATGTTCAGTTGCGGTGGTGCACACGATGCGCTTCGCAATCCGTCGCCGGCGGCGGACCTAACGCCGGAGCAACGACACGACGGCCAGCACCGGTCGATGATCGGAGGCCGCGGGCTCATCGATCGAACGTGCCACAAGGTGACGCCACCTGAGCGCCGGTGCCGTGAACACGAAGTCGATTTCCTTGACGGGGTTCGTGGAGGAAAACGTTAATCTGGAACCCGCTTCCTTCCCCACCTCGGCCGCCCTGCTCCGAAAGAGCGACAACGTGCGACTCACGGGCTCGTCGTTGAAATCGCCCAGGAGCAGGTAGGGGTGCTCCAATGAATCCAGCGAGGATGTCAAGCGTGAGGCCTGTGCATAACGAAAGCCATCGTCAGCCACCCAATCGAAATGGACGACAATCACACTGATCGTGTCTGCGACTGTTCCTGGAGAGCGCGCGGGAAGTTGCAGGTCGGCGATGAGTGCCACACGGGGTTCATTCCCCGTGGGCAGCTCGATCGACCGCGCCGCGAGAATGGGAAATCGCGACAGCAGCGCGAGACCATACTGCCCGCCCTGATACTGCATGAACGCCCCAAAACGATGCCGCATCGAGAGCAGCTCACCCAGCACGGCCGGTTCATTCAGGCGACCGCTACGCGCGACACCCACGTCCACTTCCTGCAGCCCGACGATGTCAGGCGTGAGGGCACGAAGCACGCGCGCGGTACGCGCGAGGTCCACCGAATCATCCATCCCGCGCCCGTGACGGATGTTGTATGAAACGATTCTGATCTCGTTGGACGGCACGACCGTGTCCAGCGTGGTGCCACGACCACATGCCACACATGAAAGAACGATGAGTAACCAGCGCATGGACGGTATGGTGGCGCCCGGGCGTTGATCCCGACACCCTTCAATTCCTGAAATCTTTGCGCCTGCGAGCAGCGTTGCGCCGCCCTCTCTCTGGCCCTCTCGCGCACCACCCGGCGCTCCGGCTGGCCGCGGGGCGCCGCCGGAGACTACACCTCGTCACTGCCATCCACGTGTCAGCCGCCGATTTGCGGCTTCCGTCTCCCCATGGTTCCCTCTTTATGGCGGGTGATCGAGTTTGCATATTCTCGCACGACCCAGTGGCTGACGACTCCGCGCACGAGGAAGACCCAATGACCTTTGAGCAAATCACCAGGGATGTGCGATACGCGGCGCGTACGCTCCAACGAGCCAGAACGTTCGGTATTGTCGCCGTTGTCAGCCTCGCACTCGGCATCGGCGCGAATACCACCATGTTCAGCCTTATCAACGGGCTGTTGTTTACCAAACCGCCTCTGCCGAACAGCCATCAGGTGGTTGAACTTCACCGGCACCTGGCCAGCGGGTCGTACAACGCCGTCAGCCAACGTGACCTCGAAGACATGCGTGAGGGCGCGGCCGCCCAAATCGCACAGATCTCCGCCTACCTGCCGTTCACCGGCCAGATCGGTGGAACCGAAGGGCCAGGTGTCGTTGTGTTGGGAGAACTTGTCAACGCGGAGTACTTCGAGCTGCTCGGACTCCCCATGGCGAGCGGGCGCGGCTTTCTCCCCGAAGAAGATCGCGCTGCGCTCGCAAGTCCTGTCGCCATCGTCGGGTACCGGTTCTGGGAGACACACCTCCAGAGCGATCCCCGTGCTGTTGGTCAAACTGTACGGCTCAATGGACGGCCATACACCATCATCGGCATCGCACCTCGCGGGCTGGCAAGTCACACAGGCGGAATACGCGTGGACGTGTGGGCACCGCTGGCGATGCAGCAGCACCTGTCACCCTTCTCTCCCGACAGTGACAATCTGTTCGCCATCGCACGATTAACGCCTGGCACGACCCCCGCCGCGTTCGAACAGGCGCTCGCCGCCATCGCCCGGAACCGCGACACGGAGCGCGGGCGCACCGACCGGACATGGCAGTATACGGCAACAACGTACGACGACATTCTGTTCAGTCCCAGCTTTGACGGCGTGGTGAAGGCGATGGCTGCGCTGCTGCTTGTTGTGGTCGGGCTCGTACTGGCGATCACTTGTGCGAATCTGGCCGGCTTTCTGCTGGCGCGCGCAACCGACCGACAGAAGGAGATGGCGATACGGTTGGCCACAGGTGCAACACGCGGTGCCATCATCAGGCAAATGCTCATTGAGGCGCTCTTTCTTGCCACAATCGGCGGCGCACTCGGCCTCCTGGCCAGTAAGTGGGCCGTGGCTGCACTGCTGTCTACCACCCCGCCTGGTCCAATTCCACTCAGCCTTGAAGCGTCGATTGATTTCAAGGTGCTGCTGTTCACCATTCTGGCGATACTGCTGGCAGCCATCCTCGTCGGACTCGCTCCGGCACTGCGAGGCACCCGCATGGACGTAGCCTCAACCCTGCGCGCGACCGGGGGCGGGTCAACGTCCGGATCGTCGCGGTTGCGCCACGCATTAATCAGCGGCCAGCTGGCCCTGTCCATGGTATTGTTAATCAGCGCCGGGCTGTTCATTCAGAATATGATGTCCGCCCTCGCAGTAAGTCCCGGCTTTTCCGTTGCCCCATCGGGGCTCGTGACCGTCGACCTGCGCGGCAGCGGATACGATCCCGAAGAGTACCAGACTGTCGTTGACCGACTGCGCGAATCTGTGGCGGCGATCCCCGGCGTGACTCAGGTCACCACCGCAGATCGACTGCCCATGACCATCGGTAACAGCGGCCGCACCATTCAGGTGCCGGGCTTCGATGATGGACGTGGCGGCAACCGCTTCTATCTGGAAACAGCGCAGGTCGAAGAGAACTTTTTTGCCACCATGTCCATCCCGATGGTAAACGGCGAAACGTTCCGCACGCGGGACGCTCCCGTCGCGGTGATCAATCGGATTGCAGCTGAACGTTTGTGGCCCGGTCAGCCGGCAGTTGGTCGCAGCGTGACCGTTCGTGGCGCACAGGCAACGATCATTGGCGTTTCGGAAGTTGCGAGGGACAGGGGTATCACCGAGAATCCGCGCGCGATGATTTACACGCCGCTCGGCCCTGATTACCCATCCATTATTCATCTGCTGGCCCGTGGGAGCACGTCGGCTCCGCGATTGGCTGAGGAAATGCGGCGCGCCGTACTCAGCACAGACGAGCGTCTGTTCGTTGTCGATGCCCGCACCATGGATCAGCACCTTGGTGTGATGTACTTCCTGCCACGCATGGCGGCGTACATTCTGTCCGGCTTTGCCCTGCTCGCTCTGGTGCTTGGCTGTATTGGACTGTTTGGTGCGGTAAGCCATGCGGTCGCGCGGCGCGCGAAGGAGTTGGCGATACGCATGTCGCTTGGGGCGACCGGAGCAGACGTTGTGGTGCTCGTGGTGAAGTCGGCAATGACGCTTGTGCTGATCGGTGCGACAGTCGGGCTCGTTATCTCATGGAGTGCGGCACAGGCGATCGATCGATATTTTATTGATGGTCGCGGCAATACCGCGCTGACCTTTGTGATTGTACCCTTCGCGTTAGGCGCAGTCGCGCTGCTGGCTGCGTGGATCCCCGCACGGCGCGCGGGCAAGGTGAATCCGATGGCCGCAATCCGGGCGGAGTAGCTGCTGCGACTTCCGCCGCGCTTGCGTGGCAATGTCAGGTGCGGAGTCGAAAACCCGCCCCCCCAGAAGGGCGCGTGGCACGAACGCGTAGGAACCACGGACGCCGCCGGGCCACGTTTGTAAGGAAAAACCGCGCGACCGGTTTGAATTGCACGCTCCCGGAGTGCATTGTAGCGGAGCTCTTCACCCTGACTTTGCCCGCACATGTTTCGATTCCCAATGTTGTTTGTTCTCTTCGTCGCCGCAGCGCAACTTCCGGCTCAGGACCTCGGCAGCCTCCCATGGCGCCATATCGGTCCGGCCAACTTCGGCGGCAGAATCGATGACATCGAAGCGGTGCCGTCAAAACCTTCCACGATTTTCGTCGGGACCGCTGGCGGCGGCGTCTTTCGTTCCGTCAACAACGGCACCACGTGGACACCGGTCTTTGATCGTGACGGTCGCACAACCTCCATCGGCGATATCGCGATCGCGCCGAGTGACCCGAACATTGTGTGGGTGGGCACTGGTGAGCCCAACAACAGACAGAGCTCAACCTGGGGCGATGGCATCTACCGCTCGCTCGATGGTGGAACAACATGGACGCACATGGGGCTCGCGGACACGCATCACATCGGCCGAGTTGTTATTCATCCGCAGGATCCATCGGTCGTTTTTGTGGCCGCGCTCGGACACCTGTGGAACGCGAACGATGAACGCGGTTTGTACCGCACGCGCGACGCCGGGCGCACCTGGCAGCGAGTCCTCGCGGTTGACAGCCTCACCGGCGCTGTCGACGTGGCCATGGACCCGGACGGTCGCACGTTGTACGCCTCGATGTATCAGCGGCAACGCAAGGGGTTCGGATTCATTGGCGGCGGCGCCGGCAGCGGACTCTATCGATCACTCGACGGCGGTGACACATGGCAGCGCATAACGAACGGACTCCCCACCGGAAACATGGGACGTATCGGCATCGCGATTGCGCCGAGTCAGCCGTCCACAGTGTATGCAATTGTTGAGAGCAAAGCGGGCGGTGTGTTTCGATCCGATGATCGCGGCAGCACATGGCGCAAGGTGAATACGCTCAACCCGCGCCCGATGTACTACTCGCAGATTCGCGTTGATCCGCAGCACCCCGACCGTGTCTGGGTTGTTGGCACCTACGTACATCGTTCCATCGATGGCGGCAAAACGTTCTCAACGGACAGCACCGGCGACCGCATTCACGTCGACCACCATGCCTTGTGGCTTAATCCGACCGACGGCCAGCACATGATGCTCGGCAACGACGGCGGATTTTATCTCAGTTACGATGGTTCCGCGACGTGGGATTTTGTCGATAATCTTCCGATCGGGCAGTTTTACGATATCGACGTGGATGATCGCGATCCGTACTACGTGTACGGCGGCACGCAGGACAACGGCACATGGGGAGTGCCCGTGCGCACGTACAACAGCGTCGGCATTACGAATGCTGACGTCATCAATATTGCCTACGGCGACGGCTTCTATACCGTCACCGACGCCGCGGACCCACAGTACATCTTCGCCAACTCCCAGAGCGGGCGTGCCTATCGTGTCCACATCGCGACGAAAGAAGAGCGTGGCATTCGTCCCGTGCCCACAGATCCGAAAGAAGAATATCGGTTCAACTGGAGCGCACCGATGCTCCGCTCTCCTCACGATCCGCGCACCATCTATTATGGCGGGAATAAGCTGTTCCGCACGCGCGACAGTGGCAATTCATGGGACGAAATCAGCGGCGACCTGACGCGCAAGCTCGATTGGAAGAGACTGCCGATCATGGGACAGGTGCGCGATTCGACCACCCTGTCGCGCGACGACGGTGTGAGTGACTACAGTACGATCACCACGATAGCTGAATCACCACTGACCGCTGGCGCGCTGCTTGTGGGCACCGACGACGGCAACGTGCAGCTTAGCACTAACGGCGGGAGCACGTGGACCGATATCACTTCGCGCCTGCGGATCCCGAGTCCTCGCTGGGTCAGCCGGGTACTGTGGTCATCACAGGATGCCCGCACGGCATATGTCGCGTTTGACGGGCACCACGACGGTGACATGGCACCCTATCTGTTTCGGAGTACCGACGCCGGTGCGTCCTGGACGCCGATCCATCAGGGTCTACCGGCCGGCCACTCCGTGAAGTCGCTCGCCGAACATCCATCGAATCGCAACGTGCTGTTCGCGGGAACCGAGTTCGGGCTCTACGTCACCTATGACGGCGCCCGCACCTGGCAGCACGTGGGCGGCAACGTGCCACGCGTCCGCATCGACGACATCGTCATTCATCCCGCACGCGGCGACATCGTACTCGGCACCCATGGCCGCAGCATCATTGTGCTCGACGATATTGCTTTGCTGAACGCCGGCGCACCGACCGTCGCAGCTGGCGACGCCAAGCTGTACCCCATCCGGCCGGCGATGCAACGCTTTATCGCACGTCTGCTTCCAACCCCGGGTGCCCGCAATTTTCAGGCACCCAACCCTGTGGAAGGAGCAATGATCACCTATGCGTTAGGCGCGCCGCGTACGCCTGATGACACGACCGCAAAGCTCACCGTGAGTGATGCCTCGGGTAGGGTTGTCGCCACAATTGCGACCGAGGCAACGGCGGGATTACACCGCACCGGCTGGAACCTGCATTACGACCGTTCCCCCGGTGTCACCGACCAGGATGAAGGATGGTTTGGATTGCCAACCGGTGCCTGGGTAACTCCCGGACGTTATTCCGTTGCACTGAACGCGCGGGGCAAAACCAGCACGCAAACCGTCGAAGTCCTCGCTGATACGCGCCTCACGATCGCGTCCGGCGCGCTCGACGCCCGACACACGGCCTCAGTGCGACTCGCCACCCTCCAGAAGTCCTTCAATGATGGTGTACAGCTGCACAGGCTCATGGCGGATGAACGCAGACGTATTGAAGTGGCGATCAAGGATGACAGCACGCGCAAGACGACGCTCGCTCCATTCATCAAGGACGTCGGCACGCAGCTCGATTCACTCAGTCGTCGCTTTGCCGCCGGCTTCGGAGGCCCTAAATTCAGCTACCTCGATCTGGATGGTTCAATGCAGGCATCGAGTACCGGGCCAACCGCAGCGCAACAGAGGCTGCTTGATCAACTGACCACGAAGCTGCGAGAGGATCTCGCCTCGCTGAATGCGCTGCTCGCCGGCGCGTTTGCGGAGCTGCAGCGACGTGGCGCTTCGCTCACGGCAACACCAACGGCGGTAGAAATACCCTGACGGAGCCCAGCGCGCCCGATGGCACGTCGTTTTGCGAAACGACGTGCCGAGGCGATCGACCAGCGCGCGGCTTACTTAACGCGGGTTCCCGTAACCTGAGTTGCTCCGCCCGCCTCAGGCATGTTGGGCATCATGCGTATCAACTCACCCGATAGGGCATCGCCCTTGGGGAGGAGTGTCCAGGTACTCTTGATCTCAACCTCCTTGACGTCTCCGTTCATGTTCATCTGCGCCTTGCTCGTCTGATGAAACACGACGCCGCCACCTGCCACCACTTCACCCGGCATAACCGAGGCCGGCGTAGCTGACCCGTCTGGCCGAGGCCCCGCTTCGAGCGTGCCTTTGAAACCGCTGCCATCCTTGATGACGAGCAACGTTCCCTTGCCCATGATGGGTTTTACTTCCCCGTTCTCAATGCTGCGACCTCGTTCGAATTCAATGGCCCATTTGCCTACGATGGCGTCCGACCCCTGAGCCTGAATGGCCGGTGCGGCGAGGAGAGCAGCGAAGAGGAGGGGCGCGGCGA
Organism: Gemmatimonadaceae bacterium; assembly: GCA_041749115.1. Classification (GTDB taxonomy): domain Bacteria; phylum Gemmatimonadota; class Gemmatimonadetes; order Gemmatimonadales; family Gemmatimonadaceae; genus JBGTBX01. The sequence goes on from JBGTBX010000374.1 coordinate 11,753, forward strand.
AGAGTCTCATTGGCGTAATTCCAGAGTCGTGGGGATACAAGGTACGTCACCAGGCGCGTCGCAACGGTTGCAGGAGCCCCGGTGCTGCAGCCATCTCGACGAGCGCCGCCAATCGACCGACGAAAACGATGGCGACGCTAGACGCCTGCGATCAATCGTGCGTCAGATTCCACCATCATCCTGACCAGGGCGTCAAACGTCACGGTTGGCTTCCATCCCAACTCACGCGCGGCCTTGCCGGCATCACCCTCGAGATGATCCACTTCGGATGGACGTGTGTAGCGCTCAGCAAAACGAACATACTTCTGCCAGTCCAGGTCTGCATGCCCGAACGCCGCCTCGACAAAGTCCTGCACCGAATGTGATTCGCCGGTCGCGATGACATAGTCCGACGGTTCATTATGCTGCAGCATACGCCACATCGCGTCGACATAATCTCCGGCAAAGCCCCAGTCACGGCGAGCATCCAGATTCCCCAGCACCAGTGTATCCTGCTTTCCCGCCGCAATCCGGGCAACCGCCATGCTGACCTTGCGTGTGACGAAGGATTCACCACGCCGCGGAGACTCGTGATTGAACAAGATCCCGTTGGCAACAAACATCCCGAACGCCTCGCGATGATTGATGGCATGCCAGTGTGCCGCAACTTTGCTCACCGCATACGGGCTCCGCGGATGAAATAACGTGCCTTCATTCTGCGGCGGCGGTGCAGCACCAAACATTTCCGACGACCCGGCCTGATAAAACCGCACGGGTTTACCGGATCGATCGATGTGTTCGCGGACAGCCTCCAGCAAACGCAGCGCCCCGGTCGCATCGATGTCCGCGGTGTATTCCGGCTGATCAAAGGAGACGCGCACATGCGACTGCGCCGCCAGATTGTACACCTCATCAGGTGAGACCTTCTCGACCACGCGCCGCAGCGAACTGCCGTCGGCCATATCGCCGTAATGCAATGCAAAGCGCTCAACTGGCACAGCCGGGTCGAGCGTCAGGTGGTCAATACGACCGCGGTTGAACGATGAGGATCGCCGTACAAGTCCATGGACCTCGTATCCCTTCTTCAGCAGCAATTCGGCGAGATACGATCCGTCCTGTCCCGTGACGCCGGTGATCAAAGCGCTCTTCATGCCCCGTTCCTTTCAACGATCACCGCCCCTGCACGCGTGGCTCGTGCCAATCCCGCATCATCAAGCCGCGCCCGCACGTGTGCACCGTCCGCCTCGTGTCTCACTTCCATGACTTCTCCATGTTCGTGCAACTCAGCCAACAGTCTGCCGTTCGCATGTGACACCAGGAGGTCGATCTCCGGCTTGCGTCGCCGCATGTATTCCAGCAGACGCTCACGTAACTCGGTGACACCATCCTCCGACTCCGCGGAGACAAGCACGTGATTGGGGTACATCTCCTTCGAACGCGCGCGGAGCGCGTCCCGCTCGCCGGCAGACAACAAATCCACCTTGTTGAACACGTACACGGTCTCCTTGTCACCAGCGCCGAGGTCGGCGAGGACGTCGTCGACCACCGCACGCTGCTCTTCCCACTGCGGATGCGACGCATCAATGACATGCAGGAGCACATCGGTCTCGAGTACCTCTTCAAGGGTTGCGCGAAACGATGCTACCAGATGATGGGGGAGCTTACGGATGAATCCAACCGTATCCGTGAGCACCAGCTTCTGATGTTCGTTGAGTGTGACCTCTCGCGACAGCGGATCGAGTGTCGCAAAGAGACGATCTTCAACGAAGACGTCGGGAGATTTCGACATCGTGCGGAGTATCGACGACTTTCCGGCATTGGTATATCCTGCCAGGGCCACCCGAAATTCGTTCCGCCTGCCCTGCCGTTGTACTGCCCGCGCCCGTTTGACGTCCACAAGGCGCTCACGTAGCAGTTTAATGCGATGACCAATCAGCCGCCGGTCGGTTTCCAGCTGTGTTTCACCAGGTCCCCTGACACCGATACCACCACGAAATTTTTCAAGGTGGGTCCACATGCGCGTCAGTCGAGGGAGCATGTATTGCAGCTGAGCAAGCTCGACCTGCATGCGCGCTTCACTGCTCCGAGCCCGCGTCGCAAAAATGTCCAGAATGACCTCGGCGCGATCCATCACGCGTTTTCCCACCGCGTCCTCAATATTTTTTCCCTGGCTCGGCGACAACTCATCGTCGAATACGATCAGCGACGCTTCCTGATCGAGCGCCTGATGCTTCAGTTCCTCGAGCTTTCCGCTGCCGAGGTAGGTCCCGGCATTCGGTCGGTCGATCTGCTGGGTGAGTCTTCCTACAACCCGGGCGCCGGCCGTGTCGACAAGCCGCTCAAGCTCTGCGAGATGGTCGTCGAGGAAATGACGGGCCTGCGTACGCTTGCGCGGAGCGCCAACCAGTATGGCGCGTTCAACAGGCGGATCGAGAGAAATCAGTTCGCGCGAGATAGTTGTTCTTCGGGAAAGCGGTGAGGGCGTCTGCCGGTGACCCGGTCATGTGCCACCGTCGGACGCCCCAAAAAATTACTCGTCGCGCGCCGTGCCTGAAAGCGTGGAGAAGCGCGCTTTTTGGTCGTACGGATGAGTGAAGGCGCCAATGGGGGTGCTCACGGACAATTCGCCCGCCACACGATACTCAACGCTCCCCGTCTGCATCAGCTGGCGACCGGCCGCTCCGACGCCAACGTACGTGAAGCTGAGCGGAAGTCGCACGGTGCTAGTCTGTCCTTCCTCAATCTGAAAGCGACTGTTGTACTCGCCGGAACCGAACTTCAAGTCCTCCACCGTGATCTCATACGTCACCTTGGAGCCGTCGAGGCGGTAACCGTTCGGATTGTAAATGTCGAGGACCACCTCTATAGCGCCCCCCGAGATTCCCAGCCCGGTCACCCGAGCATCCTTGAACGTGACCACCGGTTCCTTGAACGTCGCTCTACCTAACGAGGAACACGCGGCAATTGCCGCGAACGCGATAACCGCTACGATCGGTCGAACAAGTTTACTCATCATCGGTGCTTTCCTCGGTGGTTCCTGACGATTTGGCGTTGCGATCCCGTAATGACTGCCACCAGTCGAGTCGTTTCCTGATTTCACGCTCGAATCCGAACGGACCTGGCTCATACAACGTACGGTTGCGAATCTCGTCGGGAAGGTATTCCTGCGGGGTGAATGCTGCGGGCACGGTGTGTGCGTACTCGTACCCCGAGCCATATCCCAGTTCCTTCATCAGATCGGTCGGTGCGTTCCTCAGGTGCAGCGGCACTTCGGCGGCCGGGTGCTCGCGGGCCAGATCGAGGGCTTTCTTGAACGCCTCGTACACCCTGTTTGACTTGGGGGCTGTCGCCAGATAGACGGCCGCTTCGGCGAGAGCGAGTTCCCCCTCGGGCGACCCCAGCATGTGATACGTATCACGTGCCGCAAGCGCGACGCTCAACGCATCAGGATCAGCCAGACCGACGTCCTCTGCAGCAAAACGCACAGTGCGTCGCGCGATGTACATCGGATCTTCTCCACCGATAATCATTCGGGCGAGCCAATACAACGCTCCCTGTGGATCGCTCCCGCGCAGTGATTTGTGATATGCGGAGATCAGATTGTAGTGCTGTTCACCGCTTTTGTCATAGCGCGCAGCGCGCAATTGCATCGCTTCACGCATCACGTCGATAGTAAGCTGCCCGCCGGTACCAACATGGCTGGCGCCCGCTTCAAGTGCGTTCAACGCACGACGCGCATCACCATCCGCTTCGCGCGCCAACCAGCTGAGCGACGCGTCATCTGCGCTCAGGGCCATCGCGCCAAGCCCGCGCTCATTGTCCGCGAGTGCATGCCGTAACACCTGCATGACAGCCGCCTCGTCCAACGATCGCAATACGAAAACGCGGGCTCGCGACAACAGCGCGCCGTTCAATTCGAACGACGGGTTTTCAGTCGTCGCGCCGACGAGTGTGACAATGCCACCCTCTACCGCGGGGAGAAAGGCATCCTGCTGCGCGCGATTGAACCGGTGGATCTCATCAACAAAGAGAATGGTGTGTTTGCCCATCGCTAAACGCTCCCGCGCTTCCGCGATCAGTTCACGCACGCGCGGTACCCCTTCGGTCACGGCCGAAAACGGTTCGAACGCACTATCAGTGTATCTCGCCAGCAACAGTGCGAGCGTCGTTTTACCGGTACCTGGAGGTCCCCATAAAATCATCGACGTCACCGCTCCCCGTTCGATGGCTTCGCGGAGGGACTTCCCCGGCCCGAGGATGTGATCCTGTCCGAGGTACTCGTCGAGCGTGCGCGGTCGCATGCGTGCGGCAAGGGGTTCTGCTTTTCCCAACGAAGCGAAGAGGGTCTCCCCCTGATCGTTGCCTCGCCGTCGACTGCTCACGCTTGAGGATCTCCACCGGCGCGCACCAAACGGAGTCGCAGCACAATGGATCCCAGCGCTCGCATGGAGTCAGCGGATGGAGGAAACTCACCACGCTCGAGTGTCCAGCTGCGCGGCTCCAGTGTGCGAACGCGTTTGAGCCCTTTTCCTTGTAACAAATACAACCACCGATCGGATCGGGCGTAGATGACGACCTGCAGGTTTGGCGTGAGCGTCACCTGCTCATCATCGGTGAATACCGTGATTTCCATACCAGCGGTTGTCGAGAGCTGCAGCTTTGCGCGCGCAATCGCATCTCGCAATTCGTCGTTGGCCAGCTCCGCTCCCAGCCAGCGCTCACCGCTGCGTGCGTCGTCGATATCGAGCGACAGCGCAGGTGGCAAATGGTCGAAGCAGGCGAGAAACAGGTCGATCGCGCGGTCGGCATTGGCATGTATGCGTGCTTCGAAGATGCCACCGTCGCCACGGCGGCCGAAGACGAAACCGTCGATGGCCGTTCGGAAGTGATACGGCGACGCCCCATCTGCGTAGGGAGCACGAATGAACATCTAACCCTCCTCTGCCGCGGCTCGTCGGCGAGCGTATGACACCAGTCGCATACATACCTTCCTTGCTGAATGCAAACGTCGGCAGTGCGTCATGAGTGTCCTGCCCTTTGCAGCACCTCGCCCGCGTGACGCAGGAGCAGGTCTCGTGTGTTGCGGGCGGGATCGGCGATTACCCACTCCATCAGTTCGCGCAGCACTTCGCCTAACGCGCGCCCGCCCGGGATACCGGCGCTCTGCAGATCTTCACCGTCCACGGCGAGGTCGGAGATTTCGACAGGATCGCGCCACGCAATGCGCACCGCATGCCGGTACGCGTTCCGCATGGTCGAACGATGCGCCGTCGCATCTGCGGCATCGGCGGTCCCACGGCGAGCACTGAGCGACGCGATCGCAACGCGCATGGCATCCGAAAGATCCACGCGCCCGGCGCGCGCAGCCCAGCGACGCGCCCGTACGCCTCTCTCCTCAGAACTCATGGGCGCTGCTCCCTCAAGCTCTCCCGCGATCACTTCGGCCACCTGAGCCAGATGAGCAATACGTGCGATCGCGCGCTTGGAAAAACGCAGGGAGCGCAAGACGTCCTGACTCCTCGCTTCGCGGAGCCCGACAAAGAGCGTCGCAAGCCGAAGTTGAGTTAATCTTTCGCTGCGTGGCTCCGATCGTGACGCGTCGGGACGCGCGATACAATCCGCAGCATGCAGCGCATACTCTGGTTGCGCCTCAATGAGCGGCATCAGCTGAGCAAAAGCGCCAGCACGTTTCCAGAGCGCAAGACACTGTGAAGGATTACGTACTTGCTGCATCGTCTTCACGAGTTCCTGCTGGACACGTTCCGGGGACAACCGTCGAAGTGAAGGCGCACTCTCCTCGATCGCACGCCACGTACCGGCGTCGATGACAAAATCAAAGCGTCCCGCAAAACGCACGGCCCTGAGCGCGCGCAAACGGTCTTCGACCATTCGCTGGCGAGCATCTCCCACGGCGCGGATGGTTCTGCGTTCAAGGTCCTTCACCCCGCCGAACGGGTCGCGCAACTCTCGCTTCGACGGCGAGTACGCAATCGCATTGATTGTAAAGTCACGACGCGCAAGATCTTCGTCGAGCGATGCGCCGAACTGCACGACGGCATGGCGGCCATCGGTCTTCACGTCGTGACGAAAGGTGGTCACTTCGTGCATGCGTCCTGCGCGATCGAGCACGCCTAACGTGCCGAATTGTTCACCGACCGGGATCGTGCGCTTGAACACATTGCGCATCTGATCCGGTGTTGCCGATGTCGCGAGGTCCCAGTCGAGATGCGGCAGGCCGAGGAGTGCATCGCGCACGGCCCCGCCGACACACCACGCCTCGTACCCCGCGCGTTCCAGAGCCTCGACCAGTTCGCGCACATGGGCCGGGGGATTGAGGACGCCCGGCGGCGCCGTGCTCAATCGGTCGCTCATGAGTCGAACACCTCGGCCAGCGCGTCACCTGAAAGGCCTGCGCCTAACGCGAGCATCAGGTCAATACGGGCCTGCTGCGGCCGCCGCGACCCTGTAAAGATTGCACCACGTCGGGCCAGATCCCGACCGCCTCCCTCGTATCCATAAGTCTGCCCCACACGCCCACGCGGCGCGCGCGACGTGACCACAACCGGTACGCCAGCCTCCACGCAGGTGCCGATCGACGCGGCCATTGCCGGCGGCACATTCCCCCTGCCTAACGCCGCGATCACGACACCACGCGCCGTCGTGCGGGAGACGTCGACGTGCCTGCCGTCGGCACCACTGAACGCCATCACAATGTCGACCGGAGTGGCCAGCGAGGGCGCGGCGATGACCGAAGGTTGCGGCGGAAGCATGCGGCGAAACACTACCAACCCGTCATCCACAACACCCACCGGACCCAACCCCGGACTCTCGAAGGCATCCAGCATATGTGTATGTGCCTTCGTGACATCAAGCGCAGAGAAGATTCGACCGTTCAGAGCAACAAGTGAACCGTACCCACGCGCATCGGGTGAGGCCGCCACGCGAACCGCGTCCGCCAGATTTGCCGGACCATCCCAGCTCAATTCACTCGCATTGCGCATGGCGCCAGTGAATACAATAGGCTTGGCTGTCGCAATCGAACGCGACGCCAGATAGGCGGACTCCTCAATCGTATCGGTACCGTGCGTCACCACCACACCGTCAACCGCGGGGTCAGCGACAATTTCTGCCAGCCGGCATCGTAGCTCCCACTCCCGTTCCGTTGTCATGTGCGGCCCGGGAAACCTGCCCCACTCCTCGACCCGCAAGCGCGCCACGTCTTCAATTCCCCTGGCAGCGGCGAGAATCTCGTCCGCGCCGAGGGCTGGAACGGCGCCTCCGGCGCGTTCATCAAACCGCATCGAAATCGTGCCACCGGTGAACACCATGGCAATCATCCGCACAACACACTGCCCCCGTTCACGTTGAGAATCTCACCGGTGATATGGCGCGCCTGCTCCGAACACAGGAACACGATGGGGCCCGCGATGTCATCGGGGGTCGCGATGCGACCGACGGGTATTGCCGCAGATATACGCGCACGCCCGTCACCTGCGTAGGGCTGCTCACACATCTCGGTATCCACCCACCCTGGCGCAACACTGTTCACTGTAATGCCGCGGCCCGCCACCTCAATCGCGAGCGATTTTACAAATGCGATCATAGCACCCTTGGAGGTCGCGTAATCTGCATGCAGCGATTCACCACGCTGACCCGCCGTACTGCTTACCAACACGATACGCCCTCCATCGGGCATCACGCGCAACGCGGCTCGCGTGGAGTAGAACATACCGTCAATGTTCTCCCGCATCGTGTTCAGCCACCGAGCGTCATCCATGGCGTCCACCGGAACTTCTTCGGCCGGCCACACACCCGCGTTACCGACAAACACGTCAATGCCGCCCCACGCGTCTGCTACCTGCTTCACCGCTGTGTCCACCGCACCAACGTTTGCGAGGTCTGCCGAAACGACCAGGGCGCGCACATCGCGAGCCTCAACGTCGACCTTCATGGCTTCAGCCTCGGCACGACGCGAACGATACAACATGGCCACGTCAGCCCCGCACGCGGCGAGAATTCGTGACGTGGCGGCACCGATCCCGCGCGTCCCACCCGTCACCAGTGCCCGCTTTCCTCTTAATGTAATCATGTCGCGATTTCCTCCTCCACCGTCTCGCAGATGATGTGTTCCAGTGCCAGATGAATCTCCTGGGCTCGATCGGTGCGATCGACCGGAATACGTATGACGTGATCGACCAGTCCGCGCAAACGCCCGCCATCCCTTGCGGTAAACGCAATCACGCGCGCACCCACTGCGCGCGCCGCCTCAGCGGCTCGGCACACGTTAGGCGAATTGCCACTTGTTGAATGAATGATTAACAGATCGTGAGGTTTCATCAGTGCCTCGACCTGGCGGGCGAAAATTTCGTCGAAGCCAAAGTCGTTGCCTGCCGCGGTCAGCAGCGAGGTATCTGTGGTAAGAGCGACCGCCGCCAATGCGCGCCGATTCTTCATGTAGCGCACGACGTACTCCGTGGCGATGTGCTGCGCATCGGCCGCACTTCCTCCGTTCCCGCAAAAATACAGTGTGCCGCCGTTGTTGAGCGTTTCGCGATACATCCCGATCACGTGCCCTATATCGGTAGCCAGTGAACGCGACGTCTCAAGCGCAGTTTCCGCCAACTCCGCAAGGCGGCGCTGTATTTGCAATCGCAGCAGATCATCAGACATCTGTCACTTCCTCGGGGTCGGGCGTGCGCGAAAAGAGTTGCGTGAGACGTTGCCAAATACCTCTCCGTTCCTTCAGCGGTGGGACTGGCACCAGTGCCTCACCCGCCAGCAGATGTGCCGGATTCAGTTGGGTGAGAATCCGCGTCTGCTTTTCCCCACCCAACTCACTCAGCCACAGACGCACAGTCTGCAGCGATCGTCGATCACCGTGGTTGTCACTCGCCAGAATGTCCATCAGCCCGAGTTCGAGCATCTTCCGCGAAAAATCCGCTTTCTTTCCGGAGGAAAGCAACATCAACGCGTCTCCCTGCAACACAGCACCCAGGTCACGCCAAATGTACAGCTTGTCAAAGGATATGCCGCGATAACGCTCGGGATGCGCAATGAGAGGTCTCAAGCCCTGCGTACGCAACCGCAGCAGTTGATCCGTTGCGTCGAGGGGCAACGGTCCCCGCGGAAACTCCACGAGCACCGTCTTCGTGCCGGCAATCGCCAGCGCCGGGTCCGACAGATCGCAGTCCACACAATCCAGCATAATCTCGAAACCGCGGTGCAGTTTGATTCCGGGGGGCGCTGCCGCCCTGAGCGACTCGAGCAATGCTGTGTGTTCAGCTACCGGTGCTTGCGGAGCCCGCGATGCCTTCAGGTGCGGAGTACACGCCAGCTCAGTGACTCCGTCGGCGACCATGCGCTCAAGGACACGCACCGAGTTCTCCTGGTTTGGCGAACCATCATCCACCCCCGGGAGCACGTGCGTGTGCAGATCAATCACGCCCGCTCACCGCCACGTAGCTCACGGATGCTTCGTGCGATCTCCTCCTCGAGGGAGTCAGGGTCTGACGCGCACACTTCGATGGCGCGCGTCACCAGCGCATCCACCGAGAGCAAATCCAGTGCGCGTGGGCGGCCCATCGCAGCATCGGCGACGAGTGAATCCAGCAGCAGCCGGGCCACACGCGTCGCGTCCGCAGGGGTGACGCTGTGCACCCCGTGTTCGCGAAACAACTCATCCACGCGCCGCTGAAGGCGCTCCGGAACTCCATCACCGAGCGACGGGGATACCTCTGCGCCATCCGGTACGGAATCCGTCATGTTGACGATGGTGCCCGCGGCTGTGTTCGCGGACCAACGGCCGCACTGCGGTACGCCGCACCAACGCTGACCGCCTTCACCTGGCAACCAGTTTACCGACGACCGCGCCAAGCTGCTCAAGCGCCGCGTCAAGTTGCTGCGGATCGGGAATGCCGGCCTGCGCCATGTGTGGTTTGCCTCCACCTCGTCCTCCCGCGATCGCGGCAAGCTCACGCACCACAAGATCTGCCCGGGCACCACGATCGCGTGCGTCGTCGCTGGACACCACCAGCAACGTAGTCTTGCCATCGGCCAACGTGGCGCCTAACGCGGCGACGCCTGACGGCATCTGTTCTCGCAACGCGTCGCCCAATGCCTGGAGCGCCTTGGTATCCTCAACTTCAAGCCGGGTGGCAATAAGCGTCAGACCATGCTGCTCTGTGGCGCCGGCGATCAACGACTGCAACTGACCGCCGCCCCCTTTACGCGCCTCAGTCAACTGGCGCTCCAACGACTTGCGTTCGTCGAGCACACTCTGCAAGCGTCGCACCACAGTGTCCGGATTCGCTTTGAGCAAGGCACTTATCTGTGACAACGTTTCCTCCCGATTGCGCAGCACGCCATACGCGCCCGGGCCTGTTACGGCCTCGATACGTCTGACGCCTGCCGCGACACCGGTTTCGCTCACAATGCGAAACATGGCGATTGTTGCCGTATTCGGTACATGCGTTCCACCGCACAGCTCAATAGAAAGACCGGGGATCGACACCACGCGCACGACGTCACCGTACTTCTCGCCGAACAGCGCCATGGCTCCCGACGCGACAGCTTCGGCATAGGGCCGCTCTTCTGTCACCACGTCCGCCGATGCCCAGATACCTTCATTCACCTGAGACTCGATCGCGGCAAGATCGGCATCGCCGATCGGGCCGTGATGGGTAAAGTCAAATCGCAGACGATCCGGGGCCACCAGCGATCCGGCCTGATGGACATGATCCCCCAGTCGCTCCCGCAGCGCGGCGTGCAGGAGATGTGTCGCGGTGTGATTGCGTTCCGTATCCCGGCGTTGATCCGCCGGGACGTGCGCCACACAACGCCCGACGCGCACCGCACCGGTCGCTGCGCCCAGTGCGACGTTGCGTCCTTCAATCTTTCGCACATCGTCAACAGCGATCGTCCATCCATCGCCCGAAATCTCGCCGCGATCTGAAATCTGCCCACCCGACTCAGCATAAAATGGCGTCTCGCGGAGCAGCACCGCGACCCGATCAGCGGGCAGGCGATGCAGTGCAACGACCTCCGTCTCCCTCTCCGTTCGACCATATCCCACAAACTCCGGGACAGCAGTGTCTGGAGTAAGCTGCACGCCACCGGCGGTCTCCCACTCCCATGCCGCGGCGTCGTCTGCCGCGACGGTCAGTTTCCGCAACTTGCGCTCGTCCTGAGACTGTGTGCGTTGCGCCAACAACGCGCGCTCAAAACCCTCGGTATCCACTCCGTAGCCGCGCTCATCCGCCATCAATTCGGTCAGATCGAGCGGAAAACCAAAGGTATCGTACAGCCGAAAGGCATCATCGCCCGAGATCGTACCGCGCTTTTGTTCAGTTGCAACTGCTTCCCCGTCGGGCACAGGAGCCAATTCGTCAAACCGGCGCATGCCTCCTTCGATGGTCGCGAGAAATCGCTCCTCTTCGGCGCGAGTCGTCTCAACGATGTGCGTGCGACGCAGCGCCAATTCCGGGAAGACGTTCTGCATTACGGTGATCACGGTCTCGACGGCAAACACCAGCGTCGGCTCGCGACGGCCGAGCAACCAGGCATGCCGAACCGCACGCCGCAGAATGCGACGCAACACGTAACCGCGCCCTTCGTTGGAAGGGAACACTCCGTCCACCAGAAGAAAGGCGACCGCACGCGCATGATCGGCGATAACACGGAACGATGCGGGGGCCACGTCCTTTCTCGTGCGCAGCTCCGGCACGATGCGACCTTCGTACGGCAAGCCGATGGTGGATTCGATCGTCGCAAGCAGCTGAGCAAAACCATCGGTGTGGTAATTATCTGTGACTCCCTGCAGCACGGCCGCAATGCGCTCCAGCCCTGCGCCCGTATCGACCGACGGCTTTGGCAGCTTAACATTGGTCCCATCCGGCTGCCGGTCGAACTGCATGAACACGAGATTCCAGATCTCGAGAAATCGACCGTATTCCGCTCCCTCTTCAAAGGCGGCCCTCGAAAAGTCTTCGCGATCCAGCTCCGTCCATTCACCGGTGGCCCCATCCGGAAAACGCCAGTCCGACGCTACCTTCGCCAGATCCACATAAATTTCACTGCACGGACCACACGGCCCGGTGTCGGCCATCTGCCAGTAGTTGTCTTTCTCGTCGAGTCCGTAGATGCGTGACTCGGGAAGTCCCGCAATCTCCTTCCACAGTTCGCGGGCCTCGTCGTCCTCGCGAAACACCGACACGCGAAGGAGCGCAGGGTCTATTCCCAAATTCCCCTCTGCCTGCGGTCCTGTCACCCATTCCCAGGCAAACCGAATCGCGTCCCGTTTGAAATAGTCGCCAAACGAAAAATTGCCGAGCATTTCAAAGAACGTGTGGTGCCGCGCGGTGTGACCGACCTGTTCAAGATCGTTGTGCTTTCCACCGGCGCGGACGCACTTCTGCGACGTCGTGGCGCGACGCCCAAAGTCCGGATTTTCGAGACCGAGGAACACCTTTTTGAACTGCACCATCCCGGCATTCGTGAACAGCAGCGTGGGGTCGTCTCCCGGAACGAGTGAGGAGCTCGGCCGCACTGCATGCCCGTGCCGTCGAAAGTACTCGAGGAACCTGGTCCGGATTTCAGCTGATTTCATATGCGCGAAATATAGGTCAGGCGAAGGAGATGGCGCACCGCCGTCAACTTGGCGCGCCGGCAAACAGTCGCGATGTCGCGGTGTTAATCTTCGTGCCGTATGCTCAGCGAATCGCCACCCGGCGTCATCCGGTCTCCCCTGGCAGCGCCAGTGTCAACACTCGCGTCCGCAAACCGGCGGGATTCGAGCACCGTCGATGTCCCGCGCCAACGCATGATCCAATGGCTGTTGGCCACGGCCGTCACTGTGCTCATCACCCTCGTGGTGGGAGGGATCACGCGACTGACGGAGAGCGGGCTGTCCATCACCGAGTGGAAACCCATTTGGGGAGCCCTGCCCCCCCTCTCAGCGGCTGATTGGGACAATGCCTTCGCTCTGTACCTTCAGATTCCCGAGGCCCAGAGCGTTCACGCCGGAATCACCCTGACACAATTCAAGTCGCTCTTCTGGTGGGAATGGGTGCACCGGAATTTTGCGCGACTCGCGGGACTGATCATCGCTGTACCGTACGTATGGCTCCTGTGGCGCGGCGATATACCTCGCGGACTGCGGCTCCGGCTTGGAACGCTCCCTTTCCTCGTGGCCGCTCAAGGTGCCCTCGGCTGGTACATGGTCAGCAGCGGTCTCTCAGATCGCACGGATGTTTCACAGTACAGACTCGCGGCGCACCTCGGCCTGGCTCTCCTGATCTACGTCGTCGCGCTGTGGACCCTTTTGGAACTCAGCCAACGATCCTCGTCGGCGATCAATAAGTGGGGGGTCGCGCTCAGCAGCCTGATTTTCGTCAACATTCTGTCTGGCGCCTTTGTGGCCGGACTCGATGCGGGGCACATCTACAACACGTTCCCGCTGATGGGCGGAGGCATTATTCCACCCGCATTCAGCCAGATGACACCCTGGTGGAGGAACATGTTCGAAAACCCGGCGGCGGTCCAGTTCATTCATCGGGCGATCGCCATGGTCACATTCAGTTGCGTCGTAGCACTCGGACTCCGCGCCATTCTGTCCGGGAGCGTTCCGCAAAAGCGGATGGGCGCATGGCTGATTGTAACGGTCACTCTGCAGGTCGCGCTGGGCATATCCACGCTGCTGCTGGCCGTTCCGATCCCGTTGGCCGCGTTGCATCAGCTCGTGGCCGTCGCGCTGCTCTCAGTCGCTCTGATGTATGCACGATCGGTGGCCCGGCCGGCCGCCTGAGCCCGATGGGCACCTCACTCCTGATCGTCAGACTCCACGCTGAGCTTTCGCAGGGCTGCACTGATGTCGGAGTAGCCAAAGCCACGTCGAGACAGAAAGGCACTCAAACGACGCTTGCGCGTGGCAGGATCGAGTCCGCTCATCGCCCGTACTCGTTTCGCGGCCGCAGCCAGGGCCGCCTCCGCTTCGTCGTCCGTACCACCTTCCGCAGCCTCCGCCTTGAGCTCGGCAATTACGCGGTCCACAATCGAGCGATCCAGCCCACGTCGCGCCAGCTCCTGAGCGATGCGCCGACGTGACATACCGGAACGTTGCGCGTATGAATGAGCACGCTGGATCGCGTATCGATAATCATCGAGTACACCTAACGACTGGAGCCGCTCAACGGCCGCGGCAGCATCGTCCGCGGAAATTTCGCGGTCGCGGGTGAGGCGTCGACGCAATTCTCCTGAACCGTAGGCCCTTACGGCGAGAAGGCGCACAGCCCAATCGAAGACACCAAGCTGACGAACCGCATCATCAAGCGCTGTCAGCTCCGTGTCGGTCAAGACTTTCCCGGCGCGCAACCCGTACTCTGCAATGAGCTCGGCGGAAACCACTCGCCGCTTACCGGCCACGTCCACCGCATAGCGACTGCTGCTCGCGCCCAGCGCCTTGACCGATGTGACGGATATCAACTCTGAGTTCATGGCACGAGAGAGGCCGAAGACTCGCCCTTTGAGCAATGTGGTGTTCCGGGCACCAGCATCCTCAGAGAACGAACCTTCGGCCCCGATTTGGAGCAGAGGCGCAACAGTTTACTCCTCTGCCACCTCCACCTCGACAGCTACGTCCAACTTCTTCAGTCCGAGCACACCTTTCACTTTCTCTTCGATCTCGGCCATCATCGCCACATTGTCCCGCAGGAACATCTTGGCATTCTCACGTCCCTGCCCAATGCGCTGCCCGCCGTAGCTGTACCAGGCGCCGGCCTTGTCGATAATGCCGCTCTCAGAGCCGATGTCGACCAGCAGCGACGTTAAGCTGATCCCTTCGGCGTACATAATGTCAAATTCTGCCTGCTTGAACGGCGGCGCCACCTTGTTCTTCACCACCTTCACACGCACGTGCGAACCGACCACTTCCTCTTTGTCCTTCACCGCACCGATGCGACGGATATCCAATCGCAGCGAGGCGTAAAATTTGAGCGCCTTGCCACCAGTCGTTGTTTCGGGACTGCCGAACATCACGCCAATTTTTTCGCGCAGCTGATTGATGAAGATCACGGAGGTACGCGACCGCGCGATGGCCCCGGTGAGCTTGCGAAGAGCCTGGCTCATTAAGCGAGCCTGCAGGCCGACATGTGAGTCGCCCATGTCTCCCTCGATCTCCGCCTTGGGCACAAGCGCCGCGACAGAATCGATGACGATCACGTCCACCGCACCCGAACGCACCAGAATCTCGCAGATCTCAAGCGCCTGTTCGCCGGTGTCCGGCTGCGACACGAGAAGATTCTCAACATCAACGCCCAACTTCTTGGCGTAATCAACGTCCAGCGCGTGCTCCGCATCGATAAATGCCGCCACGCCGCCGTTCCGCTGAGCATTCGCTACAACGTGCAAACACAACGTCGTCTTGCCGCTCGACTCGGGGCCGTAAATTTCCGTGACACGACCGCGCGGCACGCCGCCGACACCGATCGCAGCGTCGAGATTGATGGCACCGGTCGAGATGCTTTCGACGCGAACACGCGCGCCTTCGCTACCCATGCGCATGATCGCACCCTTTCCGCAGTTCTTTTCGATCTGCGAAATGGCCAATCCAAGAGCCTTTTTCTTGTCGTCCTGCAATGCGGTAGCCGCCATGCGTTCACCCAAATGGAGAGTTGAAGTGCTGGCCACGTGGTGAATCTACCGCGCGGCACGAAGGAATACCTACCCCGAACAAAATACGAACAAACCGCTTGCTTTCAAGCACTAATTTCAAATTTCGAACGCGTTTTCCACATGGCGTACACGAATCTGGCTCCCTTTGATGAGAACACCGACAACATCAAATCTGTACGATTCTCCCTGACGGCCGTGCCGGTCGATCCAGGTATAGGCCGAACGAGCTAACTCTCTCTGTTTCCTCCAGTTAACCGCTGCCACGGGACCCCCAAATTCAGCCCCGTTCCGGGCTTTTACTTCGACGAAAACAACCGTGCCGGAGCGCTCCACAACGAGATCGATGTCCCTGTGACCGCTTCGAAACCTGCGCTGGAGCACTCGCCAGCCCGCGCGGTGCAGCCAGCGCTCTGCGAGACGCTCACCAAGGAGCCCGAGTTCCTGCTCGACGATGCCCACGGCCTCATGCTAGGGGCTGCGCGGGAGGACAGCATCATCAAATCCCTTTGACATGAATCAGCGGAGCGCGCCTCAGGCGAATGAGGACGCCGCATCGGCATTCCGAGCTCGACTGAGTGATTCACTGCATCCCAGGACGATGCTACTCGATTACCAGATCGGCGTGTCCTTCATATGCGTCCAGGAACGCGTCGCGCTATCCGCCCCTGGACCTACAGCGATCACGGAATCTGATCGAGCCCGATCAGGATCTCGCGCGGCTTTGAGCCATTGGGCGGGCCCAGCACTCCCGCCGCGTGCAGCTGATCGATAATGCGCGCGGCGCGGCCGTACCCGATGCCGAGTCGCCGCTGTAGCAGCGACGTGGACCCCAGTTGATGCTGAATGCACGTCTCGGCGGCTCGTCGGAACAAGGCGTCGCGCTCCGTCATCGGCCCGGCATCATCCTGACCGTCATCCACATCGGACTCTTCCTGCTGCTTAACCTCTGCCACGATATCACGTTCGGACGACGTGGCCGGCAGCCCCTGCGCCGCCAGCGCATCCAGCCGCGCCTCACTGCGGGCGAGAAACCACTGGGTAAGCTTCTCGGTATCCTCTCCAGGAATAAAGGCGCCCTGCAGACGCTGTGGCTCCGATTTTCCAGGCGGCAGAAAGAGCATATCTCCGTTGCCGAGGAGGGACTCGGCACCGACGCCATCGAGGATGGTGCGCGAATCAATCTGCGACGCAACGCGAAACGCGATACGACTCGGGAAGTTCGCTTTTATTAATCCGGTGATCACGTTCACGCTGGGACGCTGCGTCGCCAGAATGATGTGGATGCCGATGGCCCGCGCCTTCTGAGCGAGCATCGCCAGCGGCGTTTCCACTTCCGCCTGCACCGTCATCATGAGATCGGCCAGTTCGTCGATCACCAGCACGACGTACGGCAGAATACCGTCGTCATATGTCTGGCGCTCGAACGCGACCTCCGGTCGGCGCGGCAACATCAGCGATGCGCCGTCCAATAACCGCTTGTTGAACTCCTGAATATTGCGTGCGCCGTTGGCCGCAAGCAGTTCGTAACGCCGCTGCATCTCCATAACCGCCCATTTGAGCACGTACGCGGCGTCACGATTGTCGGTGATCACCTTGTGCAACAGATGCGGTAAAGCGTTATACGCAGACAGCTCAACCATCTTGGGATCCACCATCAGGAACTTCAACGACTTCGCCGTATGTCGGTACGCGAGGCTGGTAATGATGGTGTTGATACACACCGATTTTCCCGAACCCGTGGCGCCCGCGATGAGCAGGTGTGGCATCCGCGCGAGATCCGCCACGACAACCTTGCCCTCCAGGTCCCTGCCTAACGCAAGCGGAAGCGCCATGCGTGCGTTCTGGAACTCGGGGGCCTCGATAAGCTCGCGAAAGGCTACGAGCTGTGGTGTCGGGTTGGGAACCTCCACACCCACGGCGCCCCGCCCCGGGATGGGAGCAACAATCCGGATGCTCTGGGCGCGCATGGCCAGCGCCAGATCGTTCGCCAGATTAGCAAACTGTCGCACCTTGACCCCGGGCGCCGGTTCGATTTCGAACTGGGTAACGACGGGCCCGACGGTCCGGCCAACGAGCTCGCCCTCCACTTTGAACGTCCGAAGGGCATCCATGAGTTTGCGCCCCATGGCGTCGAGTTCGCGCAACCCGGCGTCGACCTCTTCATCAGGGGGAGGGGTCAACAACTCGGGTGACGGAAGCACATACTCAAGCGCGAGGTCACCTGGTGCGAGCAGCACGGGAATTTCATCGTCGTCCTCGCTCTCCGACTCCTCCTCCTCAGCCTCCCCTGTCACCTCTTCTTCCAGTATGCGCGCAGTTACGCGCGCCTTCCGCTTTGGCTGCGAGCGTGATTCCGGGGCCACCACAGCGCCCACATATCCATCGATGGCTGGCATCTCCTCGGGCGCGGGCTCACGGGCAGCAACCACCGCGGGGTCGACCCCGTTCAGGGCACGTGGTGCCGGCCCGGGTCCGACGATGGCACGAATCGGGTTCCACCGCAGGGTGAGCGCCATCAGTGCACTCACCAGCAACACCACGAGAAACCACGCGCCCGCGGCTCCCAGCGCGCGCTTGGAATAAAAGGCTGTGAAACCTCCCCACAGTCCGGCCAGCGATCCGGACCGGGTCGCAGCGCCCTCAGCGAGACCGACTGCAAGCGGCAGAATCACCACGGCACCGACTAAAAACATTAACCAGCGCCGATCATCCGCGGCGCGAGCGCGACCGAGCAAACGCAATCCGTAGATAAGCGGAACCAGCGAGGCGAGCCACGCGGTCGGCGCGCCAAGGAATGCGAACAAGGCCGCCTTGAGACATCCCCCCACCGGACCGAACACACCCTTCGCGGCCGTGCATGACACGTCGACCGGAACGGCATGAAACAGGAACGCCCCCGCCAGAAACACGGCAAGGAGAATGAGCGCGATGCCCGCGACTTCGCGGCGCAGCGAGTCGCTCATCACTCAGCGCCTGCCGCTGCCTGCGAGCCGTGTGATCTGTCGATCGCGGTACACGGGCACCACAGGGTGCGAGTCAATCGCGCTGCACATCGCGACATCGGCTCCGAATCCGGCCTCGACCAGCCGTCGGGCGTGCGCAGCATCGTCGGCGAGCGTGTTAATTCCCCTGGTATATTTGCGCGCCGCCAGTGCGGCCAGCGTCGCACCATCGCCGAGCTGCACCCGCGACCGGCGCCGGGCGATCTGGCGCACATAGAACCCCGCGCAGACCACATCCTCCAGAGCGATCAACCGATCGCTCCCGGCACAGATGAATGCAATATCGACGGCGTCGTCGCCGGTGCCGGCATAGGTCCGCAAAACACCAACGAGTGCAGAAAAATTGACGAACGCTCCGACGAACGTTTCGCGCGCACCATGCGAGCTGATGAGAGCACCGGTCCCGTTTGTGGTCGTAAAAAGAATCGTCTTGCCATCCACAGTCTCGGCCGAAAACGACCCCGGCGAGTTTCCGAGATCAAAGCCGGGAATCGGCAGCATCTTTCGTTCACCTGCCAGCAGAATCTCCGTGCGCTCGAACGTCTTGGAGCGAACAACCGCCTCCTCCGAGTCTTCGAACGGGATGATCGCGCGCGCGCCATTGGCGAGTGCGACAGCTATCGATGTCGAGGCGCGGAGCACATCGACCACCACAACGACACGGCGGTGCACGTCCGCTGCTGTCAGCCCGGACGTCCCGTAAAACACATCAACCCGCACGGCTTATCCCTGTTCGCTCAGAATGGACGTCAATTCCCGTTCGAGGAACTTGGTGTCAAACTCACCGGAACGGAACTGCTCGTGCTGGATGACCTTGCTCAGAAAACCCGCGGTGGTTTTTACGCCCTCGATGATGAAACTCTCCAACGCAAGCTGCATGCGTCGCAGCGCCTCTTCGCGATCGCGCCCCTGCACAATCAGTTTCGCGATCAACGAGTCGTAATATGGGGGCACCTGATACCCGGAGTACACATGGGTGTCGACGCGGACACCGGGTCCTCCAGGCGGGTGGAACACATCAATGCGACCCGGCGACGGCTGAAACCCGCGCGTCGGATCTTCGGCGTTGATACGACACTCGATCACGTGACCGCGCTTCCATGGTAGCTCACTGAATGACAGAGGTTCACCTGCCGCTGTCCGTATCTGCTCTTTCACCAGATCCACGCCATACAACATTTCCGTGACGGGATGCTCCACCTGAATACGCGTGTTCATCTCCATGAAGTAGAACGATCCATCCTCATCCAGAAGCATCTCGATGGTGCCGGCACCGACATAATCAATGGCTTTCGCGCCACGGACCGCTGCGTCACCCATTGCCTGTCGCAACTCCGGCGTCATCGCCGGTGACGGAGATTCCTCAATCAATTTCTGGTGGCGCCGCTGGATTGAACAGTCACGCTCGCCCACGTGCATCACGGTTCCGTGGCGATCGCCCAGAATCTGGAACTCCACGTGACGCGGCCGTGAGAGGTATTTCTCGACATACACCTCACCGTTGCCGAACGCCGACAACGCCTCCGAGCGAGCCAATCCAAAGGAGCGGATAAATTCTTCGCCGTCGCGCGCTACACGCATGCCCTTGCCACCGCCCCCTGCCGCGGCCTTGATGATGACGGGATAGCCCATCTCATTTGCGAATACCAGCGCCTGCTCGGGATCATCGACCGGCCCCGGGGTGCCCGGCACAATCGGTACGCCGACATTCGCCATGGTTTTTCGGGCCTCAGCCTTGTCGCCCATCGTGCGGATCTGCTCCGCCGTGGGCCCGATGAATGCGATGTTCGACGCCGCACACGTCTCGGCAAACTCGGCGTTCTCCGAGAGAAAACCGTATCCGGGATGTATGGCATCTGCGCCCGTAATTTCTGCGGCCGCGATGAGCCGCGGGATACGAAGATAGGAGTCCCGGGCCGGTGCAGGACCGATGCAGACGTCGTCGTCGGCGAACCTGACGTGGAGTGACTCGCGATCGGCCTCGGAATACACAGCGACCGTGGGAATCCCGAGTTCGCGACAGGCGCGGATCACTCGTAAGGCTATTTCACCACGGTTTGCTACGAGTACTTTCTTGAACAAAATCCCTCCCGGAACGACACTCAGGTCGTGTCTTCAGTTTCCCAATCGCTCCAGGACGTGTCCGTTGTCGAATCAACGCCCTGGACCCGTAACGCAAACTCGTTCGGGTTGGTGGCGTAGAATAGTGCGCTATCGTACGAGATGACGCCACGGGAGTACCAGGCCATCAGCGATTGATCGAACGTCTGCATGCCGTACTGGACGTTGCCCTCCTTGATCAAATCGGGGATGTTCAGCGTCTTGCTGACGTCGCGAATCTGCTCACGCACCGCCGCCGTGTTGATCAGGATTTCCGCCGCCGGGACACGCCCGGGTCGATCGCTGCGCGGAACGAGTCGCAACGAGACGACCGCCGCCAGCGCGCTCGATAGCGCGAAACGCACCTCACTCTGCTGGTGCGGCGGGTAGAACGAGAGCACCCGATTGATGGTTTGCGTGGCATCCGTCGTATGGAGCGTCGAAAACACGAGGTGTCCTGTGTCCGCCGCCTTGAGCGCGGTGTCCAGCGTGTCCAGATCGCGGATTTCACCAACAAGAATGACGTCCGGGTCCTGCCGCAGCACGCGACGCAAGGCCTGCACAAAACTGCCGGTGTCGGTCCCGACTTCGCGCTGATTAATGTGACACTTGATGTCGCGATGCAGAAACTCGATCGGATCTTCGATCGTGATGATGTTCGCAAAGCGCCGCTCGTTGATCGTTTGCAGCATCGACGCCAGCGCGGTGGATTTGCCCGAACCGGTCACTCCAGTCACAAGCACGAGTCCGCGTGGCAGCATCGAGATGTCATCGACAGCCGGCGGAAGATTCAGTTCGCGGATCGTCTTCGCCTGGTGCGGCACCGTTCGCACCGCAAAGGCAATCGTGCCGCGTTGTTGATATGCGTTTACGCGGAAGCGGCCGATGCCCGGGACACCCGTGGCAAAGTCGCATTCGCGGAACTCCGCGAACTCCTTGACCTGCTTAGCTGTCATGAGCTCCTTCGCCAGCTGACTCAGATCTTCGGGTCGAAGCGCTGGTAGCGGGAGAGGTGACAGGTCACCGTTGATACGCAAAGTGGGAGGACGTCCCACCTTCAGATGTAAATCCGATGCGCTCAGCTGGACCATCTGCTGCAGGATGGCCTTCAGATTAAACGGCGGACGTATTGCCGAGGGAGAAGAGATTGAATCCGTTGCGAGAGGCGGGTTAGCCATTCGGGTCGACGCGGAAGAGCACCTGTCCGTACTCCACAGGGTGGGCGTCCTGTACGCACACCTCCTTGATCATGCCCGAAACTTCGGCCTCAATCTCGTTCATGATCTTCATCGCCTCGATGATGCAGAGCACCTGCCCTTTAGAGACGCGCGTCCCCACTCCAGCGTAAGGCTTTGATCCTGGCTCGGCCGCTGCGTAAAAAGTACCCACCATCGGCGACTTGACTTCGAGCAGGCTCGACGGAGGCACTACCACAGCCGCGGGGGGCGTTTCCGGCACAGCCGCCGTCCCGTCAATCGGGGTAAGCCGCCCACTCGGCATCTGCTGCATGGCCCCTGCCGGAGCGGCCATCTGTACCGCGCCGCGCTGCGGCGACTTCGAGATCCGGAGCTTCTGTCCTTTATCGCCGGAAATTTCGACCGAATCGACCGTGGACGCGTCGAGCATGTCGATGAGCTTCTTTACGTAGCGAAGGTCAATCATAGAGGTAAGTAATTGGACTGGAGTTGGCGCGCTAACGGCCGATCTCAATCAGATCCCGTGGAAATGAAGTCAGCACATCGCAGTCGTTCTCTCCAACGAGCACATCGTCTTCAATTCTGACGCCACCCCATTCTGGAACATAAACGCCCGGTTCGATAGTCACGACAGCTCCGGCCGGAAGAGTTCCCTCGGCCGTTCGAGACAAACGTGGTGCCTCGTGAACCTCCAGGCCAACGCCGTGTCCCAGCCCGTGGCCAAACTCGTCCCCGTACCCGCGCGCCACGATATAGCCTCTGGCCAACGCATCCGCTTCGCGACCGCTCATCCCCGCTTTCACTCCGTCAACTGCCTTCGCGTGAGCCTGCAGCACCACATCATATACCTCTTGCTGCTTCGCGTCACTCAGGCCGATCACCACAGTGCGCGTAATATCAGAGCAGTACCCCTGCACCGTGGCGCCGAAATCCAGCAGAAGAAAGTCGCCGGGTAGCAGGACCCGCTGCGATGCCCGGGCATGAGGAAGTGCTGTCCGCGGGCCGCCGGCAACGATGGGTGGGAAAGGATGGGCCTCGCTCCCCGCGTCCCGCAGGGCGTGCTCGAGAATCCCGCACACCTGAAGTTCCGTCAGGCCGGCGCGAACCTGATCGAGGACGCGTCCCAATGCCGTGGTGGCAACCCAGCCAGCGCTGCGAACAGCGGCGACCTCGCCGACATCCTTCACAACACGCAGCCCTTCGACCAGATCGTGCGTAGGACGCCAGTGGATGCGCCGCTCCTGATCGGAGAAGCGTTGCGCGTCTCGGTGGGTAAGGTGAAGTCCTTCGAAGCCATACGTGCGCACCGAGGCACCGTCGCCGATCGTATCCCACACCCCTTTCCATAACGAGGACGCTTCGATCCTGACGTCACAGGCGCCTTCGCACTCCTCAGCCGCCTGCGTCTCGTAGCGAAAGTCCGTGACCAACGTTGCATCACGGGCTGTGACCACGAGCATCGCGCTCGAACCCGAAAAGCCGGTGAGATAGCGAAGGTTGGCCAGCCCGCTAATCAGCAGACCGTCGAGCATCTCCTTCGTCAGAAGGGCACGCAGCGCGCTGAGGCGCGCGGGTCGTGCGTCTGTCACGCGCCGAGCAGGCCGACAAGGCCTCGCAGCGCCAGCTCGTAGCCATGCGCGCCGAAACCGCAGAGCACACCGCGAGCAGCCGGAGCCAGCATGGAGACCCTTCGTTCCGGCTCACGGGCGTACACGTTCGTGAGGTGGACTTCGATAAATGGGAGCTCGCAAGCCGTGAGCGCGTCACGAATGGCCAGACTCGAGTGAGAGTAGGCGCCCGCATTAATCAGGACGCCCGACACTCGGCTACGCAGATCATGAATCGCGTCGATCAGTGCCCCTTCGGAGTTATGCTGCGCGAATTCCACTTCGACGCCCAGCTCGCGCGCCACCGCGCTCAGATCGAATTCGATCTGAGCGAGCGTGACGTGCCCGTAGACTGCAGGCTCGCGTGTTCCGAGGAGGTTTAGATTGGGGCCGTTGAGAACGGCAATTTTCACTTCTTCTTCAGGCCTTCGAGCCAGGCCGTGAACTGCTCGATGTCCCCTTGAGGAGATCCCGGATCAAGTTCCGACGTCGCAGACGCGCGGTCGGCCGAACCGGTCGCTCCAGAGATCCCGTCGGGCGTCACGGCACCCGGCGAGTCAGTGGGAACATTACTGAACAGCGCGGCGAGCGACAGATCCCCGTGCCGGGAACTCTCGTTTTTCTGCGTGAAGGCCGAGAGCAGATACGAAGCAGAAGTAAGGTCCGCCGACGACGGTGACCCGTCCGCCTTCGCGAACAAAGCGCTGAGATCGCTGCTGCCGCCGTCGGGCTGTGTCAGCGCCTCGGAGGATGCTGCAAGCCCCGCAGTACCGAAGGATGGGGTCGCCCTGCGGGGGGACGAATCCTTATCTGCGTTTCCCGATTGTGGCCTTCCCTTGAGTCGCGCGAAGCGGGCAAAAAAGTCGCGTGCCGAATTGCCAAAAGGTGCCGCATGACCACCGACGTTGGAATCTCCGCCCGCCTCAAGCGCCTCAATGCGCTCACGCAGATTATTATCGTTAGGCGATGCCGCCAGCAATTGCCGGTACACGGCGAGCGCCTCCTCGGTAAATCCCTGCTGCAGATACAGCTCAGCCATCGTTTCGGTCACGAACGGCGTCGGCGCAGCGGCTGCGTCAGATACAGCGGCGTCCAGATCGGGGGTTCGCCCGACGACCGGGTCCACTTCCGCGACGTCATCGACTGCATCAGCAGCTGAACCCGTCTCGGAAGTGCTCTCGTCCAGACTAAAGGTGTCCCAACCGCTCAAATCCAGGGCTCGCACCGGAGAGGTGCGTTGATCGTTGTCTGCCGCGGAATCTCTTTCGGCGGCTTCTTCGGCCGCGCCACGTTCTGCGTCCGACCATTCGGATTCTGCACCCGCGTCAGCGACGCCCGACACGACGTCGTCGAACACGTCAGCTTGCCGCTCGTCAGACACATCGACCTCAGATTCGCCGGAGTCGGCTGAGACGCGGGCATCCTGCGCCTCTACCAGCTCCTCGTCGAGAATAAGGTCCTCGTCCGCACTGGTATCAAGAGCGTCATCAATCGTCGCGTTGATCTGTACGTCATCCGACTGAACGGATGACTCAATACGGAATTCGGACGGTTCATCTGCGGAGGAATCTGACGCCCCGCCGTCGTGCTCATCTGCCGAGTGTTGACCTGCGTTCGCTTCGGCGACCTGAGCGTCTTCTGGTGAATTTTCGGTGGGCAGTGCAAAGGTCGAAAAGTCCGGCTCGTTGGCAGTCTGCATGTCATCCCAGGCCGACGACGCACGCTGGGCTGACTTCTGATCGTTGTCCGCCGAGCTGAGATCCGGGAAGCTGGTGGCGTCTGCAACCGGGTCAGGACGCGCGGCGTTTGATGGCCCGGTCATGTCGGCGAGTGCAAACCAGTCTTCGACCTCGGTTTCCGGCTCACTCGTTCGATCGTCTACGGTCTCGGCGTCTGCGTTGCCGCCGAACGCCTTGAACAGGTCGTCGGCGGCGGCTGTCGCTTCACCGGGATCGCCCGTGCCCTCGTTAGGCGACCATCCTGCGGGCGCCTCGAACGACGCCGCGAACGAATCGTCCGATTCAACGGCCCCGCTCTCGCCCGTCTCGCGGGCCTGTCGCCAGGCGTTCGACTGCGGGGTCAGCGACTGGGTATCAGGAAGCGCGGAATTCGACGCCGGAGTCGCCCAGTCGGCGACGCTCGCCTGTGGCCCACTTTCCAGCGCTTTGAGCAACTCGCCGATTTCGGCATTTCGCGGATCTGCATCCAGCACGCGCTGATACCACGTCCGCGCTGCCGGAGTCGCCCCCTGCTCACGGGCAATATCTCCGAGATAGCGCAGCGCGATGAGGTTTTCCGGATCCAGGTCCAGCGCGGTTTCAAAGGTGTCGCGAGACTCACCGAGTTCCCGAGCCTCGTACAGGGCCTGCCCCAGCACGATATGCCCGCTCACGTGACCCGGCTGATTCGGGAGGTGCGTCCTGCAGAGCGCGACAGCCTGAGTGAGATCCCCTTGCTTTCGATACTCGTTCGCGAGCGGCGCGAAGTATCGACGGGGATTTTCGTCGAACTTCGACTTGAGCTCAGCGAGACGATCGTTGGTTCCCATGCCTGGCCTCAGTGTGCGGTGCGCAGTGCGCGCGTCCTGTTTGGAGGGAGAAATTGCCGTGTAAAGACGAACAATTGGCGAAGAAGTGACACCACTGCTTGCCCCTGATGGTGAATAACAAATACCTTTCCCGGTTCGAACACCCCCTACAACCTACCTCGCAGAGGAGTCTTCTCGCGTGCTGCAGCAAATGCGGAGCCGCTCGCTCCTGATTTGGGCCTTTGTTTTCGTCTTCTTCGTCGTGGGATTTCTCCTCGCCGACTCGTCTGGCCTTATGGGCATTGGCGTCGGATCCATTACACCTGGCACCGCGGTCGCCAAGGTCAATGGAGTCGAGGTGAACTACATCCAGTGGCAGAATCTCTCGAACCAGTTGGCGCAACAGCAGGAACGCCAAGGCTCCAGAAGTCTGACGCTCGACGAACGACAGCGTATCGAAGATCAGGCCTTTGAGCAAATGGTAAGCAACATCCTCCTCGCTCAGGAATATGAAAAACGGGGCATCCGGGTCTCCAACGAGGATATCATTCAGGCTGCCCAGCAGAACCCTCCCGCCGAACTTCTGCAGGACCCTTCTCTGCAGACTGACGGCATTTTCGACATCGCCAAGTATCGACGGTTGCTGGGAAGCCCCGCCGCACGGCAACAGGGCCTTCTGGCGCAACTCGAGAACTACTACCGCGCGGAGCTTCCTCGAGCGCGCCTCTTCGACCAGCTGGCCTCCGACGTCTTCGTTTCCGATCCCAAGCTGTGGTCGACCTATCGCGACCTCCGGGACAGCGCTAAGGTCAGTTTTGTGATGTTTGACGCGGCCGCCGTGCCAGATTCTGCCGTGAAGTTTACGGACGCCGAGTTACGCTCCTACTACGACAAGAACAAGGCGAGCCTTGAGCGCCCAGGTCGGGCGAGTCTCAGCGTGCTGACGATCCCGCGTACGTTGACGGCTGAGGACAGCGCCGCCAGCAGGGCGCGAGCCGTGACGATCCGTGAGGAGATTCTGGGTGGGGCCAAGTTCGAAGATGTCGCTCGCTTGCAGTCCGGCGATACCGTGTCAGGGGCTCAGGGCGGCGATCTTGGTCGAGCACCCTCGGCCACGTACGTGAAGGAGTTCGCCGATGCCGCGAAATCCATGCGAACGGGCGCGATCTCGGAGCCTGTGCTTTCGCCATTCGGGTATCACATCATCCGCAAGGATGCCCAGGTCGGCGACACACTGGCCCTGCACCACATTCTGGTGCGCATCCAGCAAAGCGATTCATCGGCATCGCGTACTGACCGCAAGGCGGATTCCCTGTCACGCATCGCGGCGTCGACGTCTGAAGGAGAGCGGCTGGATTCAGCTGCGAAGGTTCTGAAGCTTGTCCCTGAGCGGATTGCCGTCATAGAAGGCGAACCGGCGTTCTCGCCGACGGGCCGCGTCATTCCGAGCGTCTCCGCCTTTGCATTCACCGGCGCAAAAGTCGGAGAAATTTCCGACCTGTATGACGCCGATGACCTGTACGCACTCGCACGGGTGGACAGCTTGATTCCCGGCGGTGTGCCGTCGTTCGACGCGGCCAAGGAAGACATTCGGCGATTCCTCAGCGGGCGCAAAAAAGCGGAGACGCGCGTCGACGAAGCGACAGCATTTGCAAATGCTGCTGCGGCCTCCACGCTCGAAGCAACGGCGAGCAGCCGAAACATGACGGTCACGACGACGGATCTGTTCTCGCGCCCGCAATTTGTACCGGGTCTCGGTCGGTTTAACGAAGCGATCGGTGCAGCATTCTCTCTCCCGGTCGGCGCCGTCAGTGCGCCGATCGTGACCGATCAGGGAGTTGTCGTGCTCCGCGTGGATCAGCGGAAAGAGGCCGACCGTGCGGAGTGGGAAGCGCAGAAGGAGCAGCAGCGCAGAGAGGCGATTCAGGCCATTCAGCAGCTGCGCGTGCGGACGTTCCTCAATGAGATCCGCAAAGACGCCAACGTCGTGGACAATCGCAAAAAGCTGCAAGCCGCCGCGCGGGCACAGGCAGCAATCTGAGATACTGACTTACAGTAAAACGAAAAGGCTCCGACCGCGGTCGGAGCCTTTTCCGTTTTCATTCACTTGAAACAGCGAACTCAGGTGATCAGACGCTTGGGCTCGCGGGCTGCTTCTTCTTCTTTACTGATCGGCGTCGCCGGTTCCTTGGGCAGCGACTGCTGGTACTCGTCTCTCAGGTTTTTGTTGGCATCGGAGAGTCCACTCTTGAATTCACGGATGCTTTTTCCGAACGACGATCCGATCTCGGGCAGTCGCTTGGCTCCGAACAGCAAGAGCACAATGACACCGATGATCAGGACCTCCATAAAACCAATATTACCGAAGTTCATACATCCTCCTAGAAAAGCGATCGCGCGATGAGGTAAGCGATCAATACCCCTACCAAACTCAAGAGTGACACGTCGAGCGCAATCGGACCGACAGAGAAGCTTAGAATGACGAGGTCAACCTTCAAAGGCCCCAGCGCCGGTGTGACCCCCGTCGTCAGAAACTCCTTGACCGCACCAACTGGAAGAAAGCGCCTTGAAAAATGCGTCAGGAACCCGCCAACCACAAACCCGGCCAGAAGAACCAGGCCGTGAAAAAGGGGCCGACGCTTTGCGATTCTTGTGTTCATCTAGGATCGTCGCTCCATGACGTACAACATCGTGTCGTGCAGGGCGCGCCGGGCGGGGGTATCGGGAAGCCCGTCCAAGGCTGCCTTCGCTTCCGAAAGATACTCCTCGCCGCGCCGTCGGGCATACTCGAGTCCTCCGGCCTCAGTCACGATCTCGACAACAGCCGCGATCTGGCCGTCATCTGGCTCGTCAGTCGCGAAGAGCTCTTCGACGTGTTCGCGAGCGGCGGGCGAAATGGTGCGCAGTGCAGCGATCAACGGCAGCGTGACTTTGTGCTCGCGAAGGTCGAGTCCCGTGGGTTTTCCAGCGGTGGCTGTCCCCTGCGTGTAGTCGATCAGGTCGTCAGCAACCTGAAAGGCCATGCCGAGCCGCTCTCCGAAGCGAGCCAGCTCCTCCCGGAACTGTACTGCGCCGCACAACGCCCCCACTTCGCAGGACGCCTTGAACAGCGCCGCCGTCTTGCACTTGATGAGGAACTCGTAGTCGTCCTCCGAAAACGCCAGTGCATCCAGTGCACCCAGCTGGCGCATTTCGCCAACCGTGAGCTCGTTTGATGCGTGTGCGAACACCCGAAGCGGCTCAAGATCACCCAGCCGCACGAGTTCCTGCACCGCGCGCGAATATAGAAAGTCGCCGCCGATCACCGCGACCTGATGAGAAAACAGTGAGTTGATAGTGGGCATTCCACGGCGCAGGACCGAATGGTCCACCGCGTCGTCGTGCACCAGTGTCGCCAGATGAATCAACTCGATGACGGCGGCATAGGACGCCGCACGTGACTCGGCTTTCTCCTCGACCTCGCTCGCAAGCAGCAGCAACGTCGGGCGCACCATCTTTCCCTTCATCAGCATCAGGTGCTGATTGACGCCCTGGAAAAACTCACTATCGACGGCGACGATCCGCCACATCTCGGCATTCACGCGCGAGAGCGCCTCCGCTACCGGCTGCCGAATCTGGTCGAGCGACATCGTCTGTGGAAAGCGCGGCGCTACTTCGGAGATCACTTGGTGACGCGTTCAAGGGCAGCCAGGCGATCCGTCACATCGCGAAATGCGATGTCGACCGCGAAGACACGTTGATAATAATCAATCGCATCCTGACTGCGCCCAAGCGCTTCATGGGAGTAGGCGAGGAGATACAGGACGCCCACCATCTGCTGGTCGTCGACCCCCGGGGAGTCGACTGCCCTTCCAAGCAGGGCCGCCGCCACCGCGTACTGTTCGCGCTCCACGAAGCATGTGCCGAGCGCCTCGTAGGAACGGACGCGCTCGTCTTCACCGCGCATTGACTTCTGGAACTGAGCGATCGCTTCATCCAGAAGGCCCATCTCCTTGAATGCAACGCCGAGGTCGTAGTGGCTGCGGTAGTCTTCGGCGTCAACACTTTCCGAAACTCCGGCTTTGAAGCGTCGCAGCATCTCCTGAAAATCAGCGGCCTCGTCGCCAGTCGGGGTGACGTCTTCAGCGACCATGCGCAATGAGCGCGGCGGAGTGATGTCGTCCATCCACGACGTCAGATCAACAAACCCGGCTGGATGCTCTTCGACTCTGGGTGGCGGCGCAACCGGATCGGGGCTCGCTTGCGAAGCCGCCCAGCGTTCGATTTCAGTCAGTGCTTCAAGTGCGCTGGCGGGGGTGGCATGGTCGCTGATAAATGCCGCCTCGATCTCCGCGTCGATGTCGCTTGTCCCGACAGGAATGGTGGCATCAAGCGTGTCGGGGGTGAGGTCTGCCATGGTCACCGACGGTCCACCGCTGAGCAATCCGGAAACAACAATCGGGATTTCATCGGAGCTGCGGTGAGACCCTTGATGTTCACCGAGCACGCCGAGGGCAAACCGCGCACGATCATTGGTCGGTGACAGTTCAACGACACGCGAGTACACCACCTTGGCCTTGTCCGGTTCACCACAGCGGAACAGCGCGTCTGCCAGCTCAATGTACGCGTCGATCAGCGCCGCGCGGTCGTTCGTGCGTACGGCGTATTCGATGCGCTTCTGATGATGGCGAACAGAGAGTGGCACCACGAGCAGGATGACATTCACTACGTCCCTGGCTGAACGCAAATCCCCCTGCCCTTCGAATCCGCGGCACGCGAGCTCAAGTTCGTTCAACCCACCTTCGCGATCTCCGCGATCGAGCAGTACTTCGCCTAACGATCGGCGAAGCGTGGCATTCACCGGGTCCAGTTCAAGACGCCTGCGAAGTTGCGGCTCAGCGCCTCCAAATGAGAGACGCGCTGCAGAGCCGTCTTCTCGAATTCCTTCGCTGCCGTCCGGAGGGGTATTGCCGTTCACATACAACATCGCGGCAGCAAGATCGTCGAACGCGGGGCGACGTCTGCTGCGCGGCCCATCGATTGCTGACATCTCTCCGCTGGCCAGTTCCCCAATCTCATCACGCCATTCCCCATCAATGAGAACCTCCGCGGCCTCCTCCTCCGCGGTATCCCATTCGCGCTCTGAGTCTTCGAGACTCAGGGGCTCCGGGTCGAAGGCCGTCTCTTCCGAGGTTCCTTCGAACGATGGCTGTGACGCCAGCATGTCGTCGACCGACGCGCTCGCATCGAACGCATCCTCGTCTGTCTCCGTGTCGATCAGCGGCAGATCGATCGATTTTTCCTGGAAGGCCGACCGCACCAGATCGCCATCGGGATTCTGTGTTAAGCTGTCTACGTCGAAGGCGGGCATCTCTGCGCTCACCGCTTTTGGTGCGGGCAGATTAGTCAAGTCCAGCGCTGACGCGGCTGCCCCGTGTCCCTGTTTGGCAATCAGATCCTCGAGCGCGAATTCCGGGTCCATCGACGAGTCCTCGTCACTGTGCGCCGACGGCTCGAGTTGTGGATCAAGCTGGGCCTCGACTTCAGCGGTGTCCGACAGTGTGTCGGAGGATGCGTCGGATGGCTCGCTACCCGGCGACGCAGCGGCAGTTGATTCAGCCACAATGGCATCCTCGACATCAACCTCGTCAGCGAGTGGTTCATCGGTATCGGCTGCCAGGACACTGCCGGTAACGTCGTGCCCGTCGCTGCCGACTTCGGCCTCGGCATTGGCCGACTCCACGCGCGGCGCTCCCGACTCCGTCGGGTCCCTGTCTTCGAACTCGGCGTCACCAGCGTCAGTGTCGTCTCCGTCGGCGTTTCGCGCCTCTGTGTCTTTGTCTGTGTTTGTGTCTGCCCCGGACGGCGCGTCCGCGGCACCGAACGGTGCATGAATCGGGTCAATAAAATCGTCCGAGTCGCCTTCGGATGCTTCGTTGTCCGCCTCCTGCGCAGCGAACGGTGCATGTAGCAAATGTATCAACCCTTCGTCGGGGAGCGGTTGATCGGGATCGCGTGCATCGAGAGCCGCCAGGAGCTCCGGCGAGACCGACGGCGACTCGGCCGACGAATCGTCGGGCGGCTCAGTGTCACTTTCACGGATCACCGCTGAGTGAAGAGGTGTCAGCAGGTGATCGAAGAGCGGGTTGTCGCGCGGCGCGGCGAGGGCAGCAGCCGCCCATACGTCAGGCGCATCCTCCAGCGACAGGCGATTGTCCCTCTCGTCATCCTTGTCAGATCCATGGTCTCCATTGCGCGCGCTGGCGTCATCTGCGTCCAACAACGGGAGCGAAGTCGAGATGGCGAGATCATGCGCAGCAGGCCCATGCACGTCGTGGTCGCCCGACAACCGGATGGCACCGAACTCCTCGCTCGAAAGCGGCGGATTTTCAATAAGCGGTGCCTCCAGCGGATTTACCCCGCTCAGGGTTACCACAGTGCTCGCCAGACCATCGACGCGCGCGATGACGTCGTCGTCATCGTCCACGTTTTGCGCAGCGGTGCTTTCCATGCCGTCGAGGGCGATGATCGGAAGATCCTGTGCGCCGCCGTACGCGTCTTCCTCAAGCACACTGATCACCGCGACGCTTTCCGGCGTCTCCGGCTCGGCCCGGTCGAGGCCATCGACAGGAGCCACATCCTGGGGCGTGCCTGCCGCCAGGTGCTGGTCGGGCAGGAACGTAATGGTCAGCCCCTGCAAGGCTCCGATCGCTTCTCCCTGTGGCGTCAGATGCGAAGGCTGCACCTCCGGCAGAGGATCGGCGATCGCGGCGGGCCCGGCGCTCACGGTCAAGTCGAGGAAGATCAGGTCATTCTCCTGCACCGCTTTAAACTCGCCTGATCTGCGGATCGTGATGTCCGGATCAATCGCTTTGATCCGCTCGACCGTCGCGGCGGCTTCGGTGTGCCGTCCCTCCGATTCCAGCTTGGCATGCAGGCGCTCGAGCTGCTCAATGGCCTCGCCCTTCCGATCTTCCTTCTGCAGCATGTCAGCCAACATCAGGCGGATCTCGTCCATATCGGGACACAGATCGGCAAACTCTTTCAGCGCACGGAACGCCTCATTGATGTTCCCGCCCTGTCGCATACGATCGGCGTACTCGAGAAAATTGCGCTTCGCGTCGTTCTTGAAACCCTTGTTCGCGCTGATGCGGCCGAGTTTGTAATAGACACTGGTTCTTGCAGGAGACTGCCGGAGTATTTTATTGCAGAGCGCGATCGCATTGTTGAGATATCCGCGATCGGCGTACACATCAATGGCGCGCTCATAATAGGCGAGCCCTTCGCTCGTGCTACCCTGGCGCATGAGCAGATCGCCGACCCGATTGTACAGCTGCAGGTCTGCATCTTCCAGGTCACGACCAACCTCGTCCAGAAACTGGACGTACATGGCCAACGCCTTCTCGAACTGTTTCTTCTGTTCGAGTTCGGCTGCTTTCCGTTTTAGTTTGGCGAGGTTGTTTGAGGCCATGCCTATGCGTCCTGAATGCGACAGAATGACGCATGGGACGGGCAGAAGGCACGAAATACGCAGTATGAGGCCTCGGAGAGGGCCTCAGGCCACCATCGGCACTCCGCGCACCCATGATTTTGAGCAGCGTGTGTCACCGTACCAATACGCGAGTTCGCGAAAATCCGCGATGTCAAAAAGCGCCAAATCGGCAGAAAACCCAGCCTGAACTTGGCCTGCGTGGGACGCTAATCCCACTGCGGCGGCGCCATTAACTGTTGATGCGACAATCACTTCCGCGGCGCTCATGCGAAGTTGACTCACACCCAGAGTCAGAACGAGCGGAAAGTTGGGAGTGGGTGACGTTCCGGGATTAAAATCGCTGGCAAGTGCGACGGCGGCCCCGGCGTCAATCAGGGTTCGGGCTGGAGCGTGTTTGTCCTTCCCAAGAAAGGTCAAAGTGCCCGGCAAGAGCGTGGCCACGGTTGGCGCCTGAGCCAGCGCCTGAATGCCGTCATGGGAAATGGCGCCGAGGTGGTCGGCCGACACCGCGCCGAGTTCTGCGGCGAGGACGGCGCCACCGCTGGGCTTCAGTTCGTCGGCGTGCAACTTCACGCCCAGTCCGAGTGCGGTCGCACTGCGGAGAATGCGTCGCGACTCTTCGATCGTGAAGACTCCTGGCTCACAGAACACGTCCACAAAGCGCGCCAGACCGGAGGCCGCTGCCTCGGGAATCATCTCTTCCACGAGCAGTTTGATGTAATCCTCGCGCCCCTGCGGCCGCGCCCGCGCCTCCATCGGTATCTCGTGCGCTCCAAGAAAGGTCGGGACGAGGCGCAGCGGAATCATACTGCTTAACGTTCGGATCGCCCGCAACATCTTGAACTCATCCTCGACGGTGAGTCCATAACCGGATTTCACTTCCACTGTGGTCGTTCCGTGGGCGGCCAGCCGCTTCAGACGCGGAAACGCCAGAGCGACCAAGTCCTCTTCGCTTCGCTTACGCACATCGCGCACAGAGGCGTGAATGCCTCCTCCGGCCGCAGCGATTGCCATGTAATCCATGCCCGCGGCGCGCTGTTCGTGCTCCTCATGCCTGGGCTTTCCGAAAATGGCATGTGTGTGTGAGTCCACGAGGCCGGGCATCAGCACACCACCGTGGCAATCGATTCGCTCAGCTGCGGGACACCGTGATTCCATTTCAGACAGCGGCCCCACGGCCACGATGGTCGGCCCGTCAGTCGCCACGGCGACATTGCTAAGCACGGCGGCGTCAGCCATTTCACTGCCACGGCGCGCTCGCCCCGGACCGGCGCAGGTCACCACTTGCGAAAGGTTGTACAGAATGCGCTGACTCGTCACCTGACGCCCCCCGACGTGTGAGCGTCCATCCTAGCGGCCCGTTGCCAGCACGTCGAGTACGCGACTCGCACGCAAAGGTGCCTGCGCCTCACCGCGGCACGCATAGAAGCAGTCGTTGCACGCGATCGGTTCATAGGCACGATACTCGGACCAGTGAAAGTCGGTCGGGAAATCCGGGCAACGCTTGACCTGCCCGTACGGATCCACATGCAGCGTGCGGATGCCGCTGTGACACAGCCCCATGGCCTCACCGCGCACGTAACGAGGGATCTGCTCCAGGTAGTAGTCGGAGTTGGTGATAATCCCCCGGCGACGGCGCTTGAACTCCAGGAGCTCGCGCACCGCGTCGGTCGTGCCTTCCGCGAAGCCGTCCTGCAACCGGTGCGAGACGTTGCCGTTCTTCGCCTCGGTATAGACCGAAAAATTCACGCCGATGCCCAACTCGGCGGCGCGTGTTGTTATGGGGAGCAACTGATCCAGATTGTCGTTCTTGATCACGGTATTAAACCGGATGCTGTCGATCCCCGCGGCGCGCATCTGTTGAACGGCTGTCATGATCTTGTCCGTCAGTCCAGGGATACCGCGAGCCGTGTCGTGACGCCCGTCGACATAGTCCAGAGAAATGTTGAACTGATCGATGCCTGCCCGCCACAGCGATTGTGCGCGGTCGAGTGAGAGCATCGCGCCGTGGGTGATCACGTTCAAATACGAGAGGCTCGTTGCGTCGCGAACGGCCGCGACAACATCCTCAAGGTCGCGGCGCAGCAGGGGTTCGCCGCCGGAGAACGTGATCATCAACGGATTAAACTGCCGAGCCGCATCGGCGAACGACTTCAGCTCCCGGTGCTTTTCTTCTGCGGGTGTTTGCCAGTAATCACAGAAGCCGCAGCGCGCGTTGCAGCGCATAGTGACTTCGAACGTCAGCAGGATGGGTCGTCGCCTCACGGCGAGCCACGCGTATTTGCCAAGGAACAGCGGAATGTGCCATGGCCTGTACCGTGAACTGATCACGTGGTACGTCCACTGGTCTGCGACATCCACATCTGAGCGAATGGTAAGGCCTTTGTCCGCCGACTACTTATACGTGCTAACTGCATCCACTTTGATGATTTCACAGCGTGCTCCCGCCCGGTCGCAGCATGGGAAGATGAATATTTTCCGCCGTGGCGGTTGCCACCGCGATTTCGTAGCCCGCATCCGCGTGTCGGGCGACTCCCATCGCCGGATCATTCGTCAGCACGCGTTGCAAGCGCTCGCGCATGGCAGGCGTGCCATCTGCAACGATCACTTGTCCCGCATGCAACGAGTTGCCGATCCCGACGCCGCCGCCATGGTGGAAGGATACCCACGACGCGCCACTCGCCACGTTTACCAGTGCGTTGAGCACTGCCCAATCGGCGATCGCGTCACTGCCATCGCGCATGCCCTCGGTTTCGCGGTACGGCGAGGCCACGCTGCCGGTGTCCAGGTGGTCGCGACCGATGACAATCGGTGCCTTCACTTCGCCCCGTGCCACTAAATCATTCAGGGCCACGCCAAAACGCGCGCGCTGCCCCTGCCCGAGCCAGCAGATGCGCGCCGGCAGTCCCTGAAACTGAATCCGCTCCCGGGCCAGCGTGATCCAACGCCGAAGATGTTCATCCTCCGGGAACAGCTCCAGCACCAGTTCATCTGTGCGGTGGATATCACTCGGGTCGCCACTTAACGCTACCCACCGGAACGGCCCCTTCCCTTCACAAAAGAGCGGGCGCACATATTCCGGAACGAACCCCGGAATATCGAACGCGTTCGTCAGCCCTCCATCGAGAGCAACGGTCCGGATATTGTTGCCGTAGTCAAACGTGATCGCACCGCGAGACTGCAGGTCCAGCATGGCCTGCACATGTGCGACGATCGAAACCGTCGCCCGACGCACGTACTCCGCGGCATCGCGCTCGCGCAACGCTGCAGCTTCGGTCAATGTCATGCCGTGCGGCACGTAGCCATGCAGCGTGTCGTGCGCACTGGTTTGGTCGGTGACCACATCGGGCACAACGCCACGACGCACCAGCTCGGGAAAGACATCGGCCGCGTTGCCGATTAATGCAACCGACAGCGCGGTTTGTGACGTTCTGGCGTCCATCACCCACTGCAGCGCTTCGTCGAGATCAGACGTCATGCGGTCGCAGTATTTTGTGGCGATGCGTTTCTCCGCACGGGTTGCATCCACCTCGACACCAAGAACCGCGGCACCACACATCGTTGCAGCCAGTGGTTGTGCGCCCCCCATACCGCCCAGGCCCGCCGTAAGGACAAATCGGCCCGCAAGCGTGCCCCCAAAATGGCGTCGCGCCACCTCACCAAAGGTCTCGTACGTTCCCTGGACGATGCCCTGCGACCCAATATAAATCCACGAGCCCGCCGTCATTTGGCCGTACATCGTGAGGCCCTGGCGTTCCAGCTCCCTGAATACATCCCACGTAGCCCAGCGCCCGACGAGGTTGCTGTTCGCAATGAGCACGCGTGGCGCATGTTCATGGGTGCGCAGCACAGCCACCGGTTTGCCACTCTGTACGATGAGTGTTTCATCGTGCTCCAGAGCGCGCAACGAGGCAACGATCGCATCGAACGCCTCCCATGACCGCGCCGCCTTCCCTGTGCCACCGTAGACCACAAGATCTTCTGGTCGCTCCGCAACTTCCGGGTCCAGATTGTTCAGCAACATGCGGAGTGCCGCCTCCTGCTGCCACCCCTTGCAGCTAAGCGTGAGGCCACCGCGCTCGGCGATTCCGGCTCGGGCGTGTGCCCCTTGCGTGACAGTTTGTGTGGTCACGTGAAACTGCTCACGGGAGTAACGTTCATGGAAATCATCATATAAGGCGCAAATCCGAGACGATCTGCGCGTATGCGCCACGTGAGATTTGGGCGGAGACCTTGGCAATATCGTTACTGAGCGATCGATCGCGCTCTACCGGCGGCACAACGCCACGAACCAGAGCGAAGGCGCGCTCAACCGGAGCACTTGAGGTCAGAGGCCGGCGAAATTCAAGTCCCTGCATGGCGCATAGCAGTTCAATCGCCAGTACGTGGCGTACGTTGTGCACAATACGGCGCAATTTAACCGCCGCGGCCATCGACATCGGCACCACATCTTCCTTGCCCCCACCCGTGGGAATTGAGTCAACGCTCGCCGGGTGAGCCAGCCCCTTGCACTCCGAAGCCAGTGCCGCCGACGTAACCTGCGCAATCATGAATCCCGAGTTCACGCCGGCATCCTTCGTTAAGAAAGGAGGGAGCCCCTGGTTAAGGTCAGGATTCACCAGCCGTTCAATGCGGCGTTCAGCCATCACCGCGATGTTGGTGAGCGCAATCGCCGCGATGTCGCACGCCATACCCACCGCTTGCCCGTGAAAATTGCCGCCGCTCGCCATGTCGCCGTTTTCGAACACCAACGGATTGTCCGTGGCAGCGTTCAGCTCGCGCGACACCACACCCTCGGCGAACGCCAGCGCATCCGCCACGGGGCCGTGCACCTGCGGCATACAACGCAGCGCATACGCGTCCTGTACGCGAGGGTCATTGGTGCGGTGTGACTCCCGCAGCGCACTATCGAGGGTGAGTGCCCGATAAATGCTGGCTGAATACTCCTGACCCGGCTGGCCCCGGGCAGCGTGGATGCGTTCGTCGAACGCGGTCGGCGTGCCCAGCAACGCCTCAAGCGTCGCCGCTCCCGAGACGTGCGCCGTCGCCCAGAGCGCCCGCCCTTCATGCAGCGCCACAGCGGCGACGGCCGTGTGCGCCTGCGTGCCGTTAATCAATGCGAGACCTTCCTTGGGACCCAACTGCACCGGCTTGAACCCCGCGCGCTTCAAGGCCGTCGCCGCGTCATCCACGTCGCCTCGGCCGTGCAGCTCTCCCTCACCAATTAATGCAAGCGCAAGGTGCGACAGCGGCGCGAGATCCCCGCTCGCCCCCACGCTCCCCTGCTCAGGAATCGGCGGATACAGATCAGCATTCAGCAGTCCGAGCAGGAGGTCCACAACTTCAGTTCGGATTCCACTGAATCCCTTGGCCAGCACATTGGCGCGCAGCAGCATCATTGCGCGCGCTTCAACCTCCGGAAGCGGTGGTCCCACGCCGGAAGCGTGGCTGCGGACGAGATTCTCCTGCAGCTCGGCCAGTCGCTCGCGCGGAATCGCGATGTCAGAAAGTTTGCCGAAACCGGTGTTTACCCCATACACCGGCTCACCACGCGCAACCACATCGTCCACGATGGCGCGCACGACCGTCATGCGCGCCCGTGCCTCGTCGTGAAGCGCTACCCGCGCGTGATCACGGGCAACAGAAATCACCTCAGCGAGGGTTAGCGAGTTCCCATCAATCAGCAGTGCGGTCATCCCTGAAAGTTGTAGGCGCCGCAGTCAACTTCAAGAGTAATCAGCGCCCGCGGCCGAGACCGCGAGGAGCACTACTCCTTGTGTACGGCAGGCGAAGATCCGGCTGCGCTCGCAGGGCCACGTAGAAATTGAAGGCGAAGTTGCCGTTGGGTGCCTTCGTAAAGGCAAACACCGCGTCCCAGTCATGCATCTCGCGGGTGAGCGACGCGACGTGCTGCGCAAAATCCTTTGTCGTGAAATCGTACGACGTGCGCCACTGCGCGCCCCATCGTTCAGTAAATTTGAACTGGATGGACCCGTTGACTGATTGCTGCGGTGGTGTGCGGAAAAACGATCCGCCCCGCGTGGTCTCTGTGGACACGTTGCCGTTGGAGTTCGTGCCACTGATCTGATTCTGCGACAGACACGCCTGATAGTCGAAGACATCGTTGATAAACGGCTCGCACGTTGTGCGGGGATCAACATTCACGAAGTCTCCCGTCGGTGGCCGCTGTCGGCTGCCCGAGTACTCGAGATCGAGGCGCCATGGCTGATCGCTGTTCATTTGCAGCCCGGAACCCTGCGCGCCGAGCGATCGACCGGCCTGAAAGCCCTGCCCACGTGGAACCCCAAGTCCTCCGACCCGTTGTTCCTCTGCCTGGCGATCGTCACCGGCAGCCCTCGTGGGCTCTGGCAACGGCTTTGGCAGGTGGAGCAAACGTGCGAGGAATCCCACCACGGGAGACTTGGCATCAAAGGACATCTGCGCGCGAATCCCCTCGCGATACGGCTGGAACACCGCCGTGTCAGACATCGGATCACCTTGAAAGAGCGAGAAGGTCGTACCTAACGACAGTCCGGGGATCAGGTCCGACTGACCATTGATGTCGAACGTTGTATTCGTGAGACCAATACCGCTTTTGGACTTCTGCGCCCTGACAAAATCATAGGACAGCGTCGTAAAGGACAGGCTGAGCAACTTCACTTTCTGCCCTTCGGGCGCAGCACTCAGGGTCACGGCACTGTCACCGAGCGCTGACGTATCGAGCGGAACACGGAGCTTTGCCTCAAACGACGTATTCAGTGCGAGGCTGACAATGTTCTGCACATTGTTGCCGAGGAATCCCTGCGCAAGGTCTCCATTCGCGGAGAGGAATTCATCAGACACGTGACCGCGCGGCGTCCATTGATAATTCAGACGTGGTTCAATGACGTGACGGATTTGCTCAATAGGACCAAAGCCCGGCAGAAATCCGTAAAACTTTGGCGAAATTCCCAGACCAACGGCCGGCCGCAACGACTGTGCAACGAACTGTCCACCGGTTCGTTCGGTGCGAACAATAAGCGGTGAGCGCCCGTCAACTTTCTGGATCGCTACGCTGGGTTGCAGATTCCATGAATCTCGAAGCAGACCTGGCAGCTGAAACGAGGTCGTCCAATTAACGCCGGTCTGAAAGGTACGCGCGAAGATTCGCGTCTCCTTTGTGGTGCTGTCGTTCGGATCGCGATAGATGACGCGACGCTCCGGAAAGTCACGCGCCGATTCCGTCAACTGGAAATCGTTGGACCAGTTGAATCCGAATATTTCCAGCGGCGTGTTGAATCCGATCGTCGTCTGTCGATCATCACGGCGCAATCGCACCGAATCCAAGCCTCCCCCGGGCTTCTGAATGTACCGAAAACTGAAGTCGGCGACTTGATCGCTTTTTAACGTTTCCCGGTTCGAAATATTCAGCGACGGAGTCCAGGTGAGCCACTCGCCCGCAGCGATTGGCTTGGACGTGATCGACAGCGTCGGAAAAGTCCGCTCAACCTGTTCACGACCCGGATACTGCGTCTGGTTGCCACCCACGTTGAGGGAAAACGGCCCGCGCCCGGTAGAATAGTTCAGGGCAGAACGAATGGTGCCTAACGCGACATACGGATTGAAGGTGGTCTGTCGCTGGATGGACGTGTTGGATGTGTAATTCACGTCGGCCGTCAGCGAGGTGCGCTGCGAAAAACTCTGTGAATGTCGCCACGAGTACTCCTGATTAGTGGACCCGTTGCGTTGATAGTTCTGGGAATAACCCAGCGACCCCGTAACGAACCGGCTCTTCCACGCATAGTCCGCGCGACCGTTGATTCGCACAGAGCCGGGATTGCTTGACTCGGTTCGGGCATTGCTACGCCAGTCCAGACTGAACTGCGTGTGGACATAGTCGTTCAACACCAGCTGGTAGCCGATGTTATTGACGAATCGCTGCTGGAAGGGCCCGCTTCTGAAAATCTGATTCAGACCGAGTTCGGGCGTGAGAAGTCCGGAGCGTTGCCCCGGGCGCAGATCATTCAGCACGAAAGGGATCCACATCACCGGAACGTCACCGATGTACAACACCGCCGGCCTGATGATCATCAATCGCTTGGA
The DNA here is from genome assembly GCA_041749115.1 of Gemmatimonadaceae bacterium. Lineage (GTDB taxonomy): Bacteria > Gemmatimonadota > Gemmatimonadetes > Gemmatimonadales > Gemmatimonadaceae > JBGTBX01. Next base: position 53,383 of record JBGTBX010000374.1, read on the forward strand.
GATCATCTTCATTTCGCTGCCCGCAAAATGATAGTGCGGCGTCTCATCCTCGCAGCTCGTGATCCAGCCGTTCTTCGCAAAGAAGGTCGAATTCCCCTGTCCGGTCGAATCCCCCTTGAACGCCGCGACCTGCCCATGCACAATCCAGCGCTGGCCACTCTCCACCACGGTGGTCACGTCGCGAACGACAGCTTTACGATTCGGGACGTCGTACGTGATGCGGCCAAGAGCGACAATGTCGTCCTGGCCCTGCGTCGTCGTACGGAGCACCACGGTGTCGCCGCGCGCTATCACGATCTGCGTCGAATCGCTGAACTGTATCGTATCACCGATGATCGTGGCGGAATCACGCTCCACGATCGCGCGACGACCCTGCAGCGTCATGGTGCGATTCTCCGCTCCGAACGTGACGCTGTCACCCTGGTACCGGGTGATCGAGTAGCCACGTTTTGCCATCAGCGCCTGCATCACCGAATCGGGCGGCGCCCACTGCACGTCGATCTTGGCCGCGACAGCCTCCCGACCGATCAACTGCTTGCGAATGGAATCGGCTTTGGCGCGCACGGTATCGCCCGGTGCAACGGGTCCGCGTATGGAATCGGCAAAAGCGCGCCGAACGCTGTCGGCGCGGACGGAATCTGCAACCGCTCGTTTAATGCTGTCAGCACGCACGGAGTCTGCTCGGGTTCTCCGCTCCTGCCCTTCCGCTTTCGCACCGCTCAGCGTCCACAGTGCCGCAACGCCCAGCAGCGCGCGCCAGGTCATGCGCCGACCTCGGCCGCCTCATCGATCGCCGCCTGTTTCGCTTTACGCTGCTTGCGCTTGTAAATGAACCGCGAACACAAAATGCTCACTTCGTACAGTGCAATAAGCGGCACGGCGACAGCGGCCAGCGAGAACGGGTCCTGCCCGGGTGTAATAAAAGCCGACGACACGAGACAGATCACCAGCGCATGGCGGCGGAACTTGCTCAGAAACATCGGCGTCGTCAGGCCGAGCGCTGTCAGGGCGATGACGAGGATGGGCAACTCAAAGACCGCGCCCATGATCAACGAAAAGGCCAAAGCAAAATCAAAGTACTCGGTCACCGAAATCATCGGCTGAATGACGGATGACTGTACATTCATCAGCATCTTCAGCGTGAGCGGTATCAGACCGAAAAACGCCAGAGCCACGCCGCTTGCGAACAGTATCATCGCAAAAAACAGCACCGGAATTACGACCTTCTTCTCGTGCTTGTGCAGCGCGGGAGAAAGGAACGACCAGAATTGATAAACAATGACAGGAGACGCGAACACAAAGCCGCACGCAAAGGACGCACTCATCGTGATGCGGAAGGCACCCGCAGGATGCGTCGTGATCAGCTTCTCTCCCGGCAGATACTCCAGGATCGGCGAGGCGAGGAGCCGGATCGCATCATACTTCAGCATTATGACGAATGATCCGAGTGTCGTGATGATCAGCGCGAGAACCGACCACAGCACGCGCCAGCGAAGTTCCTCGAGGTGATCGAGGAAAGGCATCTCCGACTTGGTACCAACAGTCGCCACGGAACGCTCGCTAGCGGTTGCGCATCATCCAGTCACGGGCCAGATCGGCCTCGTCGGTGACCGGGTATTCACGCGCCACGCGATCCATGTACTCCCGTGCCTCCGCCCTTTTCCCGCGCTTCGCCAGCGACAGTCCGAGCTTGTAGAGCGCGGTAGGTGCTTTGGCAGATCTTGGGTAACTCGTCACGGTTGCAATGTAGGCTGAATCCGAGGCTGCAAACCGCTGATCACCTTCGAGGGCTTCGCCGAGCCAGTACTGGGCATCGGGAGCAAGATCGCCGGAGGGATAAAGCCGCAGCAGTTCTCTGAACGCTCCTTCAGCGGAGGAATACGATCCGCGCCTGAGCTGCGCGAGCCCATCCTGAAAGAGCTGATTGGGTCCAGGCGTTGTCGTCGTCGGCGGCGGAGTCGTGACCGGAGCTTGAGCCAGGGTGTCCCTTCGGGCGGCTCCCGCCCCTGCGCCAGCGGGAGGTGGGGTCTGTGTCCCTGTGGCCATTCCCTCTGCGGCAGCGGCGGCTTCGCGCTGTTGTTGATCGCGGAGCTCCTGCTCGGCGCGCAGCCGTTGCACGATGGCCTGACTTTGCCCCACCAATTCCTGCATCTGAATCATCTGCTGTCCCATCGAGCGCAGCTCACCGCGGGCGTCTCCTTCAAAGAGAGCCAGCCGCGCGCTCGTACCTTCCAGAGAATCCGAGACAACGCCGAGCAAAGTGGCAACACTACTCAGCTGCCGTGCGCGCACCGTGTCCTGACGCAGAACCTCCTGCCGGAACGCGAGAATATCTGACTGCAGAATGCGCATGTCGTTGCGCGTAGCAAAACAGGCCCCGCTCGTCATGGTGACGAGCAGGACTGCGAGCATCGACCGCACAGATTGCATTATCTCGGAAGGACGAGGGTGTTGCCGCCGGAAAGGATCTCAAACTCCGCACGACGATTGAGACGGAAGCCATCCTCGGTACCATCGGTAACCGCCGGACGTTCCTCGCCAAAGCTCACGACGTCGATGCGCTGGCCGTCGATGCCCCGATCGGTCATGTAGCGCTTGACGGCCACCGCACGGCGCTGACCCAGCGCGATGTTGTACTCATCGGAGCCGCGTTCGTCGGCGTGACCGGAGATGCGGATTCGCACGCCGGGGTTAGAGCGCAGGATCGGGAGCTTCGCATCCAGCGCGTTCCGTGCGTCGATCGACAACTCCGCCTGATCGTATTCAAACAGGACGGTCTGGGTGAGCGTAGCGCGCAATGCGGCCATGGCCCGTTCGGCTGCTCTCGCTTCTTCTTCGGCGCGAAGACGAGCGGCTTCAGCGGCTGCCGCCCTGGCCACCGAGTCAGCCTTTGCCTGCATACATGCCGCATCGCAGGTCGGGGCCGGGGTAGTGGTGCCTGGGCCGGCAACGACTGCGGTCTCGGGCTTCTTACGGCAAGCGGAGACGGCAAGGAAGGCGAGGACGACGAGAGCGAGGGGGCGAGAACGAAGGGTCATGGGGGGTTCGTTAGGTGTTGAAGGGTGACGGATCTATCAGGGCCAGCGCAACGGAGCAGACCATGCCGCCATGCGGGCACCGGCTGCTCCCCGGGTGACCTGACGTGTGCGGCTTGATTCTGTGTCGATGATCCAGATTTGTCTGCTGCCCGTACGATTGGAGGTGAAAACGAGGTGTCTGCTATCGGGTGCCCACGAGGGGTTCTCGTTGACGCGCTCACTGGTGAGGCGGCGCACGGTCCCGTCGCGAACTCCGACCGTCATGATCTGAAAGCTGCCAGCGATTTGGGACTGGAATGCAATCAAACGTCCATCTGGGGACCAATCCGGATCTGACCGGTAGAGCTGATCTCCAAATGTAAACGGGAGGAGCGGCGTCGCGTTCGTGCCGTCGGCATCTGAAATATACACATCGACGTGCCCGGCGCGATTCGTGGTGAATGCGATGCGTCGACCATCGGGGCTGAATGTGGGAGAAGAGTTGTCGCTCCCCCTGCCCACTGTGATCCGTCGGGCCGGATCAGAGCCGAATGCATTGACCGCGTACAGGTCCGTCCCGGCCTCTTTGCCATGCGCGTACACCATCGTGCTGCCATCGGGAGAGAAGGCAGGCCCGTAGCTCGTACCGCCTGGCGTGTAGGTCAACGTTCTGGTCGCACCTCCCGCCTCACGCAGAACAACCGTGGCACCAGCGTCTGTCATGCTCGTATACGCGATGTGCGACGCCTTCGGGTGCCAGATCGGGGTGAGCGCTCCAATACTCTGCGTCAGCGGACTCAGGCCCTCGCCGTCACTGTCCACCGCCCACACGCGACCGGCGCTGACAAAGAGGATGCGTGTGGACGCGATGCCGCGAACGCCCGTGACGGCTTGTTCAACTTCGTCGGAGACGTTGTGCAGCGCGAGTCGCCACGCCGGCGAGAGCGCCGGTGTCGGCAGCGCAAACGTTTTGGACTGCTCCAGCTGGCCACGACCGGTGCTGTGCACCGCGACGTTCACGCCATACGACGCGACCGTAATCTTCAGCACCACGTTGGCACGCAAGCGAGCGAGCAGCGGGTAGTTCAACGTTCCGTCCGCGTTAGGCGGAGGCACCTCGGTGGCCGGCAGGGCGATGACGTTGATACGGTTGCCGTAGTCAAAGTCGCGCTCAAGGATCGCGCGAATCGAGTCGGCATTGGCGCCGACGACGGGGAGCACGAGTACGCCAGGCTTCGACCCCGGCGTGTAGACGCCGGTGATGCGGACCCCCTCTTTCCATGTCGTGTCCTGCTGCGACTCAACGGTCGCTCCCACAAACACGGAGAGGAACGTGAGGAATCGGCAGGCGACAGTAAATGGGCGGGGTATCATCAGCGGACGAATTCAGGGGCAAAGGTAAACGTCACGGGCAGGACGTCATCGCTGAAGCCCTGGGGCAAGGGACCGAAGGCCCGCGAGCGTCCGACAGCTTCCACGACACCACGGGCCTCGTTGTCGAAGCCGAACGACCCCGATGACCGGCGCACGGAAAAATCTTTCACCGAACCATCCCGGTGAATGACAAACCTGACGATGACGGTGAGCGGCCGCTTATCTGCGGGTTCAAACCGCAGCATCAGTTGCCGAGCGATGTTGTCGATGTAACCATCATACGGAAAGACGACGCCCTCAGTCTGGACGGTGGCGACGTCGGCGCCTGCGCCGCCCTTGGGTCCGCCACCCGCGACCGGGGCAGCCGCATCCCGCTTTGCGGATGC
>JBGTBX010000375.1:0-3125 GCA_041749115.1 Gemmatimonadaceae bacterium
TGCGCAGCCCTCACCGCTCTGATAGCCCTTCGGGTGGCCGGCGAGTAAACCCACACCACCAGCACGTTTCTCCCCCTCCTCGGAGGCCGCCGGGGTTTGGGGCTGGCGAAGCCCCAATAAATTGCATTGACTTTAGTTCAATTTATTCTTTGTTCGATTTCTTATTACAGAGATGATTTTCCCAGTCCTTTCTAAACTTGAATCTCTCCGAGTCTCTTTCGAGATCACGTGGCGGTCCTACCCACCCACATCGCGGACAATGCGCGACGGAAACGTTGTGACCCCGGCGAGTATCGTTCTCGTCAACCATTGGAACGCCGCTTTCCTGGTCGGGCCAGTCCGATGCGCTTACCGCCGATAGGGACTAGTTCGGTCTCGGACGGTGTGAGTAAATCGACATGGCAGACGAAGCGCCGAGCCATGTTGGGTTGCCGGATCTCAAAGACGGGCAACAGCAGCGGTACGGAACGGGTTCCGCAGGTGTGACAGGTAGTACCAGTGCTTGCGAGGCGGAGCTGGCCGGTTCCCCAGGGTTCCCATCCTGAGTGGGAGCGTCGTCGTTGGAACGGCCACGACAGGACAGCCAAGAGCCGGACAATGCTCTGCCGGGACGTGGTCGACGAACGGACGGTAAAAATGGGGCGGGCCAGGGTTGTGCTGACTGGAGTCATGACCATGACCGCCACGCGAGGCATAACCGACGCCTAGCCACCGTCCGGATAATGCGCGTGGGCCGTTGACATCGCAAGGCTGTACGACCCTGGGGCGACCAGGTCGGCGAGTTTGCTCTTTGGAATACATGGGCAGGTGCGCGTAAGGTGGGCATTACATCGCCTTTCAAAAATTAACCGTTGGAATTCGATGTGTTTTGCCCCGGCCAAGAGTTCGCAGCTCTTGACCGGGGCTCTTTCTACTACGTGATTGCTGCCCCTGGTTCGGTGCGCCAGGAGATGTCGGCGCCGTCGATGGTGACGGCGTATGCGTCTGGCTCGGCGTGGATCAGAAAGCGATCCATGAACGGTGAACCGACAGACCGCCATTCCTCGATGACCGCTGCGATTTCGTCCCATAGCCTTCGTGGGCCGCTTTGCCGTACCTGCCAGCCGTCGCCGCGTGGGGTCAGGATGGCTATGGAGCTGTCGCGTTGGTCGACGATGTAGTTCAGTTCGTCGTCGCTGTCGCTGGTCAGCATCGGGCTGTGAACTGCATACGGCGCTTTCAGCTGGGCGACGAACGTGCCGGTCCAGTCGTCGAAGATGTCCGGGCCGATGTCGGTGGGCTCGTCTGGCACGTCGTCAAGCAGATCCACCTTTGGGTCCAACGGGATGGTTTGCGAGCGTGCGGGCATGAACGAGGTGTAGCCGGGCAGGATCCGACCCGTGGCGGTCTTGTCATCGGTGACGGTGAGTTTCGCCAGCGCGTTGCCCTGCATCGACCCGGTAAAGGTCGCGAGGATGACCGCGCCCGTTTTGGCTTGTTCGAGCCAGGTTTTCGGGATCGCGCGCACGGAGCAGGTGGCGATGATCCGATCAAATGGCGCAGCGGCCGCGTCGCCCGCCAAGCCGTCGCCGGTGATCAGCTTCGGTTGGTAGTTCAAGCTACGGAGTGCTTGGGCTGCTCGGCGTGCTACTTCGGGGTCGTACTCGATGGAGGTGACGTTGTCCGCGCCGAGTCGCTCGCTCAGTAGCGCTGTGGAGTACCCGGTTCCGGTGCCGATTTCCAGCACGTGGTCTCCGTTGCGGACGTCGAGTTCTTCCAGCATCCAGATGACTAAGCCGGGGAGGCTTGACGACGATGACGGTGAGCCGTGCACCGAGCCGGTCACGTCTTCTGGCCACAGCTTGCAGCTGAGCTGCGTGATGAGTGTTTCGTCGGTGTAGATCTTCGCGAGCCAGTCCGCTGTCTCTGATGCCGCGCGCAGATGCGGCTCATAGATGGTCGATTCGCCGGGTCGGTTGATTTGCTCGAAGTACGCGGGGACGAAAGCTTCCCGAGGCACCTTCCGCATGGCTTGTTTCCATGGCTCAGTAGTAACGGTCTTCTCCGCGACTAGCTGGTCGACGAGCCTTTCGCGCAGTTCGCGGGATTCATCGGTGTTGGTCATGCCGTTCCTTTGCTGAGTAGGTCGGCCACCGCTGCTGTCATGGGAAGCCCAGTTGGCTCCTCCAACCATGCAAATTGGCCGTTGGGATTGCATTCAAAGAACACGGGTTCGCCCTCTGCCGTGATCCCGAAGTCGAAGCTGCCGTAGGCAAGCCCGAACCGTTTCACGTAGGCGTGAAGTTGGTCGGTTAGTTGTGGCGGCAGGTCAACAGTTGTGTAGGAGAGGGCGTCGTAGTCATACCGCCAATCGAGAAGGTCGGCAGGCGCGTCGATCTGCACGGCGAAGATGTCGTCACCGATGACGGTGATCCGCCAGTCAGCGACTTTGTTGATCTTCTCTTGGAATAGGTGCATCGTTACGCGGACGCTTTCGTCGAGCTCGGCTGCGGTGACTGGTTTAGTCCAGATGGTCACCGGCTCTCCGTTGACTTCGTAATCGGTGTGGCGAATCGGTTTGTATATCACCTGATCGCGGTGTTCTGCGGCGAAGGCCCGTGCGTCTTCTAATGAGTTGGTCATGAGCGTGTCCGGCACGCGCATTCCCAGTTCCGTCGCGGCGAGAAGTTGGGCGGCCTTGTCTTCTGCTGCCTGAATCGCTGCCGGGTGACTCACATAGAAGCAATCTTCGAGGTTGCGAACGAAGCTCTTGAGCCCGTCAACGGCCTGCGCTTTGGCGAACACGGCATCCTGCGGCGACAACTCTGGGTACGTCACGGCAGACGGCCGACGCCAATACAACGACCGGATCGCGCCTAACCCCAGTGCGCGCGTGGGAGTCGTAAGACCACCAGCCAGGCCACTGCTGCCTAACCGGGTCGAGACCGTAAGGCCCCGACCCAGCTCCGCGACATCAAACCGCACCACAGGCACCGACCGGCGACGCAACTGCTCAATCACACCATCAGCAGTCACATCCATCAGGCTCGTGACAACGACAACGGCGCGTTTACTCATAAGACAGTTCCGTTAGAAGTCGTCAGCGTGGTCACGGTCCGGCGGACGCGGAACCTTGCCATCCGGCG
>JBGTBX010000376.1:0-1673 GCA_041749115.1 Gemmatimonadaceae bacterium
GCGCCGCCATGCTTCGACTCAGCAACATTCATCTCATGCTCCGTCAGCTCGCGCCGTCGGTCCAACGGAAATTCGGATACCGAGCCCGAGCGGCGTGAAACCCAATAAATACCGATGAATCTTTCTGGGATAGCCTCTCAGTTGCCGCCGCCTGAGTTGATGCAGATGCTCCCGACAGCGACCATTGCGCCAAAAAAATTGTTCCCCGACCCTCGACCCCATGGTTGAGTGAGCGGGGATCATCTGCTTCTGATTCTCGCCGCAACCAATCCTATCGCCGCTTCCGCAACCACAGCAGGCTGGCCAGTCCGCCGGCCGCGAGGGCGATCGAACTCGCTACCCATTCCAGTACCCGGGAATAGCGAGTCCTTTCGCCCCAATGGGGTAGTCCGGACCCAAGGACCCAGAGATGCTCGAAAGCATCTCTGGCTAAACGCAAGCTCTAACCCACCAACACGGACTTCATTGCGTTCGAGACAGGTTTTCCGACCGCAAAGAGAGCAAGGGGCGAGCAAGCGAGAAGTCGTCAAATCGCAGAAACACGGCGAAAAACAGCATTAACGCGAGTGTTGTATTCAGCAGCTCAAGCTTTGCCAGCGCTTGTCGCTTTCCCAGTCCTCGCGCTGCGATGAGCAATGCAAGATGTTCCTTCCGCGATCGGGATTTTCCGTTTTCCCAGTTATAGATCGTCAGTCCCGACACGCCGACGAGCTTGGCATAATCAGCGGCCGACAGACCCATTCGCCGCCTCTGTGCCTTCACCGAACGCGCTGAGAACCGACCTCCCTCATCCGCACCTTCAGTCGGTACGGGCTTTCCAAGGCGCTTCCGTTCCTGGACCTCCAGAAAGGCGATCTGTTTCTCGTAGTCGCGCGACCGGCGTTTGAGCTTCGCAATCTCACGCCTCAACTGGGCGACTGCCCGTACGGTTGGCCCGGTGTGGACCTTGATTTCCTTCCGAGCCAGGCGCCGGATTTCATCGTTCAGTGCAATTGCAAGCGTCGTCATTGCTGGCGAGCCAGGTTACTGTTTAGCCTGCGCTCAGCTCCCCCGCCAACAGATTCAGCGAAGCATCGCCGTCTACATCGATGGATCGCAGCCAGCGGGCGAATTGATGCACCATCAGCCCCGCGGCGATCGTCGCCGCGTAGATCGTGCTCCGCGAAGTGCAGCCGCCCGTTTGCGCTTCCTCCTGCGCAAACAACGTCGTGCCGTAATGCCGACGACTGGTTTCGTCCACTGCCGCCAACACGCGCAGCACTTCCCCGCGCATCCGGCCATCCGCCCAGAAGCCGCACGTCGCCCTGACCGATCGCCAGATCGCCTCCCGCGCCGAAATCGAATCGACGCAACAAAACACCGCCTCCCCCACGTCCAGCCGCGACCGATAACGATCGTTCACCAGCCCCAGCTCAATCGAGTCGTCGATCTCCCGCACCGCCTCGGCAGTCGCCTCGACTTTCAGTCGCCCCACGTCCCGCGCCCGATACCCCTGCGAAGAGACGTTGGTGAGATCCACGCTGTCAAAATCCACCAGCTGCAACCGCCGCACGCCGATCGCGGCCAACTGAAGCGCGACTTGCCGCCCAATCGCCCCGACGCCGATCACGCTCACCGTCAGGTCTGATAACCGCCCCTGCGGCACCAGCTCCTGCTGCCTCACAAACCGATCC
>JBGTBX010000377.1:0-10192 GCA_041749115.1 Gemmatimonadaceae bacterium
TGCCCCGAGATCGCCGCCTTGATGTGGAATGCGCCACCGTAACCTGGCACGTGCCCGACCGGCAGCGATTCGATCTCGCCCGCCTCGAGCGCAAGGAAGGCGCCCTCGACCGCCCGGATGTAGTCGCTCGGCGCGGCGAGGCCCGCGAGATAGCGTCGCGGCAGGATCAGGACGCCCTGTGGCACGGAAGCCTTCCACCGTGGACTGGCGGAAGCGTAGCAAGTGGTGCCGGGCGCCGCAGCCGAACGCGACGGCGGACGTGCGCATGAACCTGCGTTCAGCCTGCGATTTGAGAAGCGCGCCCCCCGCCCCTACAATGCGTGCAGACAGTTTTCCCCGGGGGCGATCGGCTTCGACGGGGGTAGTGAAACTGCCTGGTGCATGCCGAGGTTGTCGAATTTCCTCGTTAATCCAGTCGACAAACACTTAGACGCCAACGACGACGTCTACGCTCTCGCCGCTTAAGGCGTAAGCCCCGAACCGACTTGTGCTCGTGCTTGTCGGTGTAGGGTCACTATCACGAGATCGCCAAAGACCACGCCTGTGGGTCCGCGGCTAAAACAAAGCAGGCTGGTTCTGCGGTGCGCCCTGCGCGTCGTGTTGCCGCGGACGAGAACCAACGACGCGATAAGCATGTAGTACCGGGGGTCTAACGCCTTCGGACGCGGGTTCGATTCCCGCCGCCTCCACCATTACCATTGGGCCAGCCTTCCGGTTGGCCCTTTTTCTTTGGGAAGCCTTCGGGATTCAAAGGGTTACAGAGGGCGCCTGAGGTGGCATCGGTGGCCAACATTTGCCCACCCCTGCACTTCGACCTCTCAAATCGAGGCATTGCTCTCACACACCGTTTCCAGTAATACACTTCCACCTTCCGTATTACGCATGGAGCCGGTCATGGCTACGACGATGACGGTCAAAGGGCAAGTCACCATACCCAAGAAGGTGCGGGACGCGCTGCGCCTGTCGCCAGGTGACGGCGTGGACTTCGACGTGAACCGCGAGGGCCAGGTCGTCGTGCATAAGGCGGGCGGGCGGCCGATGAGTAAGCGGGATCGCTTCGAATCGGCACGTGGGAAGGCGCAAGTGAAATGGCGCAGCGATGAGTTGATGGCCCTGCTGCGTGGAGCGGACTGAGTCCCCGCCCGTGCTGCTGGTCGATACCAACGTCCTGGTGGACGTGCTCGAGGATGATCCGAAATGGGCGGACTGGTCTGTGCGCCAGCTTCGCGCCCAATCGCAGGTGCACGAACTGGTGATCAACCCGGTGATCTACTCCGAGTTGTCGCTGACCTTCGATTCCGTCAAAGACCTTGATGATGCGGTCGATGGCATGGGCCTCACCCTCCAGGAGCTGCCCCGCCCCGCACTGTTTCTCGCGGGCAAAGCTTTCGTCAAATATCGGCGTGAAGGCGGCACCAAGGGCAACGTACTGGCCGACTTCTTCATCGGCGCGCACGCCGCCGTGTTGAGTTGCGCCATCCTCACGCGCCATGGCCGGCGCTACCGGAATTACTTTCCGCGCGTGGCGCTGATCGCACCGCAGGAGGGCGATGCGCAATGACGGCGGGGCGTGTCAACGCCGGTTCAATCCTGACCCACCCTGCCGGTTTAAATCTGACCCACCCCAGGCGTGATTACGCCGTCGCTTGCACGACGGTCTTGCGTTCCATCAGACCAGCTTTGCGCTTGTCTTTGAGTTGGTAGCTTTCTCCCTGCAGAGCGATCACGTGGGCGTGATGCAGTAGCCGATCGAGCAGCGCGGCCGCGAGTGCGCTGTCGCCGCCGAGCGTCTGGTCCCACTGGCCGAAGTTGAGGTTGCTGGTGACGATGACGGAGCCCGTCTCGTAGCGCTTGGCGATCACCTGGAACAGCTCGTGCGCCGCCACCTTGTCGAGCGGCAGGTAGCCGAGTTCGTCGATGATCAGCAGACGCGGGGCGCCAACATTCATGACCGCTGGGCGGGATGCAGACATCGCCGGATCCCGTGAGCACGAGAGCCGGAATACGCACCGTACGGTCGCCCCGTCTCCGGCGAAGTTGCCGCACTCATTTCGGCAACTTCGCTTCGTCCAAAGGGAGGCCGGCTTTCAACCTCCGGATCGCATCGCGTTGCAGCTCGCAGCGCATCGTCATCTCGCCGAGCGTGGTCTTCAGCCGCGTGATTTCGTCGTCGCGCTCGTCGGCCTCGCGGGCCTTCAAACCGGCCACGCCTGAAGCCAGGAATGCGTCGCGCCATTCCGACAGCTTCGCCACCGTGACCTTCAGCTCGCGCGACACCGCATCGAGCTCGTCACCGCGAAGCGAGCGCAACACCGCCTCGCGCTTCGACTTCGCCGACCAGCGGCCCTGCTCCTTCGACACCTCGTTCTTGCGCTTCATTCGGACTCTCCTTCAAGGGATAGATTCCCTCAAAAGCGTCCGCCGGTTTCGCCGGCGCTCTCATTCAAACCCGTTGCTGAAAATGGCGGCCGGCGCGGTCACCACGCTGCAGGCCGAGAACTCGGACGTGCTGCGATCGGGGCTGGGTGCGGTGGCGGTGGCGGTGATGATTCGGCCTGCAGCTGGCGGTGGGATCGGTAGCGTGAAAGCGAAGGACTCGGCATTTCCGGACAGCTGCACGGTCTGTGACCCGAGGAAGATCTCGCCTTCGCCAAAGCCCGTTGGATCGCAAACGACGCTCTCGTAGAGGGCGATGATGTACCCGGCGTTGTTGGTGGCGGCGGGCACGTCGAGGTTGCCGCTCACGGTCAAGCCAGATGGCCCGGTCAAGGCGCTGAGCAACACCGGGAAGTTCTGCAGATTGTTGCCGCCGCTGTCGGCGTCATCGGGGTCGTTGGGGTCGGTGGCAGTGGGGCAAACACCGATCGGGCAGAGATTGATGGCGATGCTGTCGTGGTCGGAGAACTCGTTGGCGTACAGGGTGTTTCCAGCGGAATCGGCGCTGACCACGATGCCAGTCTCGCTGAAACGGAAGTAGTTGGGTGCAATGGGGGAACCCACCAATACGCCAGTGACGCCGTCGTTGAAAATGATCGCGGCCGAACTCATGCCCCGATCGAGGGTGCCGGTCGCATCGGTGCCGAAGTGGTTACCCACGATCGAAGTGCCCGCCGAGTTCGCGCCGTCAATCGTGATCGCATTGCCGGAACTGGCAAACAAATTGCGGTCCGCGAGTAGAATCGAGCCGATGGCTGCTTGTACGTTGCCGGCGTCAACGGAAATTGCGTTTCCGGCGGCGGTGACCCCATCCACTGCGAGTCCGAAGAAATTGCCGAACAGCGCGATCCCGGTTGGATTCACGATGCAGTCGCCGGCACTCAGATCCATGCCGCTTCCGAATCGTGTGATCGCCAGGCCACGGATGGTGACTTGATGTGAACAGACTGACAGCCCAAAACTGATTGCATTGTCCCCATCAAGGCGAATACGGATCACCGCATTGCTGCCGAACTCATCGGTGTTGGGCGCGGCACCCAATTGGCTGTAGCCATCGATGGTGAGCGGGTCAGAAATGACCGGCAAGTCGATCAGTGGTGAAATCGTGAACGGGCCGTTGCCGGGAATGGCAAAGGAAATGACATCGGCGCCGACGAGCAGATTTGCCACATTGATCGCCTGACGCAGGGTGCAGGTGGCGCCGCAGCTGCTGCCGTCGGTATCGGCGGTGGACGTGACGACCAGGGCGGCCGATGGTTCGGTGACCGCAATGCACGCCGAGAATTCAGAAGTGCCGTCGTCTGCCGTAGGGCCCGACTGCGCGCTGGCTGTGGCGGTGATCTGGGTACCCGGGCCTAGCGGATCGGTGGTAGCAAGATCGAAGCTGAAACTCCCGTCAACCGCGCCGACGTTGGAGAGCACCCGTTGCGAGGCGCCCAAAAAGCGCTCGCCCTCGCCAAATCCGGATGGGTCGCAACTACTGTTGGCGTACACCGCTATCGTGTACAAGCCGCCCGTGCCGCCCAGGTTGGGCAGATCCAGTTGCCCGATCACTCTGATGCCGGATGGTATGCGCTGCGCCGCGCTCAGCACCGGGAAGTTCTGCAGCCCATTGGGGCCGTTGTCGACGTCATCGACATCATTCGGGGTGACGCCATCGGGCACGGTGCCCGTTGCCGCCAGATCGATGCCCAGTTGCGTGTTGCCGAACACATGGTTGGCGTGGAGCAGGTTGCCGCGCGAGATGGCGCCAGTCACCAGGATGCCAACGCGATTGAAGGCGATCCGATTGGGCGCTTCGCCCCCAATTTGAACCGATGAGGGTCCGGTTAAAAGATGTATTCCGTCTCCAAGATTGGCGCGATTCTGGGTGCCGCCAGGGTCGGTGCCAATGTAGTTGCCCATCACCACGCTGTCGCTGGCGCCACTACCGTTGAAAAAGATCCCGAGGTTAGTATTGGCCGAGACGATGTTTCGCTGGGCGGGAAGCGGCCCGCCGATCTGTACTCGAACGGTGCTTAGCAATCCGGATCCGAGATTGCCGGCCGCGCTACCGTCCGGCGCCAAGCCCAAAAAATTTCCTTCGACGCGCGATCCGTCCGCATTGGTGGTCGAACACGTCGTGCCATTGGATTGCAAGCCGAACCCGATTGCGTCCAACCGGTAGCGGGTGATCGAAAGCCCACGGATCGTGGAGTTCTGCGAACCGGAACAAAACCCCAGACCGTTGGTCGTGGCCCCGGCACCCACACCATCAAGGCGCACCCGGATCACCGCATCATTGCCGTTGATCAAGGTGTTGGCCGATGCGCCCGGCTGCGAATAGCCATCGATCAAAACCGCGTTGGTGATGTTCGGCAATGGCGAGGTCGGGCTGATCATGAGCACGCCTGCGCCGGGAATATTGAAATTGATGACACGACTGATGCCGGGCGTGGCATTCGCAGCGTTGATCGCCTGGCGCAGGCTGCAGGTGGCACCGCAGGTGCTGCCGTCGGTATCGGCAACAGAGGTCACGACCAGCGGTGGCGGATCGAGAAAGAAACACGGCGAAAACTCCGAGCTGCTGCCATTGGGATGGGTGGCGGTGGTGGTGATCACCGTGCCCGGCGGCAGCGGGTCACTGGTCGAAAGCAGAAAGCTGAAGTTCTCGAAGGCTGGCAGGTTGCGCAGATTGACCGTGGTCGAGCCGAGGAAGCGCTCGCCCTGGCCGTTGCCGCTGGTATCGCAACGGCTGCTGGCATAGACAGCGATGGTGAAGGTCTGCGGGGTGATGGTGCTGCCACCGATATCCAGCGTGGCGCTGACGTTGACGCCCCCGGTCGCGCGACTGGAAGCGCTGATGATCGGGAAGTTCTGCAAATCGTTGGGGCCACTGTCGGCATCGTCGGGATCGTTGGGGGTGATGCCGTTGTTTCCGATGTCGATGCCGAACGCGTTGTCGCGGATGTGGTTGGCAAACCAGGTGTTGCCCGAGCCCGAAGTCGAGCTCGCACCGATACCTCGAAGTCCGCTGAAAGCGACCAGATTTGGCGCCGTGGTCGAACCTATCTGGACTGACCCGGCCGAAGCGTTGATGGTCACGCCAGAGGAGTTGTTGCCGCGGTCGAGGGTACCGGACTTGTCAGTCCCGAACAGGTTGTTGAGCACCTGGCTTCCGCTTGCGGCCAAACCCGTAATCAGCAGGCCATCCGTTGCCGATGCGGCGATCACGTTTCGGTCCGCAACGACGGTGCCTCCGATGGTGACCGACGCGCCGTTTACCGAAAGGAGCGAATTTCCGCCCGCCGTGCTGCCATTCGCGCGCAGGCCCACAAACGAACCTCTCAACGATCCACCGATCGGCGCCGATGCGCAGGTGACTCCGGCCACATCCTGCCCAAAGCGCAGCGCACGTTGATTGACTCCGGAAAAGCCCGTGATCGAGAGGCCGCGCAGACTGGTGTTGTCGGCACAAACGCCCAACGAGGACGCCGTACTGCTGTTGACCTGTGCGCCGTCAATGCGAATCCGCAGTACCGCGTTGCTCGCGGTGGACGAAGTGTTGACCGACGTCCCCCCCTGCGAATAGCCGTTGATAATCAACGGGCGGGTGATGGTCGGCAGCGGCGAGGTGGGCTGGATCAGGATCTCGCCAATCACCGGAATCTGGATCGCGAAATTGATCGTGTCGATGATCTGCGTCGCGTTGGCCGCGGTGATCGCCTCGCGCAACGTGCAGGTGGCGTCGCAGACGCCGTCGCCGGGATCGGCAGCGCTGGTCACCACGAAGGTCGCCGCCTGGGCGTCGAAGTGGGAAGCGGCGGCAGCCAGCAAGGGAGCGAGGGCAAGACGACGCAATATGGCTCGGGTGGTACGCATAGTGAGGTGCCCCTCGTTTTTCGCCTTCCAACGGGTCGGCCTCATGCCGATTTCTGTTGCTGATTTTCCTGCTTCCTATGCCACTCTTGAATGAACTGAGTCGGCGAGCAATAGCCCAGCGTCGAGTGGCGACGCTGCCTGTTGTAGAAGACCGCGATGTACTCGAACAGGTCGGCCTCGGCGTCGGCCCGCGTCACGTATCGGGTGCCGTGCACGCCCGCTTGACCGCCTGCGCCTTGAACTCAGCCGTGTATTCCTGCTTCGGTATCTTCTTCATTTCTGGTGGCGTCCGAAAGTTGGTGGAAATTGTCGGTGGCGCGCCTCCAGCGATTCGATCATCGTGAGGTCTAGGCCGCGCGGTCAAGCTCGCGCGGTTGTTCGTGCAGCGTCTGCCAGCCGCCGACCTTGCGCAGCAGGATCTGTCCGCTGGCGAGCAGCGCCCAGAACAGCATGCATGCGGTCTCGGCGCACGGCAGAACGCACTGAGTCTTGATCCGGCGGCGGAACTCTTCGTGCAGCCGCTCGATCGCATTGGTGGTGCGAATCGACTTCCATTGCGACTCGGGGAAGCGCAGGAACGTGAACAGCCGATCGCCGGCTTCTTCGAGGCTGTCCGCGACCGCACGACACTTGAGCTTCCACTTGCGCACGAATGCCCGGCGCTTGCTCTGCGCTTCGGCCGCGCTGGGCGCGTAGATCATGTCGGTGTAGTCGGCGCCGAGCTCCTCGTGGAACTTCTTCGGCGCGTGCGCGATGAGATTGCGATGCTTGTGCACCGTGCAGCGCTGCACCGGGATCGCCGGCCACAGCGCCGCGAGCGCGGCCTCCAGGCCCTTGCCGCCGTCGACGATCAGCAAGCTCGGCATGCGCAGGCCACGTGCAATGAGATCGTCCAGCAACTCGCGCCATGCGGCTTCGCTCTCGCCGCCCATCGTCTTCAGCGCGAGCAGCACTTTCTGCCCGTCCTCGCGCACCCCCATCACCACCAGGATCGACAGGCTCGTCGCCTTGCGGTCCAGGCGCACCTTGACCACGGTGCCGTCGAGAATCAGCCGCACGATCGGCTCGTCCTTCAGGCTGCGCTGATTCCAGGCCGCGAAATCGGTCTGCACCCGGCGCCAGGCGCGGCTCACCGTGTCCTTGCTCACCGCCCCGCCGAACAACGCACCCAGTACCTCAGACGGCCCAGCACCTCGCTCACTTCGGCCTCGAGCAGCTCCTGCGCGAAGCGCTGCACACCCTCACGAATCGCCTGCTCGAACGGGTCGGTCCAATCGTTGAGCGAAGCTGGCGACCGTGCTGCGGTGGTAACGTCGTTCATGGCGTAGTCTCCTCGGCGCTTGCTGGCGCCTCGTCTTGGTTGGTTCCAAGCTGGAGACTACGCCTCCTTCAAATTTCCACCACGTTCGCGACGCCACCTCATTTCTCGTCCCTCAAGTCTCGATGTTAACCATCGACCCTTGGAAGACGAAATTCAGGGGGCAGCTCATAGTGACCCAGCGAACGACGGTGCTGCAAGCCTAGCGGCCACTGGATTTGCCTGACACTGGCAGTCGGCGGGTGGCTGCACCGGTCTTTCGGCGGGTGCGGTTCGGTGTCCTGAAGTGCTGCCGATCACCGACTCAGCCGGGTCGGCGGCGACTCGCCAGCACGGCGGCCTGTGTACGGTCGGCGACGCCGAGCTTGGCCAGGATCTGGCTGACGTAGCCCTTCACCGTGCCTTCGCTGAGCGTCAGGCTGCGCGCGATGCCTTTGTTTGGGCTCTTCTGGAAGTCGTGTGGGTCAGTTTGGCCCTTTCAGAGCTGCGGAAGCATGCAGGTGAGGATCTTCAGCCGCAGATATTCCTCGTCGCGCAGGCCGTACGAGCGGCGTTGCAGGACCCGGATCTTGTTGTTGAGGCCCTCGACGAAGCCGAGGGAGACCTTGTTCTCCGGTGAGCAATAGGCGGCGATTCCGTCCCAATGGCGATCGATCATCTCGGCGAACTTCTCGTAGGACTTGAGGCGCTGCCACTTCAGAGAGGCGCGCCAGTTCTCGAAGAACCGACGTGCCCACGCTTCGCTGCGGTAGTTCCACAGCTGCCCGAAGGACTCCTTCAGCACGTACGCCGTGCTGAGGCGCTTGTTGGCCGCCAGCAGCAGCTTGAGCGATTGACGGCCTTCGAGGCTCAGGTTCTCCGCGCTGGAGAGCAGCGTGTACTTCTGTCCCTTGATGAAGCGCCGGTCCTTGCCGGACAGGCGCGCGTACTCGCTCTTGCGCACCTTGTCGAGCGCATCGCCGAGATGGCGCACGACGTGGAACTTGTCGAACAGGATCGCGGCCTGCGGCGCGTGGGCCTGCGTGGCATTGCGAAACGGCTTCCACATGTCCATCAGCGCCAGCCGGACGCATCGACTCTTCTTTTCGCCCAGCCAGGCGAAGAACTCGCTCATGCTGGCCTCCGAGCGATCCGTTCCGCCGAACCAGATCGGTCGTCGTCGGTCGAGATCGCTGACCACGATCCGGTAGGTGTGACGCTTGCGGATCGAAATCTCGTCGATGCCGATGCGGCGCGGCGCGGGCGTACCCGCCTTGGCGAGTTGCGCCTTCATGTACTGCATGTCCAGCGCCTTGATGCTGTCCAAGTCGAGGCGCAGTTCCTTGGCGACGTCCGAGATCGTCGTCGTGCGACAGCGCCGACCGACGTAATACGCAAAGCGTTTGGTGTAGAACGGGCTGTCCGACAGGAAGTCGAGCGCCTCGCGCTTCACGGCCTTGCAGCTCCGACACGAGCTTGAATTCACCCACACGAGTTCCCGAAGACCCCGAATAAAGATTGCCGCCGCGCCGGTAGCCCACGCCCTCGAGTTCAACCTGTAGGGCACGCGAGGTGTTCGCTGCCGGCCGCAGCCAATCACCAATGCGGCCGCTCGACTTCAGGCGCGGCCTCGCGCGCCTTCTGCAGCAACGTAGCTTCCAGACTCAGCGTGAGATTGGCCATTGCCGTGCTCCATCGTTACACAGGATCAGCGTAGCACTGGTCATTTCACCGGCTGCGCCCGCGTCGGTCGGGCCGAGCGATACCGTCGCTTCAGGCCAGCGGCACCAATTTGGACGACAAAAGTTTACGGTCGCGGGTGACCAGCGCGACGTTGTGCACGAGACTCGTGGCTGCGATCAGTTCGTCGGCGGGGTCGACACGCACATCCAGCCGCGTACTGGTCCGGGCAACTTCCACCGTGATGGGCCAGACGTGCACTGCAGCCAGAACTCGGGAAACCTCCGGATCGTCCAGATCGATTTCGATGCGTTTGAGCTGCGACAGCTTGGCGATCTCCCACAAGACGATTCCCGAGATGCTCCAACGATCCGCGCGTAGCAACCGTTCCTCTCGTGCCGTCAGCTTGCCGCCAACCGCGTGGAGCAAGACATGGGTATCAAGATTGAGCATTCCACTTCGCGCCCGTGGTGAGGATTTCGCCCTTGATGACCAAGCGCCCCTTTAGGGCGCCGATCAGGAATGCCGACTCGGCGCCGATAGGAATGAGCTTCGCGACAGGCTTGCCTCGCTTGGTGATGACGATGCCCTCCACCCCGACATGGTCGAGGATCGAAAGGCATTGCTCCTTGAACTTGGCGGCCGCGATCTGCTTCATGGACTTATCGTACGACTAGTCATGTCATACGTCCACTTTTCATCCCGGCGTCCGGCTTCGCCCGGCCTACAAGCTTGCTTCCCGAATCACGAATGACCGATGGATGGCGCCCTGATCGACCACTGGCCCGCGCAGAGCTCGAACAACTCGACGCGCTCGACATGGCCCGCCGTGCACAGCGCACCGGCGTAGCGCGGCCCGACTTCGATCGGGTGCACGTCCCAGCGGACCTCGTCGCCGCGGACCGACATTTCGCCGCC
>JBGTBX010000378.1:0-4746 GCA_041749115.1 Gemmatimonadaceae bacterium
CGCCCGGATAAAGAAGGTGCAGTGGCCAACAATCGCTCGAACACTGACACCGCTTCGCACTGCAGCTTAACCCCGTCGGTCTGATCGTGGGGCACCACTTCGTCTGATGCTTGCGAGTGGAAACCGGCTCCAGCTGCTGGCGCGTGTGCCACAATCACAGTTCGGCGATGAACTGTTACATGCTGAGCGGTGTCAATAGATGAACGATATGACTATGACCAATTGTCGGAGACAACCTCAAAGCGTACGCCGTACCCCTGTCGGTTTAATGCATCCTCGGTTGCATGGCCGGCATCGGCGAGGCGTGCTGCTGTTACTCGTTTGGGCCGCGATTTCCGGGATCGGCGCGTGTACCACAAAGGACGCGGCCACAGGCACTTGGGCCAACGTGGACAACGTGCGCACTTACATGAGCACGTCCGCGCAGGACGGAGGTTTTAGCGGGGTTCTGCTCATCGGGCGCGGCGACGAGGTCGTATTCGAACAGGCATACGGGTTCGCCGATCTGGATCTCCGTGTACCGATGAAACCGAATCACCGATTCCGAATAGGATCCCTGACCAAGCCCATTACCGCATCGGCCGTACTCGTGGCCGTCGACCGTGGCCTGCTGGGGCTCGATCAGCACGTCTGTGGATTGCTACCGTCGTGTCCACGAAATTGGGAAGCAGTCACGGTGCGGCATCTCCTCTCGCATTCCTCCGGCATCGCAGATCATTTTGGTGACCTGAAGGCGGTACCGGTCGGCGCCACGGTTGATGAACTGCGTCGCGTTCTCTCAACGGTGCCGTCAGACGAACCGTTGCGTTTTGCTGCAGGATCCGCGTATGCGTACAACAATTTCAATTACGTCCTGCTCGGCGCAATCCTCGAAAAGGTAGTCGGAACGCCGTGGGACACCATCGTGCAACGTTGGATTGCTGCTCCTCTGGGCCTGACAGCAACGGCATACGACGATGTGTACGCGGTCATGGACGATCGCGTTCGGGGTTACGAACGCAGCGACACTCTGGGCCTGCGCAACATTGACTACGACGATCATGCGGCGTACGCCGCAGGGGGTCTGCTGTCCACTACCGGAGACCTCTTTCGGTGGTCGCAAGCAATGTTAAACGGCAGATTATTCAACACCCGTCTCGTCGCAGAGAGCTTGCAGCCGATCCACGGCGACTATGGGTACGGCTGGCAGATCCGGGAATTCTTCGGTCGCACCATCTACAACCACACCGGCGGCATCGACGGCTTCGCGAGTCACCTCGCCCATTACCCGGCGGACAGCCTGACAATCGTTGTCCTCACAAACGTAGAAAACGACTCAGCGATGCTTACAGCATGCGACGTGGCCGCGCGGCTTTTTGCCCGGCCCGGTATCCCATCAGAGACGGGTTCGGACGTGAGTGCTCGTCAAAGATGCGGACTCGAGCGCTGACGAAAGCGCCGCGAGGTAAGGGCTGATACCGCTATGAGCGCATCTCCGAACGAACTGCTTACTCCCCTCTGAGCACCAGAGCGGGATCCGTGCGGGCAGCGCGCCGCGCGGGCACCACTACGGCGAGCAGCGCCGCCGCGATGAGAAGCACGGTGGCGAGAGCGAACTCCGGAACACTCGTGGGCTTCACTTCATAAAGTAGTTCGCTCAGCAGCTTCATCCCCGCGACCGCCACAACGAGTCCGGCCAGTATGCCAATGACAACCAGCCTGAGTCCATCGCCGAGTACCATACGGCCAACCCGAGTGGGCGCAGCGCCCAAGGCCACACGAATGCTGAATTCGCGTGTGCGACCGGTCGCCGCATATGACACAACGCTGTACACGCCGATCACACCAAGCAGCAACGCCGCAGCGCCTGCAACAGCAATTAGCAGCATAGTAAGACGCACACGCGCGGTCGCAGTATCCACCAAAGACTCCAGCGTACGGATGTGCGTTGGCGCCACGAGGCGGTCGAGGTCCATCACAATCCCTTGAATCGTGGTGGCCGTCGGCAGTTGCGTGCCGCGCATCGTATACACCACATCCCTCGGCCTGTATGGCACCGGCGCGCTGTCCGTCGGCAGCCCATCACCATCACGCAATAAGGGGAAATAGACCGTTGGCACATATCCGTCCTCGATCCGCCCCCAGTGAACGTCGCCGACCACGCCCACGATCGTGAACTCAGTCGACTGAGTGCCGTCGCTCTCGAGCTTCCGCAAGCCACGCCCCACAACGTCCGCCGTTCCGTAGATGCTCATCGCGAGTCGTTCACTGACGATTACGGCAGGCACACCGCGAAGGTCGCCGGGTGCAAAGCTTCGGCCGCCTCGCAGCTTAATTCCCATCACCCCCAAAAAGTCGGCACTGGCCATATTGCCTGCCGACAAAACGGACGGACGGCCTTCGTCGTCGCTGGCTTCGAGCTGCATGTCGAGTGTCGGTGCTCCGGGGTTGCTAAGCGGCAGGCGTAGCGCCGCGGCAACGCCGTTGACACCGGGGAGCGCAGCCAGTCGGTCCATCATCCTGGCATGGAACGCGGCATTCTCAGCGTAGGACCGATAGCCGTTCCATGGCAACGATACCTGGAAGCTGGTCGCGTTCGCGGGCTCAAAGCCGATCTCCGCGTTGCGAAGGTTCCAGAAGCTGCGGCCGAGCAAGCCGGCGGCGACGAGCAAGGTAAGTGCAATGGCCACCTGGAAAGCGACGAGGCCGTTCTGCGCGCGCCGCCAATTACGACTCAGCGTCGACCGCGATCCGCGGATCCGGTCGAATAGCCCCGACAATCCAGTGCGTGAAAGCGCGGTCATACCTACGCCTGCCCCGAGGACCACCGCACAGATGAGTGTAAGAGCGACGGTTGTACAAGTGAATGAAACTGTGTTGAGACGAGGAATCTCGCGTTCGGTGAAGCCGAATTTGATGGAGAGGGCAAGTGCGGCGGCAGGAAGCGCCACGAACGCGGATAACAGACCGAGCACAATTCCTTCGATGACAAAACGTTGCGCGACCATCAGGCGTGTGGCGCCCAGCGAGAACGCAATGGCAATCTCATGGCTGGCGCGTTCGGTATGCAGGAGAAACAGATTGACGACGTTGGTCGTGGCGATAAGCAGCACAACACCCACGAGAACTCCGAGCAATACCAGCTGTGGCCGCACTGAGGCAACAATCGCAGACTTGAGCGATGTGACTGAGGCTCGTGCGCGACTGCGCTGCAGAAGGTCGGCCGTAATTGCAGGGAAACGCGATGCGAGTGTTGGAATCAGCGTATTGAGTTCGGCCGCTGCTTCCTGGGCGCTTGAGCCCGTGCGCAGTCGACCAATCACATGGAAGTAGCGTGCGGTAATCTGCGGGCGGTCGACTCTCGTGGGCGTCGGGTAGTAGATGTCCGACGATGGCGATGGAAAGTCGAAGGATTGCGGGAGGACACCGACAACGACACGGGTGCCGCGGTTTATCTCGAGGCGCTGCCCGATGATCGACGGCTTGGCACCATAACGCCGTCGCCACAAACTTTCAGAGATGAGAATCGGGACACGGTCGCCGGACCACGAAGTGTCGCCGGGTGCGAAGAGTGAGCCCAGGAGCGGCCGCGCACCGAGCAGCGTAAGAACGCTTGGCGTGATCATCGCGGCCGTAACGCGCTCGGGGCCCTCTCCATCGGTGATCGTAATGGCGTCGATTGTGTAGTACGCGCCGAGTTCGCTGAACGAGCGCGAGTTTTCTGCAAAGTGAAGGAAGGTGGCTTCGGAGTGCAGGTCACCGTCGGCTGCCAGGCCGCTTGTGTGGAAACCGACACGCACCAGTTGATCAGGCTCGTGATACGGTAAGTCGCGGAGCAGGACACCATAGACGATGCTGCCAATGCCGATGGCGGCTCCGATTCCGATGCCCAGTGTTGCAATAACGCCCGCGCTGAACGCGGGTGCCCGTCGCAGGCGACGGAGGGCGAATCGCGCATTGCGGACAAGAGTGTCGACGGACGCCATACCACGCGCGTCGGCGCTCTCTTCGCGGAATCGCTGTGTGCCGCCGAAGCGAAGCACGGCGGCGCGGCGGGCCTCAGTTGCATTCATCCTGCGTCGCGCGTTTTCGGCCGTTTCCATTTCCATATGAAAGCGAAACTCTTCGTCCTGTTCAGCACCTGCTGCCGAACGGTTGCGGAAGAGCTCTCGCACTCGGACAAACGCCGCGCGCACGTTAGGCAGCATGATCAACTCTCGGCGGCGAGCACCACTCCGACAGCGCTTACGAAGCGCTGCCATGAAGCGACTTCTGCTCCGAGTGCACGTCGGCCCGCTGCGGTCAGTCGATAGTACTTGGCTCGGCGACTGTTCTCGGTCATGCGCCATTCCGTGTCGATACAGCCTCGTTGTCCGAGCCGGATCAGGGCAGGGTAGATCGAACCCTGACCTACCTGAAGCGCGTCCTGTGACAGCTGCTCAATGCGATGGGTGAGGCCCCAACCGTGCATCGGCGTGAGCGAGAGCGTTTTAAGGATGAGCAGATCGAGCGTGCCTTGCAGGACCTGCTCATTGCTTGATGCTTTGGCCATGCTTCCTCCCGAATGACATAGGGAAGGTTGCAGGCTTCCTCCCGAATGTCAATAGGAGCGGCACCCGAGCCACCGACTGCTTGCGTTCCGGGACTCACGCGAGCACTGCGCGGGGCTATTTTCCCCCAGCCCCAGCCCCAGCCCCAGCCCCCGAACGTACCCGCGTGACCGACTCCCCCTCGCCCGACACTCTCCCCCGCATCCGCGCGGCCCTC
>JBGTBX010000379.1:0-4424 GCA_041749115.1 Gemmatimonadaceae bacterium
ACCGTTCCCGGACCCGAGGGAGCACATGGCACAGGCGGCCACTGCTGTCAGGGGCACGCGGCCAATGGCCTCCTTAGCTGCACCGCGGCAAAACAACGAACTGGATGCGATGACCAAGAAGCCCCGCCGAGCAGGCCGGAAGCTCATCTGGCGACTGGAACAAGCTCGCGGGAGGACGTGGTGGACGGCGTTCACAGGACAAGGCACCTTGGCGAGGCCCAGCCCATCCGAAGCGGTCAGGAGACTGGTTCCGCCGCAGGAGACGTGTCGGCGACCCGCTCCGATCTCACATCGGCCGCCAGATTGCGCAAAACAGCAAAACTCACAACCGCGAGCACAATTTCGAGAGCGCCTACGCCGGCAAAGATCGTGGTGTACGCCGGCCGACCCTGTCCGTCCTTCGTTGCCGCTGAGAGGATGCCTCCGACAACCGGACCTGTCAGAAACCCCATGGAGCCGGCCACCTGAAACGCACCGAACAGCCCCTCACCGTGACCGCGCCGCGCGAGATCAGAGATCAACAGCAAATTCGGCGCAAACATCAACGCGCTGGTCACCCCCGAGGCGAGCATTAAGAGAGGCATCCACTCCCGCGGCAAAACACCGTATAAAGCAAACACGGCACCGAAAAGCACGTTGCCGGTCAACATCGGCAGAAACCAACCCGTGCGATCAGCCAGCTTCCCAGCCGGATAACACAGCAGGGCGAAGGGGACCATGAACAGTGCAATAAGCAGCCCCCGCTGCGTGGGTGAAAAGCGCAGGACCGTCGTCAGATACAGAGTAAATGTCGAGACGAAGATCCCGATGCTGAACCGATCCATGAAAGCGTAGGCGAGCGGCACCCACGATTCCCGTGCATGCCGATCCCATTGATATCGCGGCGTTGGGGTCCGTGGATTAATGCTCGCAGGTGCAATACGGTAGGCTACCACGGCCGCACACACCAGCAGCACGGCCCCCACTCTGTACACGAGATCGGGACCCTGCTCAACAAGCCAGCCTCCGAGGGGAGAGCCCACAGCAACCCCGATCATGATCGCGCTCGCGAGTGCACCTAATGATCCACCACGGCTACGACCGCTAACGCGGTTCGCGGCGACCATGAGCAGCGTAATCGCAGGCAAATGCACGGCGCCATCCAGCACACGGGCGACCATCAACGCCTCGATGGACGGCGCGGCTCCCATAGCCACAAAGGCCAACGCATCGACCCCGAGCAGGGCCGCGGTCCACAGGTGCAGAGCGGGGCTCGACCGCAGACGGCGCATGACAAATGGGACAGCCACAATTCCCGCGAACATGTTCACCGACATGAACGCGTGCGCCGCGGTTTCACTCGCACCATGCGCGGTGACCACCAACTCATTGAGCCCAGGCACCAGCAGCGTCACCGGGACCAGGGTCAGAAACATCGCGAGGACAATGGACAGCTGGGGCGACATGGGAAGGAACAATCACCAGCGTGAGCCCCGCTCGCAACGCCCGTCCGTCAAATGGGTATCTTGAACGCTGCCCCCACCATGCTCCCCACTCACCACGCGTCACAATGACGGTTCGTTCACTGATCAGATCGCTGACCTTCGTCGCTGGCTGTGCACTTGCTCCGCTGGGGCTCGCGGCACAGGCCGGCGCCGCCAGCGCCATCCCGCTCGACTCCGCCGTCCGAGTGGGTGTGCTGCCGAATGGGCTGACCTATTACATCCGCAAGAACTCACGTCCCAGAGAGCGCGCCGAATTTCGCCTCGTGGTGAACGCGGGATCCATCGTAGAGGACGAGGATCAGCGTGGATTGGCGCATTTTGTTGAGCACATGCTCTTCAACGGCACTGCGCGATACAAGAAAAACGATATCATCAAGTACCTCGAATCCATCGGTGTCCGATTCGGTGCCGACCTGAATGCACAAACAGGATTTGACGAGACCATTTACATCCTCCCGGTGCCTACAGATAAACCGGAGCTCATCACCGGGGCGCTGGACATCCTGAAGGACTGGTCGGACGCTGCGTTATTTGATTCAGTTGAAGTGGTCGCGGAACGCGGTGTGGTGATGGAAGAGTGGCGCGGCGGACTCGGTGCCGGCTCCAGAATTCGCGATCAGCAATTCCCGGTGATCTTCAAAGGGTCGCGATACGCCGAACGACTGCCGATCGGGCTCCCGGCGATTCTCGAGAGTGCCAACCCCGCGCCGTTGAAGCGCTTCTATCGCGACTGGTATCGCCCGAATCTCATGGCAGTCGTGGCGGTCGGTGACTTCGATCCTGCCACGATCGAGCGAATGATTCGCGACCGGTTTTCGCAGCTGTCCAATCCGCCGAACGCACGACCACGTGTCGCGTATCCCGTCCCGGGCAACAGCGCACCCCTGGTGACAATTGCCACCGATGACGAAGAACAGGTCTCGACGGTCGGCGTGCTCTATAAACATGCGCCCCGCCGGCAGACCACGGTGGCGGATTACCGCAATGCCGTGATAGGTGAACTGTACAGTTTTATGTTTAATCAACGGCTCGGAGAACTGGCCCGTCGTGCTGAAACGCCTTTTTCCGTTGCGTCGACGGGATACGGGAGCTTTGTCCGTGGCACCGATGCCTATCAGGTCGTTGCGGTTGCCAAAGAGGGCGAGACGGTACGGACACTGGAATATGTTCTTTTCGAGGCGCAGCGCATCCGCCAGCACGGCTTCCTCTCATCCGAGCTGGAACGCGCCAAGACCAGCATCCTCAGAGCTTACGAGAGCGCGTACTCGGAGCGCGATCAGTCGGAATCGTCGGGCTTCGCAGGTGAATACATCGATCATTTTCTGACCGGCGCACCCAGCCCTGGCATCGCCTGGGAATATCAGCAAATACAGACCCTTGTACCGCAGCTGACGCTGGGCGACGTAAACGCGCTGGGAACCGCGTGGCTTACCCCTGGCAATCGTGTGATCACGCTCAGCGCCCCTGCGCCCACCGCAGCGGCAGCCACTCCAACCGCGGAGCAGCTGCTGGCAGGCGTCAGCCGCGCCGAAGCGGCAACGGTAGCAGCATGGACCGAAGAAACGATCGATGGCCCGCTTGTAGCTCAAGCGCCCGCGCCGGGCCGAATCGTTTCCGAACGCACGATCGCAGATATCGGAGTTACCGAATGGACCCTGTCCAACGGGATCCGCTTCTTTCTGAAGCCGACGGACTTCAAGGCCGACGAAGTCATGATCCGGGGATGGAGCCCTGGCGGCACCAGTCTCCTCAGTGACGCCGATCTGCCGTCGGCGGCACTCGCAACGGCCGCAGTTGACCGAAGTGGGGCCGGAGCGTTCGATGCCGTTGCACTCGGCAAACGCCTTCAAGGAAAGCAGGTCAGCGCTGGGCCGTTTATTGATGACCTCGAAGAAGGGATCTCCGCAGGTGGCACCCCGCAGAACATGGAGTTGCTGTTTGAACTGATTCATCTGAAGCTGACGTCACCGCGGCGCGACTCTGCGGCTTTTGCGGCGTTCCGCGCGCAGGTACGACCATTCTTTGCGAACCGTGATAAGGACCCACAGCAGGCGTTTGCGGACACCATTCTCCTCACCATGGGCGGCAATCACCCCAGAGTGCAACCGGTCAACCTCGCGTTTCTGGACCGCGTATCCTATGACCGGGCGATGGAAATCTCCGCAGAGCGCTTTGCCGACTTCAGCGACTATACCTTTGTGATGGTTGGGAGCATGGACCCGACGGCCGTCCGTCCATTCGTTGAACAATGGATCGCGAGTCTCCCGACCACGCGTGCAAAGGAGCAGTGGCGCGATGTAGGGCCAAAGGCACCAACCGGACCGATCGAAAAGTTCGTTCGACGCGGCGTGGAACCCAAGGCAGAGACGCTGATCATCATGCACGGCCCAGCTGAATACACGCCCGCTGAACGCTACGCCATGCGCTCGCTCGGAGAGTACCTCGAAATGCGACTGCTCGACAACCTGCGCGAAGTGCTGGGTGGCACCTACAGCGTCAGCGCAGGCGGACAGCTCGAACGCATCCCCACCCCGCGCTACTCATTTCGTGTCAGCTTTGGATCAGCCCCCGAACGAGCGGATCAGCTGTGGGATGCGGTGCGCGCGGTGATTGATTCTGTGAAAAGTGGCCCGATCACTGATGAGGAGATCGGCCGACTCAGGGAGCAGCAGCTCCGGCAACTCGAAGTCAGTCTTCGGGAGAACAGCTACTGGATGTCCAATCTCAGCGCCCGGCTCGAGAGTGGTGAGGATTTAGGCGGGCTCCTGACCTACGCCGAGCGGATCCGCGCGCTCACCCCCGCGACGATTCGCGCGGCCGCCGAGAAGTACCTCGCGGGCAATAACATTGCGCGCTTTGTCCTTTTGCCCGAGCGCTAAGCGGCCACGGTAGAAGCGTGCTCAGATGGACTGATCACCTGCTGACGGGCGCGCGCTTCGC
>JBGTBX010000380.1:0-5613 GCA_041749115.1 Gemmatimonadaceae bacterium
GGCGGTCGAGCATCTGAAGGGAAGCGGGCACATCATTCTCCGGCACGGGGACGATCAGGCTGTAATCGATGTCGGGCCGATCTCGCCCCGGCACCTGCCGCCACATGCCCACGCCGACGCGCTCTCGTTCACCCTGTGGATCGACGGAGAACCGTTGCTGGTCGACCGCGGCGCATTCAGCTACTCCGGCCCGAGGCGCAACGAGTTCCGCGGCACCGCAGCCCACAACACGGTCACGATCGACGGCCTTGATCAGTGCGAGTTCTGGGGAGATTTCCGCGCCGCTTTCCATCCGCGCGTCGGCACCGACGGGCCGGAGCAGGTCGGGGATGCCGTCGTCACCCACGCCTGGCACGACGGCTACCGGAGGCTCGAGGATCCGGTCATCCACCGACGGACCTTCGTCTGGCTTCCCGGCGATGGCATCGTGATCATCGACCTACTCGACTGCGGCCGACCCCACCTCGTGACTTCGTGCCTCCACGCGGGGCCGTCGGTCGCAACGATCTCCCAGCAGGCTCTCGGCCCACTCCAAGTCGTCAAGCTGGGCGGCGATGGCGAACCGACGCTGCACCGTGAGGACCACGCGCCTTACCTGGGAACAACGTGCGAGGCGTCGAGGCTGGAGGATCGGCGCGAGATCGAGCCGCAGACGACGTTCGGCTGGAGCCTATTGCGATCCGGCGCGAGCGTGGCGAGCTTGAGCAGCGAGAAACTGGTCGTTTCGGGCTCCGCCGGCGAGCACCGGATCCCGCTCGCCTCGAGGGCGGCGTCATGAGGGTCCTCTTCTTCAGCCAGTACTACCCGCCGGAGACCGGAGCGACGGGAATCCGCGCTGAGACCTTCGCCAAGGGCCTGGCGGAGGCGGGACATGAGGTCACCGTTATCGCCGAGATCCCGAACCATCCTGCCGGGGTCGTGCCGCCGGAATGGCGCGGGCGAATCTTCGATCGACGGCGGGAGAACGGGTTCGAGGTGATCAGAGTCCGCGTATTCGCGACGCAGAAGAAGTCCTTCTGGCGCCGCATGGCGTTCTACGGGTCCTACGCGCTGCTCTCGATCGCATCGAGCTTGACGCTCTGGCGGCGCAAGCCCGATGTCGTGCTGGCGACCTCGCCGCCGCTGTTCGTGGCGGCGGCGGCTGCAGTCGCTGGAAGGCTGATGCGACGGCCTCGCGTCATGGACGTTCGCGACATCTGGCCTGATGTGGCTTTGGCGCTCGGCGAGCTGCGGAGGGGGCGGGTGTTCAACCTGGCCAAGCGCCTGGAACGCTGGCTTTACCGGGATGCCTCCGCGGTCACTGCCGTGACCAAGCCGTTCGTGCGCCACATTGAGCGCAACGGCGCCTCGCCCGTGTTACACGTTCCGAACGGCACCCTCCCCGAGGTGTTCGATCCAGAGCGGCAACGCGACGAGGTCACCGCCGCCGTGCGGGGCTCCGCCCAATTCGTGGTCGGCTACACGGGAAACCACGGCATCGCCCAAGGCCTGGGTGTGATCCCTCCCGCCGCCCGGGCCGTTCAATCCGACGGCGTGCGCTTCTTCATGCTTGGAGAGGGTGCGGCGAAGGCCGCGCTCAGGGAGCAGACCAGTGGCCTGCCGAACGTCGTCCTCCATCAGGAGGTCCCACTCTCCGACGTCGCCCCCTACATCAACGCCTGCGATGTGATGCTCGCTCCGCTCCGCCGGCTCGAGATGATGGCGGAGTTCATTCCCTCGAAGATCTTCGACTACATGTGTTGCGGCAAGCCGGTGATCGTGATGGTCGACGGAGAGGCAAGGAAGATTGTCGAGGACGCGGACTGCGGTCTATACGTTCCGGCTGAGGACGATGCCGCCCTGGTCGCGGCGATCGCCGAGCTTCGAGACGATCCCGACCGGGCCGCGGAGATGGGCCGAAACGGACGCGAGTTCGTGCTCGCGAACTACGTCAGGGGAGATCAGGTTTCGCAGCTCGAACGACTATTGGGACAGGCTGTGGGGCTATCCAGGGAACCTATTTAGAGACGGACCGTTGAGCCGCAGAGCAGGCGGCCTGGACAATCCCATCGACCATCGTTTCTAAGTTGAACCTGCGCGCGACCAACGTCGACGAAAGCCGCCCCATCTCTCGCACCCTCGGGATGTTTTCCATCGCGCTGGTCAGGACGTTGGCGAGCTGAGCCTGGTCACCGGGGCGAACATGCCAACCGTTCTCCGCCCCGACGAGGTCATGTTGCGTTCCGTCCCCGTCCCCAACCGCAACGGCAAGGCCGTGGGCCATGCCCTCCTGGACGGCCAATCCGCCAGTCCCGGGAAGAACCATCAGGTCAGCGGCTTTCAGCGCATCTGATAACTCCTCTCCGTACAGCGGCCCGGTGAAAGTGGTCGACGGATAGACAGTCGACGCCAGGGCCTCAAGCCCATCCCGAGCCGATCCAGATCCAACTATCAACAGATGCGGCGACGATGTGGCCGTGGACGATGCCTCGGCACACGCGCGGATCAAGACATCAATGCGTTTGCGATCTTCCAGGCGTCCGACGAAGACAACTCTCAGGCGATCACCTCCTTTGGCTTCTCCCTTTTCCATCAACGACGCTCCTGACACCGAAGAGTTCACCGCCACAGTCACTTGATCCGCGGCAACGCCGGCCTGGACGTATTGGTGCGCGCCAGCCGTGCTGTAGGCGATCATCGCGTCGAACTGGCGAACGAATCGACGCCTGATTCCGGCCTGGATCCGGCCGGCCGGACCAGTTCCGGCATCTGTACCTAGCCCCCACCCCAGCACCGGTAGCCCTCGCCGCCGCATCCAGTTGACCGCCAATGGGGTCGACACGCATCTCGGATTGGCTTCGGCGATCAGTACGTCAGGTCGATGCCTAGCCAACTCCCGACGCAGGTTGGCTTGCCAGCAAAACCACCCACCTCGCACCGACAGGTACCGGTTTGTGAGCTCGACGCGGTCGACATGGGACTCGTCGTCATCGGCCAGAGCCATGTTCTCGTCAGATCGAGGCATGCCGGCCAGCAGAACAAGGCCGCCCTCGCATCGACTCGCCAACTCGTTGAACGCTGCAGCACGGTAGGGCGGCACCACGCGTTGGAGAACTGCCGCCCGCCCGGGAAACCTAGCCGGCTCCCTGTCGGGGGTTTCCTCGTGTCCCTCCTGAGAGCCCGTCATTAAGCCGCCGGCAACGGAGCTCGGGCTCTGGTCGCGTGGAGACGCCACCAGAGCCCGATGGCCATCGAAGATGCGCGCAGCAATACCGCCAGGGCTGCACCCTCGATCCCGAACGCCAGGTAGCCCAGGGGGATCAGGAGCAGACCACCGACCATCGCCGGCACGGTGATCAGATAGATATCCCGATACCGGCCGGCCGTAACGAGTCCGGTCGTGACTGGCCCCGAGAGGTACATCGCCGGCGTCGCGATGAACAGAAGCTGGAGCACCGGAACGGCGCCGCTGAACTCCGACCCGAACAACAAGGCGATCAAGGGTTCCGCCGTAACTACGCCAACCACGGCTACGACAAGGCCGGCGGCAGCAAGCGCCAGCGACGCACGACGACTCGCCCCGAACTGGTCGCCGTGGTTCCCGAGCACCGGGAACAGTGCTGATGCCGCACTGTTGGGCACGATATACGTGGCAGTTACGATCCGATCTGCTACGCCGTACAGCCCGCCGGCAGCCGGTGAGAAAGCGCTGACCAGAGTCACGTCAAGCCTTCGCAGGGAAGTCGCGATCGAGGTCAGAGCGAGAGGCCCTGACCTGCGAAGGAGGGCAAGGGCGCGGCGCGGAGGGACCCATTGGAACGCAACATAGCCGGTTCGCTCGGCGATGACTGCGACTGCGAGAACCTTCGCCCCGCCGACCAAGGCGTAGACCGCGACTATGGGGACGATGCTTGCTTCCATCGAAGCCGCCAGCAGTACCCCACACAGAAGTGCGAGCTTCTCGAGAATTGTCGTCCAGACGATGACGCGGTAGCGGCGGCGAGCGCGAAAGATGGTTTCGATTCCTCCTGCAGCCGTCGCAAAGCTCGTGTACGCGATGAGTCCCACGCAGGTTGCAAGCAGGCCGCCCCCTATTCCAATGACGAGTACCACGCCAACGGCGGCGGCTGTGCCGACGATGAACAGGATGCTCTGCGCCACCATCGCTGCGCTGAGAAGGGAGCCGTCCTCCGTACGTCGCGACCGGTCCTCATGGACAGTGCTCGACCGCCGCGAAAACTCACGAAGGAGCCAGGTAGCCAACCCTGCATCTATGAAACGCGAAAGCGTCATTCCGATGCCCAGAAACGCCGCGAAAATGCCATACTCCGCTGGCCCTAAGGTTCTTGCAATGACGACGGCCAGCGCCGTGGTCACGACCAGCGCAGAGCCCTGGGTAAACAGGACCACAGTCGTGTCCTGGCCCCATGCGCGTTTCGCGGACACTGCTTTAGTTTCCCGCCGGCTTACCCTGGGCAGCGCCGTTTACGCGGCTCGCCTCGGTCATGCCGAATCGTGAGCTTCAGTGACCCGCTGTGAATCCGCTTCCGCCGTCTCCCGTGTCGCTCCCAACGCGGCCCCGAGCAGCAACAGGATCCCGATCGCCAAGGTCTTATCTTCAAAGGGATTACTGAGGACTAGGTAGGGGATCACGAATATGGATAAACCGATGATTGGTGCACGGTTCCGTGCGGTCACGCCTTCGACAACCATCATCCGGAACATGGCACCCCAGAACAGCACGATGCTGACCAATCCGACAATGCCGAACTTGGCCAACGTGGCCGTCGAGGCATCGATAGTGAAGGCCTCGCGGGCCACCCCATACGGCGTGTACCACTGAAAAATCAGGCCAGCGCCCGAGCCCAGAATCGGCGAGTCGAGGAACTTCTCCCATCCATCTTCAGCCTGGGCTGACCGATCGCTGAAGCTGGGGTCACCACTTGGTGAATCGATCACAGCCGGCAGGGTCTCGATGCGCTCAGTAACAACCGACCGATTCACACCGAGGCTGTCGGCATACGCGAGCGCGATGAGGAGCATCGCCACGACGCCCACGGCGATGCTCAGGATCCGCCCGAACGCTGCTGGCCGGCGTAGGATGACCGCCAAAAGGAGGACGGTCGGAAGTACCAGCACGGCTGTCCGAGATCCCGCGATTAGCAAGCTGAGCGCTCCGATCACCGCAACCGGGCCCCAGATGTAAGCTGGCAGACCGCTCTCATTGCGCTCGTCCCGGTCTCCGCGTGTGATCACCCTTGCGGTCGCGTAGATGACAAGCGCGATTGGCAGCATTAGGTCTGTCAGAACGGCGCCCTCAGCGGACGTGTCCGTGATGCCACGGAGCGACGCGTACTGGACGCTGACACCGACGAGAACGATTATCCCGCTGGCCAGCAGACATACCTCGAAGAAGCGAACCGAGACGTGTCTTGCTGCGTCCGCAGCCAGGACCGGGGCCGCCCCCAGCATCAAGTACGGGGCGACGTCCCGAAGCCAAACGCTTGCCTCGGAACCGTTCTGTGCCGCGATCGGGGCCGAAAGAACGATCAAGCCGATCACCACTGCGAATGCCAGCAGGGCAAGGTTGCGGGTCTTTGGAAGCGGCCGCCGCTCTCTGTCGAGTCCGAGCGA
>JBGTBX010000381.1:0-3883 GCA_041749115.1 Gemmatimonadaceae bacterium
GGGTGACCGCGGCTTGCCGCTCGACCGGCTGGCGGGTCGCAAAGCCGATCAGCGCTGCGCCGAGATAGAGCAAGGCCGCGGTACCGAACGGGCCGACGCCGGCACCGAAACGCTGCAGCAACGGCGTACTCGCGCCGAACAGAACGGCGGCCAAAAGCGCGAGGACCGATCCTCGCGCGGCGGGATGGGCGGCGATCATGAGGTCGAAGGTAACAGAAAGGAGGTGCTCGCCTGGCGGCGAAGTTGCCTGTATAAATAGGGAATTCAAACCCCCTCCTCTTGCTGGAGACGGCCGCGGCGCGGTGACTGACTGCACTGGATGCGGTTTTTTGGAGTTGGCTGCGACCTGCAGAGCGTCGACAGTGCCGCCGGGACGCCTCCCCTGAGTGTGTAGTCTGATCTGCGGGTCGCGTTGACCCTTGCCGGTGGGTTCGTGCGCCGCCGATCCCCGCAGCCCTGGGGTCAGGCCGCCTGAACAGAGTGACCCTTCGCAGCGCTCGGTCGGTCAGGCCGCTTGTAGAGGCGACTCACGGGCCGGCGAGCGTGGCGGCGCCCGGGCCTGCAGCCTCAGGTGCGTGAGGATCCTCTGGATCGCCGGCTGCTCCAGGATCGCGGCGATGATCTTGGGCGTGCCGCCGCAGTTCGGGCAGTGCTTCAGGAGGCGTTCGGTTCTCCCCCCTTCCTGCGCACCTTGATTGCTCTGACTTTGCGGCCCGGTGCCGGGACCTGGTGACCGACAACAAGCCGGACCTGTTGACCATTGCTCAATTGTCGAGAACGAGTGTTCGCATGATCGAGGCGGACCACGGACATCTTGACAAGGAGACCGCGGCTCAGAACCTGGAGGTTCTGAGCTTGCAGGATCGCACCCGCCGTGGCCGGTCCTTGAACACCAGCGACAACTCCGTCCCGCTCCCGCCGAGTGAGGGTCAACCTGGTCGACCGCTGCCAACTCTGTGGGCAGGCGGTCGATCCCAACTTTCTTGCATCAATAGGTGATCGCCCGATCGGACTCCATCACCAGCTTCACAAGCATGTTCGGCATCGCGAACTGAGCGGGCTTTCCAGCAATGTCCGTCTCCGATATACCTCGCGCCTTTGCTGACCCGCCTGAAATGAAGATCCTTGTACCCTTAGCCACCAGTGCATCGTAGGACTCGCGTAGTTTTCCGGTCCCGCGGCCCACCACGGAATCCAGCGACTTGTCCGTGATGAGTTCAGCTCCGTCACCTGCGAGGAACATGGTGACCTGATGGTCCTCATCAGCGGCTGACCTTGCTACTAGGAATGCCAGTGCCGCCTTCGTCGGGTTGTCGGCACCCGTTGTTACGTGGACAAGCAGCTTCAATGGCTTCTCCTGAGCGTACGCACCGAAGGGAAGGATCGCGATTGTCGGGCCAGAACTAGTGCTCGGGCAAGTTTCATAGGGCTCACCATTTACAGTAGTTGTCGGAGGGCTGGGGCAAACCTTTCGAAGACCAGATCCTGGGTGTTGACCGTGGCAACTGATTCTCGCACAACCGAACTTCGGGGCATACTGACATTCGCCCCGCCAAGAACGTCGCAGCACCCACGGGCCGGCGAGCGTGGCGGCGCCCGGGCCTGCAGCCCCAGGTGCGTGAGGATCTTCCGGATCGCCGGCTGCTCCAGGATCGCGGCGATGATCCCGTGCAAGCGGATCAGGTGCAACCTCGCTCTGGGGACCGGCGCGGCCAGCCGCTGCATGAGCTCCAGCGGACTCATCACCCGGTGGCTGGTGCCGTCGCGCCGACGACGCCGGCGACGAACGCGCACGGTTGCTGAATATTCTGCTCGGTGGATACGACGAGTCGGACACGCGGGTTGCATCTGTCCTGCGCGAAGCCGGTTTTCTGGATAGCCGCCAGACACTTTGAGACGTACTCGCCCAGTCGGTCGATACGGCCGAAATGGCGAATCCCGCACGAGGCGCGAAGAACCGCGCATCGGCAAGCCTTGCTGGTACTCAGGATGGCCGGCCTCACGCGCAGCGTGGTTCACTTTGCGTCGATACCGGGCCTATTCTGCGCTGACCGATATGCTGGCAGTTGCCGACGCACGGGTGACGGTCATGAATCCCGGACACTAGTCGATCAAGGGATTGCGCACGCTGAGCCCAGGGAATCGGCCGAAATCACGGTCAGCGCTCCAGAGTTCGCTGACTTGCTGACTGATGCACAGGGCGGCAATCTTCGCGTCGTGAACGATCGGGCCAGCGATGCGCCCTCGCAGAAGAAGCTCTCGAAGCGTAGACCACTGCCCCACCGACTCTGACAACAGCGTCAACGACGGAGATTCGACCCAGGCTTCGATCTGATCGATCGCCGCCTTCACGGACGATGGCGGACGATAGATTCTCGGATGCGTGACGATCGCGTAGAACTCGCACAGACACGGCCAGGGAATCGCCCAGGCTCGCTCACCCTGAGCCAGCGCGGCGACCCGGGAAATGGCAGCCAGATGGAATGGCGCATCCTCGCGATGAGCATAAACGAGAATGTTCGTGTCGATTGCGATCATGAAAATCGATATGCCGCTGTCAATCTGACGACGCTGGCGACGTATCGCCATAAGCAGTGTCACGCAGACGATCCCAAGATGCGCCCTCCCATTCATCGCTCAGGCCACGGCCCTTGACGCTCGCCTTGCGAAGCTTGAAACGAACCGGACGCTTGCGTTGATCAAGTACCGTCCGCAGTCCCTGTTCGACCAGCGACTTGACCGTTACACCGTCTCTCGACGCGATTGAGCGCGCCTGTTCAAGCAACGCGTCCGAGATGTCGATGGTGGTTTTCATGAGCTTCCTGGATGGTCAGACGCCGCAATGGCACCGCAGCCCGGTCGGCTCAGACTGTCGACGTATGGGCAGCAATATCGTACCAGCTGTATGACCGTATTTCAATTGGGCGGCTAACGTGGTTTTGAACAGGCTTGCCGCCTAGGGTCCGAAGCCGATCACCATCGAGGCGCGTCTGTTGAAACTCGAGCTCAATGTGCCTGAACCGGAAATTGCAGCGCGCCGTGCCGCGTGGATCGCGCCGCGGCCGCACTACACGCGAGGTGCGCAGGCCAAGTTTGCATTCAATGCGGCCAGCGCCAGCAGAGGCGCTGTGCTGGACGATTCTCAGCTGACTCCACGGCAATAGGCTCAATCCAAGGCTACCAAAGCTGCTCGAGGGGCAATCCGCGCAACCTGGAGGTCATCATGAGCACCAGAATCTTCTCCAGCCGGGACTTCACCCGCGACGTCGCCGCGGCCAAGGCAGCTGCGCTCACGGGTCCGGTTCTGATCACCGACCGTGGCCATCCGGCCTTCGTGATGCTCAACATTGACGAGTACCACCGCTTGCAGGGCAAAGCGCCCTCGCTGTTCGCGCTGATGCGGCAACTCCCCGAACTTCCCGACGATGTCTTCGAGATCCCGCGCATGGAGAAGCAATCCCGTGACGTCGAATTTTGAGTCCGCATGATCGTCCTCGACACCAACGTCATCTCGGAGCTGCGGAAGAAGCCGCACAACCAGGACCCCAAGGTCAGCGCCTGGTCGCAGACGCATCCGGCGAGTGCTTTCTATCTGACGACGTTGACGATCATGGAAATTGAACGCGGCACCCTGATGGAGGAGGCAAACAATTCGCCGCAGGGATCGGTCCTGCGCGATTGGTTCAACGCGCTTCGCATCGCCTACGCGGGCCGTGTGCTGCCCTTCAACGAGGGGGCCGCCATTCGCGCTGCTCAACTCGCCGCCGGCAACCGTCAGTCGGTGGACCTCATGATCGCGGCCATTGCGCTGGAATTCGGCTACGCCGTTGCGACGCGCAACGTGGCGCATTTCAATTTCCCCGGTCTGGCGGTCGTCGACCCA